>CASFQZ010000082.1 GCA_949296825.1 uncultured Eubacteriales bacterium
CTCCGCGTCGATTAAGGCGCCGCGTGAGGTGTTGATAAGAATGACGCCGTCCTTCATTTTATCAAGGCTTTTTTCGTTTATCATATGCGTGGTCTCCGGGGTGAGCGGGCAATGCAGGGAGATCACGTCCGATTCGGCGAACAGCCGGTCGAGTGCAACGTATTCAAAATCCGCGTCCTTGGCGGGATAAACATCATAGGCGATGACTCGCATGCCGAGCCCGCGGCAGATATCGATAAAGACTCTGCCGATGCGCCCTGTTCCGATGACGCCGACGGTTTTTCCGAAGAGATTGGCTCCGACAAGTCCTGTCAGGCTGAAATTAAAATCTCTTGTACGAAGATAGGCCTTGTGCGTTTTGCGAAGGAGCGTAAGCAGCATGGCGAGCGCATGCTCCGCGACGGCGTGAGGCGAGTAGCCCGGAACGCGGACGACGCAGATTTTTCCTGATGCCGCACGCAGGTCCACGTTGTTGAAGCCCGCACAGCGCAGTGCGATCAGCTTTACGCCGCATTGGCGGAGCGCATCGATGACGGGTTCTGAAATATCGTCATTTACGAATACGCAGACGCCGTCCGAGCCTGCGGCAAGGCCTGCTGTATCGATATTCAGCTTGGTTTCAAAAAATTTGAATTCGATCCCGTTTTCGGGACCATATCGCTCAAGTCCCGGGATATCGTAGGACTTGACGTCAAAAACCGCGATTTTGATCAAAGGAAATCCTCCTTGCGCCGGGGGTGTATTGTCTGGGATCCCGGCAAAGCTTTTCTTTAGTTTTGTTTTTCCACGCTTTTATATTCGTCGTAAAAACGATAATATGGACATTGACCGGTGCTGCCGTATACAAAATGCTCCAATTCGTCTTCATCCAGGTCAGCGGTACAGATATAAGCTTCAAAATCGTCGTCCCAATCATAAAAGACACAGGTATCACAGTTGGATACAGCTTGTTTTTTCCGGATTTTCATGGCATGTCCTTCCTTTCCAAATTCGCTTGTCTGACAGAATCGGCGAGACCCTGCTTCTTATTCTATCATTCGATCGTCTATTTGTCAATGTTTCCCACTTTTTGAAGTAATCCGCTTGACAAAATAATATGTGCGTGATATAATAATGAAACATTTTCGAGCTGGTTATACGGTTTTGTCACCGTGTCTCGCCGGAGGTTTTATTTTGAAGATCAAACGTCATAAACTGACTTATACACAGTTAATCGCACTCAGCTTTTTGCTTGTTATTTTGGCAGGAGCGTTTTTGCTCTGTCTGCCGGTTTCGTCGGCGGAGGGAACATGGACGCCGTTTCTGGATTCGCTGTTTACTGCGACCAGTTCTACCTGTGTGACAGGACTGGTGGTAGTCGATACCTATACGCATTGGAGCTTTTTCGGGCAGCTTGTGATCCTTTTGCTGATACAGATCGGCGGGCTTGGCTTTATGACGGTAATGACCATGTTCGCTATTTTTATGCATAAACGGATCAGCCTGCATAAAAGACGGCTTCTTATGCAGTCTGCGGGATATGTTCAGCTCAACGGCATAACGACGCTGATACGGAAGATCCTGCGCGGGACGCTTTTGTTTGAAGGCGCCGGCGCTTTGATTCTCGCTGTAAGATTCTGCCCGAAGATGGGCATCCTTGAGGGACTTTGGAACGCCGTTTTTCATTCTATTTCGGCATTTTGCAATGCCGGCTTCGATTTGATGGGCAAATACGGTCAGTTCACCTCTTTCATGACCATGCAGGACGATGTGATTGTTCAGTTTACGCTGATGGCTCTGATCGTCATCGGCGGCATCGGGTTCTTCGTTTGGTCGGATCTGATCCGCTGCAAGTGGCATTTTAAGAGATACGCGCTCCATACCAAAATCGTGCTTGTCACGACCGCTTTTCTTATCCTTTCGGGATGGCTTGGCTTTTTCCTGCTGGAGCAGGAGGGCGCGCTTGCGGGAATGAGCACAGGGGAGCAGATCCTCGGCGCGCTGTTCCAGTCGGTGACGACGAGAACAGCCGGCTTTAACACGATCGATCAGGCGGCGCTTACCGACGGCGGCGGGATTCTGTCGATCGTTCTGATGCTGATCGGCGGCAGCCCCGGTTCCACGGCAGGCGGCATCAAAACAGCGACCTTCTTTATCGTTATCATGAACGTTGTGGCGTCGGTGCGCAGCAAGGACAGCATTACCGTTTTTAAAAAGCGGATTTCCGATGAAACCGTCAAGCAGGCCTGCGCGATTACCACGGTCTATATCGTGCTTGCTCTGGGCTGCGCGGTCGCCATCATGGCGCTGGAATCCATCGAGCTTGAGGTCGCGCTGTTTGAAACGAGCTCTGCTATCGGAACGGTGGGGCTTACTATGGGGATCACGCCGTCCATTGGCACGGCGTCCAAATGGATCCTCGCTTTTCTGATGTACGCCGGCCGCGTCGGCGGGCTTTCTCTGGCGCTTGCTTTTTCAACGGAGGGAGAAAGACCGGATATACAGCGCCCGACGGAAAAGGTGTTGATCGGATAACGACATGTGATTTATCAAAGACATGTGAGCGGAGGTTTTACGGAATATGAAATCCATATTGGTAATAGGAATGGGACGCTTTGGACGTCATCTTGCCAAAAAGCTGCTGGAGCTTGGCAATGACGTGATGATCGTCGATAAGGATGCGTCCGTGATCGAACAGTATTCGACTGTGTTTACGGATTCGCAGATTGCGGACTGCACCAACGAAAGTGTCTTGCGTACCCTTGGCGTCAACCATTTTGATATCTGTTTTGTAGCGATCGGAGACGATTTTCAGTCCTCGCTTGTCATTACGGCGCTTCTCAAGGAGCTCAAGGCGAAGTTTGTCGTCGCCAAGGCCAAGCAGGACATTCAGGCGGATCTTTTGATGAGGATCGGCGCAGATGAGGTGGTCTATCCTGAGCGGGAAATGGCGGAAAAGCTTGCCGTGCGCTATAACGCTTCCAATATCTTTGACTATATCGAGCTGACAAAAGATTATGCGATCTATGAGATCCCGGTCCCTGCGGCCTGGATTGGAAAAACGATATCGGAAATCAACATTCGGGCAAAATATAAGATCAATATCATTGCCATGAAGGTCAACAACGACCTGAAGCTTTTGCCGGGCGCGGAATACCGGTTCAACGGTTCGGACCATATGGTCGTTATCGGCAAGGCGGCGGACGTGATCCGCCTGTCCGACAAATGAGAACAGGGCGGAAAAGCGAATGACGTCTGCCGATAAGGAAAAATTGAAAACAAGCTGACAGACGGACTGCGGCAGAAAACGGGTAAGAGGGCGAAAGCCTCTTATCCGTTTTTTATATTTGTGGAACGATAAACGGCATTTTCCTATTTCCGGGGGCTGATACGGTTTCTGTTCTCTGCAAGCCGCAGCAGGCAAGACTTTTTGCGCGTCTGTTTGTCTATGCTGTCGCAGCGGCTTTTGCGTATGCAAAGGCCCGTTCCTTTTCCTCGCGCTCATGGAGAACGATCAACTGCCAGCCTCGGCAGTGATCCCATGAGGGGGCTTTCATTCCGGCGGCAATCCTCCGCTTGATTGCTTCAAAATCAACCTCTTTGTCTGTCCATTCCCGGCTTGTCCTTCTTTTTTCGATAACCTCATGAAATTCCATCTTATTTTCTCCTGTGGTTTACCACTTGTTCCAGTGTACCTTGTTCTCAACCGTGGCCTTAACCTGGGTCGGCAGGAGCGGGTCTTTGACAGCATAGCCCAGCACCACCAGGGCAGGCAAGGCCCAGCCATCGGGCACTTTCAGAAAATCTTTAATCTGTTCCGGTTCCTTCTTCACCGGAATATGGACAACAGACCCCAGCCCTTCCGCAGTTGCGGCAAGAAGCATATTTTCTACCAACGCCCATGCCGCGCCATAATCCATAAGACCGTAGCCGTTTTTATCCTCGCTCAAAGGGTATTTCTGCTTGAAGTAGGGCAGGATTACACAAGCGGCTTCTTCCATCATGGTGCGCTGGCGGGGGTAGGCAATTTTGAACATTTCCTGCTGCGGCGTTTTCGGCTCCCCTATGCGGCAAGGGTAGGGACGAATAAATTTAGCCAGTTCCATAATGATGTTCTTATCCGTCAGCGTTACCAGTTCCCAGCGCCTTTGATGATTGGAAGATGGGGCTTTTAATCCCGCGTCTAAAATCCTCTCCAATACTTCTCTGGGGATTTCTCTGTCCACAAATTGACGAATACTTCTTCTCTTGTTGATAACTTCGTAAAATTCCATTTGTTAATCCTCCGTTTCCTGATTCACCAGCATGGCAAGATTTTTTGTGAAAGCCCTCGACAGGTCAATGAGCTGCTTTTGCTCCTCCGGCGTAAACATGGACATAGCCGTATCCTCTGCCCATGTGATATGGCGTACAACTTTTTCATAGTATGCCCGCCCTGCTTCTGTCATCTGGACGATTTTGCTCCGTTTGCTTTCCGGCACTTCGGTAACGGTAACATAGCGGTCTGACAACAGATTTTTGATGATTAAATTCACGGTCTGCTTCGATTGAAAGGTCCTCTTGCAAATTTCGGCCTGCGTCATTCCCTCTTTTGAGTAGAAGAGGACATTAACCACCAACAGCGTTTTCATCAGCATACCATGCCGCTTTGCGTATTCGTCATAGAGGGCAAACTGTTCATCTCTAAACTTGCAATACAGGTATGAGTTTTTCTTATCTTCCTTAGTCATATCTTCCTGCCTTTG
>CASFQZ010000083.1 GCA_949296825.1 uncultured Eubacteriales bacterium
TAAAATGCTGACCGGTATATGGACCAGAAGCTATAAGCGCTATGAATGTGATTCCGAAGGCAGACTGATCCGCGGCTTCGTCGATGTGGACGAAAACGGCACCCGCTATGAGTGGGCAGGTCAGTATGTCACCGGCTGGTATGATGTGGACGGTTTGTACTGGTGCTATGATGAGGATGGGAAAATGATTTCCTCTCTTGCGAACAAGCGCCTGACCGGCGAGCGTTATTTCGATCCGGAGACCGGCTACATGGCGACCGGCGAAGTCGAGATCGACGGCGAGATCTATGCCTTTGATGACGAGGGCGTGCTGCTTCACAAGGGCGCCCATACGGATGCGGATGGCGACGGCAACTGCGATATTTGCCATCCCGAGCAGGAGCCCGACGAGAACTTCTTCACCCGCGTCTTTAATACGATCATTGATTTGTTCCGTACGATCATTGATTTCTTTGAAAGACTGCTCAGCGCCTTTTGATTCCATGAGCTGAATCTTTCCTGAAAAGAGCAGCCCCGATGCACTGCGTATCGGGGCTGCTTTTATGTGCCCATCAGCTGCGCGATCCATTCCGCCAGTTTGAGACGCACCTGATACCTGCCCGGCGTTTTCAAAATCTGCTGCTGGCTGCTTGTCCAGTAGTCTTCCGTTTTTTCCTCGGCGGCGGGCAGACAGAGCGGCGGGAACATCACACACCACCAGTTTTGCCCTTTCCCGTCGCCGATAACGACCTTGACCGCTTCATAATTGCCGGCGGGCAGGGTCAGAGTTTCATAGGTTCTCGCCGGAAAAAACTCTTTTTCCACCGTAACATGAACCGTCTCGTCACTGCCATGGGCGCGCAGGGTTCGCTCCGCTGCCTGCCGCAGCGTCTCGACGGCGGGGAGGATTTTTTCCTCGGCTTCCCCGGCGGTGACGCTGCCGTCAAAGAGCGCGCCGCCTGCCTCCAGTACCGCGTCGCGCACAAGAAGCTTCCTGCGCTGGTCTGCCGCACGGTCGGAGGACGCAATCACGTGCAGACGCAGACAGCTATCCGTAATGGTCTTGCATTCGGCAAAAAAAGCGGTGAATTGTAAGAGAAAAGCACAGAGCAAAAAACAGATGCCGCATTGCAGTGCGGCGGGACAGAGCGTACGGGACATAGGGAATCCTTCCTTCCATAAAATGACAAAACCGGCTTCATCCATAGGATGTGCCGGTTTTGTCGTTTGTATGCAGGGACAGGAGGTATTTTCCCCTAAAAGGGATGGCTGATTGGATTTTGCCCCGGTGCGGGTTTCCCCCGCAGCAGGCGGGGCAGGGCGGCAGCCGGAAGCAGCGCCGCCGGTTGATTTTTTGCCGGTGGATGGGGCCGCTTTACCGGTGTGTTCCTCTCGCCGGCTTTTGTCGGCGGCTGCGGTTTTTCTTCATCGTCCGAAAGAGCGGCGTTTTTCTTTGCTGTCACCTTGCGGTATATCGCCGCGCTGGTCAGCCCCAAAACCGCCGTCGCCCCGAAAATCAGCGCCGCCGACAGGTAATTTTCCTGCCGCAGCGTTGCGCCGCACCAGGTGGAGGTGAGGATCGACGGGATTCTGCCGATGGTCGTAATCAGCAAAAACAGCGGGATACTCTCGTCCGTCAGACCGATCAGATAGGTGATGATGTCCTTCGGCGTGCTGGGGATCAGATAGATGATAAACAGGGATGTGTTCAAATTTTTCTTGTCTTGCAGAAAACGCAGTGATTGGATGCGTTCTTTTGTCACAAACAGCGAGACCAGTTTCGTGCCGAATTTTCTGGTTAGCAAAAGAATAATCAGCGAGCCGAGCAGCGATCCCAGCGAGCACCAAAACAGCCCGCCCCAAGTGCCGAACACATACCCTGCGCCGATTTCCAGCGGCTCCGCCGGAATGATTTTAATCACGGTCTGTAAGGTGCGGATTGCCACGAAGATAAACCGGCTGCCTGCGCCAAAGCTGTCCAGCCACGCCTTAAAGGCGTCCTTATCTTCAACAAACAGCAGCAGCTTTTGCCCCAGCGTAAAATAGCAGATCACCGAAATCACCAGGAGCGTTGCCGCCGAGCAGAGGGTCAAAATGCGTTTTCTTTTCAGCAGCTCCTGCGCTTCATCCGATGCGGCGGCGCGGGCTTCGCCGCTTCGCCGCAGGACGTCCGTTTTTCTGCTCATGCGCTCCACTGCCTTTCCATGCGCGTCAACCGGCACGGCGCGGGAATTTCATCGGCGGCTTCAAAATAAAAGTTTTGCAGCACGCCGCGATAACCCGCCTTCCAGGGCTTATACGCGCCGTTATAGTGGACGATGACGGTATTTGACGCGACCCAATCCAGGTCGATTTCCGGGTGAAACGAAAAGGTCTTTTCATCCAGATTATATATGGTTTCATCTAAAATCCGGATTCGTCCGGAGAACATTCCGTTGAATACATCCTGATCGCCCAGATAGAGTTTTTTTGCGTTTCGGGCAATGTATTCAAAAATATCGTGGACGGTGACTTCCTTGCGCAGGGCGGCGATATTCATTAAAATGACCCCGGCGTTGATATAGCGCGACCCCTTCGCCATGTGCAGGCGCAGATGGTTCAGACGTTCAATCCAGCCGCTGGTGTGCCCCGCCGCTGCCAGCAGGTTGCTGCCAAAATCCAGCTCGTATAAGCTTTCGGGCGAGCGCAGGAAGACCGTGTCCGGATCGATGTAGAGAATGCGCTCTACATCCTGCGGCAAAAATTCAATGGCAAGCAGCCGGTAATAGGTCTCCTTGGACAGTCGCTTCAAAATCGGCGCGTCCGCCAGCACGTCCGGCGCAATGCTGACCGGATGGATGCGGGTATATCGCAGATCGCAGCTGTTCTCGATCGCCCGGAAATCCGCCTCGGAAAGAGACGAATGAGCGACATACAAGTCCAGGGAAAGCTCAGGTGCGGCGCGCCGGAGAGACCGGAGCATGACGGTCAGAGGGGGGATATAATTGCTGTTTAAGGTTACCAGTATGTTCATTGTATTCATCCTTTCCTTTTCGGTATTTTCATAATATCGGACAAAACGCAAGAAAAAGTTACAGATAACGAAAACTTTTACAAAGCTCCCGTTGCTTTTCCTTTCGTGCCTTTATCATACCACCCTCCGATAAAAAGAGCGGCAGGATGTTCCTTTTGTACCTGGATTTGTACCTTTTAGCTCTAAAAGCCGCAAAAAAATACGCCGCCCGCCAAAGTTAAGCCGCCGCAGCAAAACACCCCATACCCGCCCCCATCGCCCACACTGCGCCCGCATAACGCCCCTCCCGCAAAAAAAGCCCCCCCATAGGGCTACACGCATAAAACAGCATAAGATTGTTTTCGTGAAACGGCGTAGCTTCGGCTATGCCGTTTCTCCATTTTGCAAGCTATTCAGCAAGGATGCGGAAAGTATTCCCACAAGGTCATAGGAAATGTCAATCTGCTGTTCCCTATAACCTTTTGACTTGTCCGGCGCGTGAACATACACCGCCTTTACCATGTCGTTGAGTATTGCGGGCGTTAGTTCGTCCAAGTTAAGATATTTCCTTACTTTGCCGATAAACCTGTCAATGTTCTCTGCCTGTTCTTCCTGTTTTGTAATTTCTTCATTCAGTTGCAACAGCTTTTCCCGCAGTTCTTCCTGCTCCTGTTCGTAATCGTCAGAAAGCATTTGAAACCTGCTGTCAGAGAGTTTTCCATTGGCGTTGTCCTCGTAAATACGCTTGAATAGCCGGTCAAGTTCTTCTATCCGTCGTTCCGCTTGTGTGAGTTGCCGCCGTTTCGCCGCAAGTTCTTTTTTCGCTTCGGCTTTCTGCTTCGCGCCCATAGCTTTTCGGAATTGTTCTTCGTGGTTAGCAACACAGGCAATCGTCATTCTCATATGAGCAAGTACACCCTGTTCCAATACCACAGCGCGGATAAAATTCGTCGGGCAAATTTCTTTCCCTTTGAGCCTTGAGGTAGAGCAGACAAAATGGTCTTGCCTTGCTTCAAAGTTTTTGCTTGTACAGTAATACAGCTTTTCGCCGCAATCGGCGCAACGCGCAATGCCGAAGAAAATATTTGTTTTTCCTGTCCTTGGCGGGCGGCGTTTGTTCTTCCGTAATTCCTGCACTCGTTGCCATGTGTCAGCGTCAATTATCGATTCA
>CASFQZ010000084.1 GCA_949296825.1 uncultured Eubacteriales bacterium
CCTTGCCATGAAGGTCTGCAAAACCGCCTGTATCGGCTGCAAAAAATGCGAAAGAACCTGCCCGTCCGACGCGATTCATGTAACGAACAACCTGGCGGAGGTTGACCGCAATGCCTGCACCGCCTGCGGCGCCTGCGTAGAAAACTGCCCGAAAGGGTGTATTGTGCTCGGGTAAACTAAGCGGTTATCTGTCTGTAAATATCCATTGCTTGCCGTTCGCCTGTGTGTACCGTCTGAGGATTGGCTACCGCAGTCGGGCGGTTTTTGTCTTTTACGGAGTACAGGCGTTGGGAATCAGTCAATAATATAATATCTTGTGGTTTTTATAAGAATATCTGTGAAAATATGATTTTATCGCGACGTTAATTTGATAACATTATTTAATTGACAATCGACATAAATTATGCTATACTATTAAAAAATATAATTGGAGGAAACATAATATGCTATGTATTCGTAAAGGAATCGCCTGTTTGCTGATTTGTTGTATCTTGCTGTCCCTGTTTGTCGTTGGTGCGGCGGCGCAGGAGACGACACCGGCAACAGAAGAAGAGGAATCTTTTCTTATTGTAACAGATGAACACGGTTCGCTTTCTGCCGACCCGCAGGCATATCCGGTCTATGTTGAGTATCAGGTTCTCCTTACCGACGCCATGTATTTGCAAAACGGCATTTTTGAATTGCAATTCGATAAGGAGGCGATTCAATTTATTTCTTCCGACAGATATGATTGGGCCTATGAACAGGTATATAGCAGCAAAAAAGGCTTGGGGATTCTGTATGTCGTTAGTTCACACGCCAAAACGGATACCATTGATATGGGAAATATCATCTTAAAATACAATAGCCCGGCAGAGATTGATTGCAGCAATGTTTTTTCAGATGATTATTCTTTTGCCGATGGCAGCACGCAGCTGCCCGGCGTTGATTTAGTGGTGCAGCACATTTATAATAAAAAAGTGATCAAAGAATCCTGTGTGGAAATGAGCTATTATACCTATGCTTGCAGCTGTGGCGAGCATTACAAAAACGAAGAAGTATTCCCGATTGGTCACCAGGAAGTAATTGACCCGGCGGTGGAACCAACGGCAACTGAAACCGGTCTGACCGAGGGCAGTCACTGCGCCGTATGCGGAGAAGTCCTTGTGGCGCAGGAAGTTATTCCCCAGTTAGAGCCGGAGCAGCTGGAAACGGAAAGTGAAGATATTGTTATTAATCAGGACGATGGAACCGCAACTATCCCCCCGAATACCAATACTGGCGTATTGAATCAAACTATCATCAATAATAATATCACCATCAACGGTGTAAACGGCGAAGCGTTGGATTCCAGCGCTTTTGTGGGAACCGGCTCCTTAATTCAAATTAATAATAATACAAATAATGGCGTGATTAACCAATATGTGGTCATTGTAGCCATGGATGTAGACGGTGATGGCGATGTCAGCACAACTGATGCCCGTTTGGCTCTGCGCAGCGCGGTTTCCCTCGAGGAACTGGCAGATGCGGCCTTACAGGCAGCAGACAGTGACCAGGATGGCAAAGTTTCTACGGCCGATGCCCGCAAAATCTTGCGCACGGCGGTGGGACTGCTTTCCGAATAATTAACAACTTATAAATCATCTTTTCCACCCATGTAACCCTGGATTGCATGGGTGGAAATTATTTTGGACTTGTTACTTTCTGTCAGTATTTTGTTATCTTCCTGTTCTTGTATTTTTTTTATGGATCAGGCTATACTGAACTTGAAGAAAGCTCAGTGGATAAAAGCGGAAGAAAGCAGGTGTTTTTATGAAGAAGAAAGTTCTTGCGCAGACCGTGCTATTGGTATGTGCGCTTGTTTTGATGATTCCCCCCTGGGGGGCGGTGCTGCGGTTTGCGGAACCGCAGGGCGCGCCGATTCGCCGGACCTTTTCCTATTTCAGTCCGGTGCCTTTCGGCTATGCTAATTTCGGTCCGCTGCTGTGCGCGGTTTTGCTTTGTGTTCTTCTGGTTTTTGCGCTGACGGGGCTTTTGACAAAAAAACAGCGAGGCGCAAAGGCGATCCCCTGGCTTTGCGGCGCTGATTTTCTGCTTTCGCTGGCGCCGCTTTGTTATGGGCTTGCTTATATCAGTGTCCCCGGTGTGGTGATTTCCCTTTTGCTGGCGGCGGCGTTTGTCTGTTCCTTCTCCGGGAAAAGAGAAAAAAGCGGTTGCGCGGCGCCGGAGCAGCCGGTATAATAAAGATAAGTGAAAGGGAGGTCCGTCTTTTTTGACGGAATAAAAAAATCGGGGAAACGGAGGATTACCGGATGAATGCGATTTTACACAAACGGCCGGAACCGGTGGTGGAGACGCTGGGACTTTTGTATGTGGACGGCAAAAAAGCGGCGCTGGAGCAGGTGTTGACCCATATTCTCGGGGTGAAGGAGCTGGAGCGCACGCCGGAGGATTTACAGCGGAACCAGCTGCACGCCGACTATGTTGCGGCGTTTGCCGCCTTGCGCAAGGACAATGAGGATTCGCCGTTTTTGTTCGATGAGCCGGATCTTGGCAGTTATCTTCTGCCCTGCGTTTGCTTCGCTTTGGAAAAAGACCTCTTATATCAGGCGGATGTCATGTCGCGGGAGCAATTGGAAGAGTTGCTGCGTTCGGGGTATCGCTTTTTGCAGGACGCGAACGTTTCGCTGTATGAAACGGCGGAAAAGGATTGGGAGAGCTTTCTTGCCGGCAGCGAATGGCTTTGCCGGTTTGTGGCACAGATTGAGCGTTATTTTACCTCACTGGCGTTTTTAGTGCGGGAGAATATTCCTGCCATGGAGAGCGCCTGGAACCAGCTTTCACCTCGTATCCAGCCCTATCTGCGGATGCAGAGCTTTGAGGATTTTACCGAGCGGTCCACCCTGGCGCCGGATGCGCCGGTGCGGGAGTGTTATCCGCTTCTGAGTATTTATACTTCCTCGTTTATCGTCAATCATGTGTTTCTCTACGGATTGTTTGCTGTGGACCACCGTCCGGATGAACAGAGAGACAATGCCAAACAGTTGATTACGGAATTTTGCCGCGCTGTTGGCGACAGCAAACGCACAGAGATCCTGTTCCTGCTGCGGGAAAGACCCCGGTATAACCGAGAATTGGCGAAACTTCTGGATTTGACGCCTGCCACGGCAACACATCATCTCGAGCAGCTTTTTCGATGCGGATTGATTAAGATGACGACGGAAAGTGATAATCAAAAGCGAATTTATTACGAAATCAACCAGGCGCGAGCCGCGCAGTTTGTGTCCTTAATGAAAACCCTGTTTGATATTTGAAAAATATAAAACAGGGCTGAGTTTTATCTATCTATATGCTACACTCTTCTTATCCAATGGATCAGAGGAATGGTTTTTATGTCAAAATATTCGTGCGCACCTTCCGGGCGCGAGCTTTCTCTATATGGCTTGGCTGGAGGCGGTCAGGTGTTCGGTCGCAGCCGGATCGTTGGCTATCTTAGTTATTATTCCATCAATGTGTTGCTTATCGATCCGAAAACCGTGGGACTTTTGCTGCCGGTGCAGGAGCTGTGGGATGTGGTGAACAGCCCGATTGCCGGGTTTCTATTAGACCGGCGGCGGGGGAAGGAAAAAGCCCCTCCGGTTTTACGAAAATGCACGGTTCCATGGTCTGTCTGTACGGCATTGCTTTAGTGGCACGTATTTGCTGCGGGGTAGCAGCGCAGGAACAGACGCGAAGGTCTGGTATCTTGCTGTGGTTTGGTTTTTTTGGGAGATTTTATATACCATAACAGATGTCGCGTTCTGCTCCTTATCTGCTACGGTTTTCGGTGCACAGGCGGATCGGCTTGCCGCGCAAAAGCGTGTCGCTTTTTTCCAGACGATCGGCGGCAGTTTCCCTGCATTGCTGGTGCCGCTCGGTTTGGAAGGCTGACTGCAGAGGAAGAGCAGAAGATGCAGGATGAGCTGGAGACACGCAGAAAACACGGGGCGCGGCAGAAAAACGCAGCCGGGGCTGTTGTGAGTTCTTGAGATAAAAACCACCCCCAGGGAAGCAAAAATACAGCTTCCGTGGGGGTGGTTTGCTTTTCTGTCATTCGTTGCCGACAGCTTGTTTTCTGACAATCCTTTGACTGTGTCGAACCATTATTTGCGCAGGGACCGAAAAAAGTCGGACAGCAAAGCGGCGCATTCCTCTTCCAGGATGCCGCCCGCCGCCTGCGGTCGAAAAGCGGTAGGGAGCGAAAATAAATCGGTTACCGAGCCTGCCGCGCCCATTTTCCGGTCGTACGCGCCGAAATATACTTTTTCAATGCGGGCGTTGATAATCGCGCCTGCGCACATCGGACAGGGCTCCAGTGTCACATATAATTCGCAGCCGGGCAGCCGCCAGCCGCCAAGCGTCCGGCAGGCGGCATCAATGGCTTCGAGCTCGGCATGATACAGGGCGTTTTTCCCTTTTTCCCGGCGATTTCTTCCGGTGGAGATGATTTGCTTTTCTCTGACAATGACTGCGCCGACGGGCACCTCGCCCTCTTGTGCCGCTTCTTTTGCCAGTTCAATGGCATGGCGCATCATGGCTTCGTTCATGAAAACCCTCCGAACCATTGCTCCAGCCAGGGAAGCTTAATCGCCATCAGCGTTTGGCTGAGCATATATAGCAGCACCAGAACCATCGGTACGGTCAGAATGAAGGTTTTATAGCAATCGCCGTTCGGCAGTACCGTGCGGTTCGGCGCGGGTTTGGGGAGCCGGCGCCGGGCGAGAAGCAGGGCAGTACAGATGACGCCGGCAACGATCAGCAGCAGGGTGGTTAAATTATAAATCAGGCTATAGGGGTCGGCGCCATGGCTCTGGATCAGCGCGAGCGTGAGCGAAATCGTGTTGTTGAGCAGATGGATAACAATGGAGGTCCAAAGCGAACCGGTACGGACGGCGGCGTAGCCGAGAATAAAGCCCGCCAACAGCGCAAAAGGCGCCTGTACCATATTGCCATGCATCAGCGCAAAAACCAGCGCCGACATAAAGATTGCGAAGGTATCCCCCCAGCGCCGCAGCGGCTGCATCACCACGCCGCGCATGGCGAATTCTTCTACCAGCGCGGGGAAAACTGCCAGCCGTACGTAGTATATAAGGCTCCCAAAGAAAGAGGCAGGAACCGGTGTTTCCGCGTATAAAAATTCCGCGCCGGTGATCATTTGCACAAAGGCGTTTAGATAGGAGGTTACGTTGCTGGAAAGCAGAACCAATCCCAATGCCCCGATGAGAATCAGCGTTTCCGTCTTGGCGCCGCAGCTCGGTTTGCCCAGAGGCAGCGCCTGGGTCTTCAGGTATTTGGTGTTGACCCAATACAGGAGCGAAAAGGGCAGCAGCAGCGCGATGCTGATCAGCAGCAGATCCATGCTGTAATAGCGGATCAGCTGGGTTTCGTTTTGTATGGACAGATTGGCGGAGGGCAGCAGCGCATAGAGCGCGTGTAATATATTATAGAGAAGAAAATAGCCGCCGACTGCCGCGGCGGAGCCCCAGCTCAGGCGTTTGATGCGCCGTTTCTCAAAAGTCCGCTGCAAGCGCAGATAGCCCGACGTGGGATCGGACGTATAGGGAGAGCCGTTGGGAGGTATATTCACCGTCTTCACCTCAATGCAGGAAGATCTATAAAACGGAGCGGGGCGTTTTCGTCCCGCTCCCCGTTACGTTTATTCGTTTCTGCCGCAGCATTTTTTGTATTTTAGACCGCTGCCGCAGGGGCAGGGATCGTTTCTGCCGGGCTTTTTCGATTTTTTCACCGGTTCGCGTTTGACCGACCCGTCGGAGGAGCCGCCGGTGGCGGTGACGGTGGGGTTGGCTTTGCGCTGGGTGTCCTTGGCGGAGCGGATGACCGCCGTTAAAATCATCATGACCGTGCCGTCCAGAATATTGGCGGTCATTTCGTCGAACATATCAAAGCTGATCTGACGGAAGGCGATGATGGGATCCTGCTGTCCATAGGCGCGCAGCCCGATGCCGCTCTTGAGCTGATCCATGGCGTCGATGTGCTCCATCCAGCGGATGTCCACATTTTCCAGCAGGATCTTCTGTTCCAGCAGCGACATCATTTCACTGCCGTATTCGGCAGTTTTTGCATCGATAATGCCGTTGGCTTTTTGGAGCATATAGTCCAGAATTTCGTCGCGATCGGTCTCCGAGGGAAGGGGATCTTCGCCGAAGAACCAGCTGTATTTGGATTTCAGCCCGGCAAGATTCCAGTCCTTGGCGTGGTTGGATTTCGGACAATAAAGATCCATCGCGTCGTTGAAGCTGTCGCGGATCATCTTGCGAATGGTCTTGTCGAGATCGATGCCGTCCAGAACCTGATTGCGCTGACCGTAAATTTTCTCGCGCTGCTGGTTCATGACATCGTCATACTGTAATACATTTTTACGCACGGCGAAGTTGTTGGATTCCACTTTTTTCTGGGCGCTCTCGATGGAATTGGAGAAAATTTTCGCCTCAATGGGCATATCGCCGATGGATTTGAAGGCGTCCAGCGTTTTGTAGAACCGGTCGCCGGCGAAAATGCGCAGCAGATCGTCCTCGGCGGACAGATAAAAGCGGCTTTCACCGGGGTCTCCCTGACGGCCGGAACGACCGCGCAGCTGATTGTCGATGCGTCGGGACTCATGGCGTTCGGTGCCGATGATAAACAGACCGCCCGCTTCGCGGACCTTGTCTGCCTCGTCCTTCATCTGTTCCTTGTATTGAGCTTCGTATTCGGAAAAGACCTGGCGGGCGTGCAGAATCTCTTCGTTGTCCGTTTCGGCAAAGCCGGTGGCTTCGGCGATCAGCTCGTCGGGAAATTCCTCTTTTTTCATTTTGGCGCGCGCCATATATTCGGCGTTGCCGCCCAGAATAATGTCGGTGCCGCGGCCCGCCATGTTGGTGGCGATGGTCACTGCGCCGTATTTACCTGCCTGAGCGACGATTTCCGCTTCGCGCTCATGCTGCTTGGCGTTCAGAACTTCATGCTTGACGCCGCTGCGTTTCAGCGCGCGGCTGAGCTTTTCGGATTTTTCGATGCTGACGGTGCCCACCAGAACCGGCTGCCCTTTTTCGTGACAGGTCTTGATCTGTTCAATAATGGCTTTGAACTTGGCTTCTTCGGTTTTGTAAAGCACGTCGGGATAATCGGTGCGGATCATCGGCTTGTTGGTGGGGATCTCGACGCAGTCCAGGTTATAGATTTCCTGGAATTCTTCGCTCTCGGTCATGGCGGTGCCGGTCATGCCGGACAGCTTGTGATACAGGCGGAAATAGTTCTGGAAGGTGATGGTCGCCAGCGTGCGGCTCTCGTGACGGACGTTGACATTTTCCTTCGCCTCAATGGCCTGGTGCAGACCGTCGGAATAGCGTCTGCCCAGCATGATGCGCCCGGTGAATTCATCAACAATCAGCACTTCGCCGTCCTGTACCACATAGTCGATGTCGCGCTGCATGACGCCGTGGGCTTTCAGTGCCTGGTTGAGGTGGTGCTGCAGCGTCAGGTTTTCGGCATCCATCAGATTTTCCAGATTAAAATACTGCTCGGCTTTGGCGATGCCGGTTTTGGTCAGGGTGGCGGTTTTCGCCTTCTCGTCGACGACATAATCGCCCTTGTCCGCCATTTCCTCCTCCGAAGAGGTCTTGCTGTCAATTTCGGTGACCTTGACCATTTTCAGCCGCTTGACAAAATCATCGGCAATCTTGTAAAGGTCGGTGGATTTGTCGCCCCTGCCGGAAATGATCAGCGGCGTTCTCGCCTCATCAATCAGGATCGAGTCTACCTCGTCCACAATGGCGAAGGCGTGGCCGCGCTGTACGCGGTTTTCCTTATAGGTAACCATATTGTCGCGCAGGTAGTCAAAGCCCATCTCGTTGTTGGTGCCGTAAGTAATGTCGGCGTTGTAGGCTTCCTTGCGCTCCTCGTTGGTCTTTTCGTGAATGATCAGTCCGACCGAAAGCCCCAGAAAGCGATAGACCTTGCCCATCCATTCGGAGTCACGCTTGGCAAGGTAGTCGTTGACCGTAACGATATGGACTCCTTCGCCGGTCAGAGCGTTCAGATATGCCGGCAGCGTCGCCACCAGCGTCTTGCCCTCACCGGTCTTCATTTCTGCAATCCTGCCCTGATGCAGGATGATGCCGCCCATCAGCTGGACAGGGAAATGCTTCATTTCCAGCACGCGCCACGACGCTTCGCGGCAGACGGCAAAGGCTTCGGGCAGAATATCGTCGGTGGTCTCGCCCTGACTCAGCCGCTCTTTGAACTCTGCGGTTTTGGCGCGCAGCTCGGCGTCGGTCATGGCGGCGCAGGTGTCCTCCAAGGCGAGGATTTTATCGACGGTTGGTTTGATTCGCTTGATTTCCCGGGAGGAATAGTCCCCGAAAATTTTAGAAAAAATGGACATATGAAAAAATTCCTTTCCTGTGATGCAAAAGAAATAGGGAATACAAAATAATAGTATACCACATGACTCCGATAAAATCAAATCGGAGCCTCCGGCACCTTAAAATCCGTTCTTTTTTGCAAAGGGACAGATCTCGCGCAGGGGGCAATCGGCGCAGTTTGGGTTTTGGGCGCGGCAATAGGCTCTGCCGTGCAGCACGCAGCGATGGCAGAAATTGTTGCTCTCTTCCGGCGGCAGCAGCGCCCGCAGGCGCTTTTCCACCTTGACCGGGTCGCGGGTGTCGGTCAGCTCCCATCTGCCGCACAGGCGGATCACATGGGTGTCGGTCACCACGGCGGGCTTGCCGTAGACATCTCCGACAATGAGGTTTGCGGTTTTTCTGCCTACGCCGGGCAGCGTGGTCAGCTCTTCAACAGTGTCCGGCACCCTGCCGCCGAAGCGCGAAAGAATGCCCTGCGCCATGCCGATGATGTCCTTCGCTTTCTGACGGAAAAAGCCGCAGGAGTGAATGATCCGTTCAATGTCGGCGACGTCGGCGCTTGCGTAATCCTCCAGCGTGCGGTATCGGGAAAACAGCTCCGGCGTCACCAGATTGACCCGCGCGTCGGTGCATTGGGCGGAAAGGCGGGTCGCCACCAACAGCTCAAAGGGATTGTCGCTTTCCAGCGAGCAGAGCGCATCGGGGTAAACGTCCTTCAGCGCATTCATGATTGCAATTGCCCGCTCCGGTGCGGAAAGCGCGGCGGGTTTGATTTTTTCTTTTGTGGGCATAGCTTCTCCTTTTAAGAAGAAAGGCTGCATCCGGCGCGGCGGGTACAGCCTTTTTGGTTACATGGATTTTTTGATGACCACGGCGGCAACGCCGGCAAAGGAGCCGAAAATCAAAATCGCTCCCAAAATCTTTTTCCAGTTGGTGCTGCCTGTTTCCTCGGCTGCTTCGCCGTCTGCGGGCAAAGCAATCGAGTACACCGGCGTGGTGGTGGACGGCACGGTGTAGCTCTGGGTTGTGACCTCGCTGGTGGGAATCTGAGCGGGTAGAGTATAGGTTGACGTATATTGGTTGTAATTGATGACGCCGCCGGAGGAGGAGCCGGTGTTGTAATTGGGGGTGTAATTGGGCGTGTACTGGGAGGGCAGGGTTACCTGCTGGTTATAGGATTGGGCGGTGGTATGTACAGTGGGCGCTTCGGTGGTCTGAACGCCGCCGCCCAGATTGCCCAGACCGCCGAGAATGCCTTCCAGTGGGTTGCCGCCCTCGCCGCCGCTCAGACCGCCGAGCAGATTGCCGAGGCTGCCGCCGATGTCAGAGAGTACGCCGCCGAAGCCGTCGCTTTCCGGTCCGATCAGCGAAGCGAGCTTGCCCAAAAGTCCGTCGTCTTCATCCAGACCCTCCAGCCCTTGCAAAATCGTGTCCATGTCCAGTCCTTCGATCTTGCCGAGGGCGTCGGTCAGCGCGTCGGGGTCGATGGCAACGCCATTTTCCGCCTCTTCCAGCATACTGCTGACTTCGGGGGATTGCAGGATGGCGTCTTCCAGTTCGCCCTGCAAAGAGGAATCAGTATTTGCCGCCGAGGCGTACAGAAACAGCGCCGCGACGGTGGCGAGCAGAAGAATCATGCCCAATATGGTTTTTTTCATAGTCTTTATCCCTTCCTTGGTCTTTTGCCCATATGCGGAACGGTGCGGAAAAACAGGGCAAAACGATACAGCATTATGTTACCGCATTTTTTGTCTTCTGTCAAATGAAAAAATCGATAAATATCTGTGAAATATATGAAGGTTTTGTATAAAATCCCGCAGAAAACCGGAAAACCACGGTGCGGTTCTTGTCAGCACGGCTTTTTTGTGATACAATCAGGATAAACTCTTGGATTTTGGCTCTTTTTCGGAAGCGTTTGTCGAAAAAGGAGAAAATTTCATTTTGCAAAAATAAGAGCGGTATGCTAAAATGAAGCCGAATGCCGGTTTGGATTTTGAATGGGGAATCGTTATGATAAGGTCAAAAAATCTGAAAATCGCTCTTTTGTGTGTTTTTCTTCTGGCGATTGCCGGAAGCTCTGTGTTCGCGCTACCGTCTTTGCGCGCCGAAGCGCCCGCGCCGGAGGCAAAGGCTCCGGCGGCGGACGCCCGGCAGCGGGAGAGCGCGGTCGCTCCTTCGGCGGCGGTGCCTATGACGGCAAGTCCCGCGCGGACAACTGCCGCGACGTCCGGGGCGGCGACCACCGACCGGGATGATCTGATGGACGATATTACCTTTACTTATGAGGACGAGACCGAAGCGGTCGACATGGGCGATGATTTTCAGGTCAACGGGCTGCGCCCGGCGGGCGGCAAGGTCACGCCGATCACAGTCAACTCGGCGGTGACGGATCAGCTCTGGAACGTCGGCGACTGCCGCGGCTATTCGTTTGCCGTGGAAAGCCGGGGCGTGGTCCGGCTGGAATTTGACTATACGGTTTCTGAGGTTATCGGAACGCCGTGGCAGCTGTATTTATACGAGGCTTACGCGAAGGACGGCGTTGGAGATGCGGACGCTTACCGCCTGCTGTCTTCGCTGGAGGTGACCAGCGCCGAAACCGGTACCGTGCAGGGCGATAAAATTGGGCTGTATCCCGGCGAGTATCTGATTTTTGTAACGACCGGCGAGGTTTGTTCGGTGGACGAATTTACTCTGCGGCTGGCGTTTTTGGAAAATGTCGCCTGGGAAGCGGAGCCGAATGACAGCAAGACCCGCTATACCGAGCTTCCCTTCGGCGTGCGTACCGGCGGCGCCAGCGCCAGCAAAGCCGGCGGCGACGTGGATTGGTTTTTGTTTGAACTGCCCGAGCGGGGCGTGGTGAACCTGACCTTTGAGCACTCGGACGAGGAGCTGCCCCAGGTGGGCTGGCTGGTGGCGATTTTGAATGAAAACGGCGATATTTTATACGACGGCAGGTCGTATTATAAAGATATCTCTATCACAAGCGGCGAAATCGGGCTTGCCGCCGGGTCGTATTATGTGCGGGTGACCTCTCATATTTTGTCTACCGTTGATTATTATCTGACCTGCTCCTATGAGCCGATCGACACCTATGAGACGGAGCTGAACGACACGCCCGAAACGGCGAATGAGCTGCCTCTGAAAAATGAGGAAAGCGGCGTCAGCGGGTCCCTGTCGGATAAAAACAGCCGCCCCGACCGGGATTATTATCGGTTTTCGCCTGAGCGGGACGGCGTGATTTCCTTTTCCTTTATTCATCAGGATTTTAGCCGCAACCGCGACGGCTGGACGATTCGCCTGTTGAACGAATCGGGCGAGACGCTGTATGAGGTGGTGTCCCGCTGGTGCGATATGGCGGTTACTTCGCCGCAGATCGGGCTTGCCGCCGGAACCTATTATCTTTTGGTGGACGGTGAGGATATGCTGTTGAACAGCGGCACCTATGTCCTCGGCATCACCTATGCCGCCGGCGACAATTGGGAGAGCGAGCCGAACAACAGTGTCGAGCAGGCGGATGCGCTGCCCAAAAACGAGACGGTCTACGGCACGCTGATCAGCACCGGGCTTTCTTACGATACCGACTGGTTTACCTTTGATTTGACGCAGACCGCCTCGGTGCGTTTGCTGTTCGGTCACGCGGCGCAGAGCGAAGACTATGAGGGTTGGGTGATCGAGCTGTACGATGAAGACGGCAGCCGGATCACCCGCATGACCTCGCTGTGGTCGGAGGAGGAAAAACAGAGCGAGCTTTTGCGACTGGCGGCGGGGAAATATACCGTTCGGGTAGATACCGGCGCGCGGTTTACGGACCTGCGCTATGGGCTGACGCTGCAATATTCATAAAAAACAGGAAGAAATTTCAAAAAAATCTTTTCAAGTCCTTCATTATGTGGTATGATAGCAATGTTAACCTGAGGAAAGCGAAAAAAGACGAGAATTTTTTGTAATACAGGAGCGAATGCGATGAATATAGCGATCATGGGCTTTGGCGTTGTCGGTTCCGGTGTGGCGGAGCTGATGACGAAAAATCACGCCGGTATCACTGAAAAGAGTATGCAGCCCTCGATGGAAATCAAATATATTCTGGATTTGCGGGATTTTCCCGACAGTCCGTTTTGTGATAAGATCATTCACGATTTTTCCACGATTTTGGAGGATGACTCCATTGCCGTGGTGGTTGAGACCATGGGCGGGCTGCATCCGGCGTATGAGTTTGTTTCCGACCTGCTGCAGGCGGGCAAGAGCGTGGTCACCTCCAATAAGGAGCTGGTCGCCGCCAAGGGCTATGAGCTGTTGACGCTGGCGCAGGAGAAAAATGTTAATTTTCTGTTCGAAGCGAGTGTTGGCGGCGGCATCCCGATCATCCGCCCGATTACCCAGTGTCTGGCTGCCAATGAGATTGACGAAATCGCCGGTATTTTGAATGGGACGACCAATTTTATCCTGACCAAGATGATCACCGAAAATATGGAGATGGGCGAGGCGCTTGCCATGGCGCAGCACCTGGGTTATGCCGAAAAGGATCCGACGGCGGATGTGGACGGCATCGACGCCTGCCGCAAGATCTGTATTCTGGCGTCACTGTGCTTTGGGAAGCATATCTATCCCGATCAGGTGCGCACCGAGGGGATCCGCGATGTACAGCTGCGGGATGTTTCCTATGCGGCGAACGGCGGCTATGGGATGAAGCTGCTGGGGGTTGCCCGCCGGGTCGAGGGCAATAAGCTCTGCATTTTTGTAGCGCCGTGCCTGGTGCAGGGACACAGCCAGCTTGCCAGCGTGGACGATGTGTTTAACGCGATTCTGGTGCGCGGCGACGCCATCGGCGACGTGGTCTTTTATGGCAGGGGCGCAGGTAAGCTGCCCACCGCCTCCGCCGTGGTGGCGGATGTGATTGACTGCGCCAAGCATATCGCAAAGCGCAAGCTGCTCGATTGGGGCGCGCCGGAGGACGGCTTTGTGATTGATTGCGCCGAGGTACCCTATCCGTTTTTTGTGCGCGGTGTCTGTGACTGCGAAAAAACCGCCGAAACGGTGCGCGGTGCGCTGGCAAAACAGGAGCTGCACATCGAAAATGCACCGGAAGGCGAAATTGCTTTCCTGACCGGCGAAATCAGCGAAAACGCCCTGCGCGCGGCGCTGGCGGAAATTCCGGGCTTTTCGACCGGCTCGATGATGCGCGTCACGGCATATTAAAAATCAGATATACTGTTCATGCCGCAAGGTGTGAAAAAAAGAGAGATAGGAAGATACATATGAGCCTGATCGTACAGAAATTCGGCGGAAGCAGCGTTGCCAACGCCGAGCGCGTGCGCAATGTCGCCCGCATCGTAACCGACTGTTACCGCGCCGGCAATCAGGTGGTCGTGGTGGTATCCGCCCAGGGCGATACGACGGATGACCTGATTGAAAAAGCGGCGGAGATTAACCCCAAAGCCTCTAAGCGCGAGATGGATATGCTGCTTTCCTCCGGTGAGCAGATTTCCATCGCCCTGCTTGCCATGGCGATTGAGGCGGAGCATTGTCCCGTTACCTCGCTTTTGGGTTGGCAGGCGGGTTTTTCTACCAATTCAGCTTACGGCTCGGCGCGCATCAAAACCGTGGACGCCGCCCGGGTCCGTGCCGAGCTGGACAATAACCACATCGTGGTGGTGGCGGGGTTCCAGGGGCTGAATCGCTATGACGACATCACTACCCTGGGCAGAGGCGGCAGCGATACCAGCGCCGTGGCGCTGGCGGCGGTGCTGCACGCCGACCGTTGTCAGATTTTTACCGATGTGGAGGGCGTCTATACCGCCGACCCGCGCAAGGTCAAAAACGCCCGCAAGCTAAAAGAAATCACTTATGATGAAATGCTGGAGCTGGCGACCCTTGGCGCGCAGGTGCTGAACAATCGGTCGGTGGAAATGGCAAAAAAATATAATGTTGAGCTGGAGGTGCTTTCAAGTCTTACGAAAGCGCCCGGAACCATAGTCAGGGAGGTCACTAACGTGGAAAAAATGCTGCTCAGAGGCGTTACCAAGGATACCAACATTGCCCGCATCTCAATCATCGGCGTACCCGATACGCCGGGCATCGCGTTTAAGATTTTCAGCAAGCTGGCTGCCAAAAACGTCAATGTAGACGTGATTTTGCAGTCCATCGGCAGAGACGGCACCAAGGACATCACCTTTACCACCGGCTCTGACCATGCCGAAACGGCGGTCGAGGTGCTGCGCACCTCTATTTCGGAGCTGGAGGGCAAGCAGATCCTCTGCGACGAGGGCGCGGCGAAAATCTCCATCGTCGGCGCCGGGATGGAGAGTCACCCCGGCACCGCCGCCAAAATGTTTGAGGCGTTGTATGAGATCAATGTGAATATCCAGATGATTTCCACCAGCGAAATCAAAATTTCCGTGATTATCGATAAGGAAGACGCGGACAAAGCCGTGGAAGCCATCCACGCCAAGTTCTTCCCCGAGGTGTAAGCGCCGAAAGGCGCCGCCGGCTCCTAAGGGAGCCGGTCTTTTTTTGCGCAAAAACCGCCCCGCCGGGCGGCGGAACGGCAATTTTGTTATAAATGTTGCAGAAAATTGAAAATTTTCCAATATAGTGAAAACAGTCAACTTGCTCGACATCTGTCCTTGACAGAGTAACCGAAAACTGGTATCATACACGATAGATTATAAGCATTATTGCCCCTTTTGGGGTTGGTAACGCGGTGATCGATGTAGGTAGATACAGTCCATACTGTAAGCGTTGGAACAGGAGTTGATGCTTGAATTTTCAGGGAACCCGGCTCCCGGGAGCCGAAAATAATGATTTTTGAAGAAAAGGAGAGGAAACCTTTATGAAGGTGACAAAAAAGGTTCTCAGCGTATTTCTTGCTGTGCTGATGGCGTTGTCCTGCGTTACGGCTGCCATGCCGACCATCGCGGGCGCAGCGGCAAGTACCAGCGATTGGACCGCGCTGAAGAACGCTGTCGCTGCCGCAGGGTCGAATATTAACAAGTATTCAAAAAGCGGCGGGACGGGCAGCACCAGCCG
>CASFQZ010000085.1 GCA_949296825.1 uncultured Eubacteriales bacterium
AGCACAAAAAAGCTCTTGCCGAACAGCATAAAAAATTACAAGATGCGGATGAGCGCGCACTGAAAACAGCGGAAGCACTGATCAAAAACGAATTCGCCGTTGCGCTCGATATCCCGCCGGACGATGTGCCGCCGTTTATTCCCAGTCAGATACTGACGGCATAACTTTTCATTTGACTGGAACACGCCATCATAAAAGATAAATTTACAATGGAATTTCAATCATTGACAGCAAACAGGGAGCAGAATCGTACATCCGCTTCCCTGTTTGTTTTTTGTCCATCACCCCTGTGGTTTGCACAGACAACCGCAGTCCGTCCAAGCACAGTTAGAGGAAACCGCGTTTCCGGCATTTGCAAGAAGAGCTGCTCAGAAAAATCTGAACAGCTCTTCTTGTATGAAAGGAGATAGTTAGTTGTTGATCAGTTTGTCTTCTTCTTTGTTCCAGCTGTACAGCTTGCGAATCTCTTCGCCGGTCTTTTCCAGCTGATGCTCCGCGTGCAGCTTGCGCATGGCTTTGAAATGAACCTGCTTGCCGGCGTCGGACATTTCCAGAAGGAATTCCTTGGCAAAGGAGCCATCCTGGATATCGGCAAGAATCTTCTTCATCGCCTTTTTGGTTTCCTCGGTGACAATCTTAGGACCGGTAACATAGTCACCGTACTCCGCTGTATTGGAAATTGAGTAACGCATCCCCGAGAACCCGCTCTGATAGATCAGATCAACGATCAGCTTCATCTCGTGTACACACTCAAAATACGCGTTTCTGGGGTCATAGCCAGCCTCAACCAGCGTCTCAAAGCCTGCCTGCATCAGCGCGCAAACGCCGCCGCAAAGAACCGCCTGCTCACCAAAAAGATCGGTTTCGGTCTCGACGCGGAAGGTCGTTTCCAAAACACCGGCTCTGGCGCCGCCGAGCGCCGCCGCATATGCGAGGGCAATGTCCTTGGCTTTGCCGGTATAGTCCTGCTGCACCGCAACAAGGCAGGGGGTGCCCTTACCCGCCTGATATTCGCTTCTGACGGTATGACCAGGCGCCTTGGGGGCGATCATGGTCACATCCACATTGGCGGGAGGAACGATGCAGCCGAAATGAATGTTAAAGCCATGGGCAAACATCAGCATATTGCCCTCTTCCAGGTTGGGCTTGATGCTCTCTTCATACAGCTTCGCCTGCAGCTCATCATTGATCAAAATCATAATGATGTCCGCCTGTTTCGCGGCTTCTGCGGCAGTATAGACCTTGAAGCCCTGCTTTTCAGCCTTCGCCCAGGAACGGGACCCTTCATACAGACCGACGATAACGTTACAGCCGGATTCTTTCAGGTTGAGCGCATGGGCGTGGCCCTGGGAGCCATAACCAATGATGGCGATGGTCTTACCGTCCAGATAACCCATATTGCAGTCCTGCTGATAGTAGATTTTTGCCTGTTGCATATGACTTACTCCTTTATTTGTTTGGATTCGCACCTGGACAGTGCGAATCCAAAATTGACAGCGTCACAAAACGCCGTGATACACTTTTAGATAATTATATACCCACCAGCCGCAATAGTCAAGAAAAAATACTCAATTTTTTATATTTATACAGGAACCCGGTGAAAACATTCAAAATATACATTTAAAGAGTAAATCTCACCTTCAGGGATTGGAGATTTATTTATCGGGCGAAAGGCTTTTTCTTAAATTTTTACATTTATGTGAATTGTTACCATGGTTTGTTGATTTAGTTGTACAAATGTTGTATAATAGTAGAAAGACTAATCAGAAGAACGGTGCCGGCACGACGCCGCGATTTGAAAACAACTTTAGATATTACAGAAATGGAAGTGAAACAAATGGCATCTTCTTATTCAACGATCACCGATTATCTGCGTAACCTTGCCGAGCTTTCCGGGAAAAACAATCATATTCAGCCCGCCATGTATATGGAACACAATGTCAATCGCGGACTTCGCGATATGAACGGAAAGGGTGTTGTAACGGGACTGACGGAAATTTCCAGCATTGTAGCGAAAAAAAAGCTGCCCGACGGCTCCGAGGTGTCCTGCGACGGTCAGCTCTACTACCGGGGAATCAATATCCGTGATATTGTAAAAGGTTTTATGAGCGAGGACCGTTTTGGCTTTGAAGAAGCAACTTATCTGCTTCTCTTTTCCGAGCTGCCGAATCGTGAGCAGCTGGCGCGCTTTCAGGTGCAGCTGGCTGAATTCCGCAGCCTTCCGCCCTCTTTTGTCCGAGACATGATTTTGAAGGCGCCCGGCAGGGATATGATGAACCTGGTCTCGCGCTGTGTTTTGGCATTATACGCCTATGACGACAACCCGGATGATATTTCCGTCGCAAATGTCCTGCGCCAATGCTTGCAGCTGATTGCCCTATTTCCTCTTTTGTCGGCATACAGCTATCAGTCTTATAACCATTATCACAAGGGTCAGAGTCTTTTTATCCACTTGCCTGACCCGTCTCTTTCCACGGCGGAGAACCTGTTGCATATTCTGCGCGAGGACGGGGAGTATTCCCATCTGGAAGCAAAAATTCTTGACCTTGCGATGGTGCTTCATGCCGAGCATGGCGGCGGCAACAATTCAACCTTTACCACCCATGTCGTAACCTCCTCGGGCACCGATACCTATTCAGCCATTGCGGCGGCGCTCGGCTCGCTGAAGGGTCCGCGCCACGGCGGCGCGAATATCAAAGTCGTGCATATGTTTGAAGACATGAAGAGCAATATTGACACCCGCAATGAAGGACAGATCAAGGATTATCTGGTTAAGCTGCTGGATAAGCAGGCCTTTGACCACGCCGGTCTGATCTACGGCATGGGTCACGCGGTCTATTCGCTCTCCGACCCGCGTGCCGACATTCTGATGGGCTGCGCCAAAAATCTTTCCGTCGAAAAAGGTTTTGAGGAAGAGTATCAGCTTTATGAAACCGTAGCCCGTCTCGCGCCGGAAATCATTGCGGAAAAGCGAAAAATGTACAAGGGCGTCAGCGCAAATGTAGACTTTTATTCTGGTTTGATCTACCGGATGCTGGAGCTGCCCAGTGAATTATTTACACCGATTTTCGCGATTTCCCGCATTGCGGGATGGAGCGCCCATCGCATTGAAGAAATCCAGAATGCCGGCAAAATCATTCGCCCCGCCTATATCAGCGTCAAGGCGGAGCAGCCGTACATCCCGCTGGATCAACGCTAAACTCCCGTGACACAAAAAAGGAGCGTACCAATATGGGTGCGCTCCTTTTTGCTGTCAGTTGGTATAGTTATCGAAATAGCCCTGAATCAGCACCACGGGGGTGCCTTTATCGCCGGAACCGCTGGTCAGATCACAAAGCGATCCGATCAAATCGGTCAGCTGTCGGGGTGTTGTCCCCTGGGACGCCATATTGCCGACCAGATCGCTGTCTTTTTTACGTATGCTTTCCGAGATTGCCTGTTTCAGTGCCTCGCCTTCCAGATCGCGAAAATCGTTATCCGCCAGATATTTCAATTTAAGCTCGTTGGGCGTACCGATCAAGCCGTCAGTATAGGCGGGGGAAACCACCGGATCCGCCAGCTCCCAGATTTTTCCCTGCGGATCTTTAAAGGCGCCGTCACCGTAAACCATCACTTCCACGTGCTTGCCGGTTTTTTCAAGAATTCGACGCTGGATATCCAAAACCAGCGGACGGCACTCCCGGGGAAACAGCTTAACGGCATCCTCGGTCGATTTATTGGAACCGAGCAGACCATACTTTTCGTTGTAGCCGCTGCCATTGACCGGCGCATTCATCAGCTCATCCAGACCATATACCGCTTCCGCACCGGCAGCTTTCAGAATTCTTTTGGTTCGTGCGCGGGTGTGAATATCACAGGTAATAATATTTTTAGTATAAGGCAAAATTGCTTTGGGCTGGTTTGCGAAAATGATCTCCGCTTCCGCGCCGCATTTACGAATCAGGTCGCCGTAATAAGACACATAATCCACACCGGTAAACTCGTGTTTATTTTCACCGAACAGCTCCCGATATTTTTCAAGGGTCAAAACATCGCTGTAGGGGTTTACGCCTGCTTCATCCAGCCGATCCAACGAAACCAGCGCGTTGCCGACCTCGTCGGAAGGATAAGACAGCATCAAAACGATTTTTTCCGCCCCCATGGCAATACCGCGCAGGCAAATCGCAAAGCGGTTGCGCGATAATATCGGAAAAATTACACCAATTGTTCCGCCGCCGAGTTTGGCTCTGACATCCGATGCGATATCGCTGACCGATGCATAATTTCCCTGCGAACGAGCAACAACCGATTCGGTTACAGCAATTACATCCCTGTCGCGCAAAGAAAATCCATCGCTTTTTGCGGCGTCGAGAACACTTTCGGTTACGATTGCTGCCAAATCGTCGCCATCGCGTATAATCGGGCAGCGGATCCCACGGGAAACCGTACCAACCCTTCGTTCATTTGATCCCATTCCATTTCTTCCTTTCTTGTAAAGCGGATAGAAGCCGAATCAGACGGCACTCACAACGCATATATCATATCATATGCATCTTCCGTTTTCAAGAAAAAAGTGAGAAACCCGGAAAATTCATTGTATCAATTCATACATCAGCGCGGCGTCATCCTTTGTCGCAAATTCTTTTACGGAACGGACCCTCGCCCTGATTAAATTACTGCCCATCCGAATCTCAATCAGGTCTCCTTCTTTTACCTCATAGGAAGCGCGGGCAATCTTTCCGTTTACCTCCACATGCTTCGCGTCGCACAGCTCATTAGCCACTGTACGACGTTTTACTAATCTTGAGACCTTCAAAAATTTATCCAATCGCATTCTATTCACCTTTCATCCTGCGTCTATACAAGAAATGCATCAGAGAAAAAGGAGCCTTTTCGGAAAACGAAAAGGCTCGATTTTAGTGCATGCGAATTGCAGGCAGCAAGTGCTGCCGTTTCGCTAAGAGGGCAAAACTTATTTACCGGCGACAGCATCTTTCAGACCTTTACCGGCTTTGAACGCAGGGACTTTGGCGGCGGGAACGGTGATTGCCTCGCCTGTTCTGGGGTTGCGACCCTGTTTTTCGGCGCGCTCGCGAACTTCAAATGTGCCGAAACCGGCAATCTGAACACTGGCACCGTCGGCAAGTGTTTCCGTCACGGCAGCAAGAACAGCGTTGACAACTTTTTCAGCGTCTTTCTTGGAGCAACCGCTCTTCTGAGCTGCGGCATTGATCAGTTCCGTCTTATTCATTCGTCTAACCTCCTTCTGTTGTTTTATATTCCGAAGCTTAAAAAAGCTATCTGGCAGATTTATTTTTGGCTTCCAGCCAAAGCTCGTCCAGCAGATCTATAGAAGATTTGGTCATATCGATCCCGCGAGAAGCGGCAAGCTGCTCGACAATTTTGTAGCGGGCAATGAACTTGTCTGTGGCACAGGTCAACGCTTCCTCCGCATCCTGCTTCAGAAAACGAGAAACATTAACGACAGAAAACAGCACGTCGCCCAATTCGTCCGCAATTTCATCCTTGGAACCGGAAGCTGCGGCATTTTTCAGCTCCTGGATCTCTTCATCCAGCTTAGCAAAAGCTCCGGCAGAATCATGCCAGTCAAAGCCGGACATTGCCGCCTTTTTTTGTATTTTCGCGCTGCGCATCAACGCAGGCAGCTCCTTCGGAACGGCATCCATGGCGCTGGAATAGGTATCCTGCTTTTTAGAGCGACGTTTGATTTTGTCCCAGTTGTCCAGGACCTCCTCTGTTCCGTGAACGGAAACATCGCCAAAAACATGTGGATGGCGCTCGATGAGCTTTTTACAAATGCCGTCCGCGACGGCATGAAAGTCGAAGCTGCCCTTTTCGCGCTCAATCTCGGCATGAAAAACGACCTGCATCAAGACATCGCCGAGCTCCTCCAAAAGCAGCTCTCGATTATCTTTGTTGATGGCTTCGATCACTTCATAGGTTTCCTCAATGAAATCCTTCTTGATGCTTCTGTGATCCTGGGCGGCATCCCAGGGGCAGCCGCCCGGCGCGCGAAGAATCTGCATAATTTCAAGCAAATCCGCAATATCGTACTTTTCTTTTTTTACGAAATGGACCGACATAACAGCCTCCCGCAGTGGACACAAAAAGTATCGGCTTTTATTTTACCGCAATAATCCGTATTTTTCAAGTATTTTTGCAATTTTTTCTCCCTTTGGGAGCATTTTTACATCTTCTCGCGCCAAAGAGCGGGTCAAAAGCATCGAAAGAAGGTACACAATCATGGACGCGAAGACGGCAATCACCAGAGAAACCGTCACAAAACTGAAATACTGTGTTTTATCAGCCAGCGCGGGAATGCCGTCAAAGAAAGCCGCGCAAAGCCCATAGACCGACCAGGCTGACAGACCGCAGAGCGCGGAGCAGAACAGCGGCTTGAGAAATACCGAATTGAGATTGATCGTAATTTTTGCAGATCGGACCAAAAAGATCAAATCAATGACCATGACGATCAGATAACAAGCCAGCGTACCGATGATCGCGCCATAAATATTCAACTCTGGAATCCCGATCAGAATATAATTTAAACCGACCTTGAAGATCGCACCGATACCGAGCGAGAGCAACGGCACATCGGTCCTGCCAATGGCTTGCAGCATATTGGTCAACGGCTGAGTGATTGAAAAAATAAACGCCGTACCGCAGTAAATACCCATCACCAGCGCCGATATGTCTACGGCAGACATGGTAGAGGGATCCTTGCAATAAAACATTGTTAAAATAGGCTTTGACAGAATGCCCATAATTATTCCGACCGGCAGGGAGATCATCATGGAAATACGGATCACCGACTCCACCGAGCTTTTAATCAGCTTATGATCCATCAGCGTCCAAGCCTCTGAAAGCACCGGGATGGCACTGATACCGAAAGTTACGGTCACCGACGGCAGGAGATTGCGGAAATCACTGGCGATCTCATAAGCTCCGTAAAGATAATCGGCAATATTTTCATCCAAAATGCCGCCGGCAGAAAGGGCAGAGGAAAACATGGTCTTCAAAACTTCCAAATCCGTTTCCGTAATTGTGCGCAGACGGTTCTGGATGGTCCAGGAATCGATTAAATTTGTGATATTAAAAATAATCGTACTGGCAACAATCGGCAGCGCGATGGAGATCAACTGACGCGCCATTGTTTTTTGGCGCAGCGGCTCCGGTGCGCCAGAAAGCTCGGACTTTGTGATCCCGTCACCCCGAATGCGGTAGCGGATTGCAAGATATAGAAATGCAAGAACAGTTCCCAGCGTAACGCCGCCAATGGCGCCAGCTGCGGCATAGGGATAAATCGCGCTCATCGCCTCTGACTCTGTCGCACAGGCGACGCCGAAAACAACACCGCCCTTTTGGAACTGTGAAAGCCCGAGGGAAACAACCTCCTGAGAGATAACGACGCCAATCAGCAATTTGGCAACCGCCTCAATAACCTCGGAAACCGCAGTAGGCGTCATATTTCGCAGTCCGTTATAGTAGCCGCGGTATGTAGACATCACGCAGCAAAAGAAGACAGAAGGAGCAAGCACCACAATCGAGCGGAATGCCTCCGGATTTTTTGCGGTGATGGCATAGGGATACGCCAGCGCAACCAGAAGAAGCGTTCCGATGGTGCCGGTAAAAAGGAAGATTTTCTTGGAAACCCGTAGGGTCTGGCGAACATGGCGATACTCCCCCAGCGCCATATGATGGGACACCATGCGGGAAATGGCAGTGGGCAGCCCCGCCAGCGCAATGGAATAGACCGGGATAAAAATAGCGTATGCGGAATTATAATAGGATCTGCCGATTGGTCCAAGAATATTGGTGATAGGGATTTTATAAAAAATGCTGATCAGCTTGACAATCACCGTTGAAATGACAAGAATCAGAGCGCCGTTCAGCAGCGATTGTTTTTTTCGTTGGGTTTGTTTAGCCAATCAGGTTACCTCCTTTCAAAGGATCAACCGATAAATTCACGGAGAATCGAATGCCCCGGCACCATATGAGGGGTAAGGGTTGTAAAATGACGGAGCGATTCCGACAGCAACCGCGCCTTTGGGTAAAACCTGGAATTCTCATCCACCGACGCCAAAAGCGGCAATGCTTCTGCAGCGAATACCGCAGGTTCATAGGGTAAAAAAGAATTGATTTTATATTGCGCGTTTCCTTCGTGGGGAAAAAGATATTGATTCTCGCCGTAAAGCACCTGCTCCCAAAGCTCAAAGGTGTTCTCCGGAGAGCTGGCGCGAAAGCGGGAATCCCGAACCAGGCGACGCAAAAAACGCAAATTGCGTTTGTTCAATAAAACATGCCCGTCCTGCACAACACGGGATGAGACGCTGATATACAAGAACAACAGCTCGTCTTTCGGCAAATCGCCGATAATCACGGGATTCAGCGCGTGAAGCCCCTCGATGACCAGCCGGTCGTTTTCTTTCAAAGAGATTTTCCGCCGTTCCCGGCTGCGTTTCCCGGTAATAAAATCAAAAATCGGCAAGTCTGCTTCTCTGACGGTGATGAGCCGATAGAGACATTCATGCAAACAATCCAGATCCAGGGCATAAACAGTCTCGTAATCATCCGAACCGTCGGAATTTTTCGGACCGCAGCCGTTATTCAAATAAAAATCATCCAGCGAAACGGTATAAACCCGTCCGCCGCAGAGCCGCTCCATCTCCCGCGATAAAAGAGAAGCACTGGTGGTTTTGCCGGATGCGCTCGGTCCGGCAAGCAGAACGATCTCATGGGAGCGTGCAAGCTGTGCAGCCTGACGAAGCGATTGATAAAACTGCGCCTCGCTTTGCGCAATAAAATCGTCAGGCGACAGGGAAAGCTGCCGCTCAATCCAACTTGCTTCAAAGGTCATGCCTGAATCCTTTCTCAATCGGCTGTCTTATCATATTTTTCGGGATTTTCGTAGAAATCCAAAATTTTATCTTTACGGGCTAAAATCTGCGAAAACCGATCGATATATTCATATGGATACTTAAAGTTAAATATTCTTTCGATGTTATTGACGCCGTCCTGCCTGCATTTGGTCACGGCTCCTGCACCGCAGGAAAGCACGGTGTGGATCTCCTCCATCATAAAAATATTATAGATGCATTCCGCGCCTTTTTTTGCCCAGCCGACGTTTTCAAGATTGCCAATACTGCGGCTCTGCCGATACATATAATACGGGATATACCCTCGCTCTGTCAATACCTGCTGCGCCGCGTCCAGCATCGCTGCGGTATTGGTCTGCTCGTGATAATCCTCCTGCGACACCAGTTCGGACGAGCGCTTGAGCGCCAGCGTATGTACGGTAATATTGGATGGCGAAAGAGAGTCGGTTTTCTCAAGACTTTGCATAAAGCCCTCTGGCGTATCGGTCGGCAGTCCGGCGATCAAGTCCATATTGATCTGTGAAAACCCCGCACGAACAGCGGCATCATAAGCGCGAAGCGTATCTTCGCAGGTGTGTTTTCTGCCAATCCGGCAAAGGATATCGTCATGAAACGTCTGCGGATTGATGCTGATGCGCTCTACCCCATTGTGACGAAGCACCGCAAGCTTACCCGGCGTCACCGTATCCGGACGACCGGCTTCCACGGTAAACTCTGTACACTCCGAGAAATCGAAGCTCGCGCGAACCGTACCCAGCACCTCGTCAAGCTGCGATTCAGACAGCGTCGTCGGCGTACCGCCGCCCATGTAGACGGACCGCAGGGAAAGTCCGAGAGCAGACGCAATTTTTGCGGTTGCGCGCAGCTCCTCGCACAAAAGCGCCACATAATCGGGGATCAATTTTTTCGCCTGCGCAATCGAATGAGAAACGAAGGAACAATAGCTGCACCGACTGGGACAAAACGGCACGGATAGATACAGAGAAAAGCAGCGCGCATGGGAAGAGGCGGCGACGCTATCCTGATTGCGTGACACCTGCATCGCCAACTCCGTCTTTTCCGGACTGACGCGAAGCGTCTTGATAAAATACTCTCGCGCCTTTTGATCTCCGAATTGTTCACGCAGCGTCCCCATCAATTTCGCTGGACGCACACCGGTCAGCAGCCCCCAGGGCGGCTGATAGCCGGTAAAGCGGCAAAGCACTTCAAACAAAAGCGTACAGAGAAAGAGCTCTGCATCTTTTCCGCCGGAAAAATCATTCAGCCGATGGGCTTTTTCGTTTCTACCGCCGATATGAACGCTTACTGCATATCGTTGCCAACAGCCCTCACGGATAATCAAAGCCTCCAAGCCGTCATTTTCCGACGGCTGAATACCCTCGATCACCTGGATTTTTTCATGTGGAAAAAACACGCGAGTGAGGTTTTCTACTTCATAACGGAATTCATGATTGATGGTTAAGATAAGCATTTTTCTTCCTTATATAGCGATTGTGTTTGCGTTCTTCTTCCATGGTAGTGCAGCGATTATGTCCGGGATATAAAATATAATCACCGGGCAGCGCCTGCAAACGATCGATCGAACGGATCAGAGCATCCATACTGCCGCCAGGGAAATCGGTTCTGCCGACGGTCCGACAAAACAGCGTATCACCGGTAAAGATAGTATCGTTCCAGAGAAAACACACGCCGCCTGGCGTATGTCCGGGCGTTTCCATCACGCGGATTCCGCCGGCAAAATCAATCACATCCCCGTCATAAAGCAGCCGATCGGGCGTAAGGGGCTCCTGACGCTGCAGCGAATGCTCCTGTGCAAGACTCAGCGATGCATCAGAAAGCATGGGCGCATCTTTTTCACCGATGCAAACCTCTGCGCCGGTACGTCTTTTACATTCGGCGACGCCGAGGATATGGTCAAAATGACCGTGGGTCAACAAAATATATCGCAGCTTTTTTCCGGCAAGCGCCTCAAAAAGCGCGGAGGAAACCGCACCGGGGTCGATAAGCACCGCATTGCATTCGTCATCCGTCAGCAAATAGCAATTTGCCCCCATTTCACCCATCGGAAAGGTTTTGATTTGCATAGTAGATCCCTTCTTATTTTGCCCAAAGATCGGTATCAAACAGGATGGTAACCGGTCCGTTATTTAACAGCTCAACCTGCATGGAAGCGCCGAACTCCCCTTTTTCGACTACGGAAACACCGTTATCACGCAGTTTTTTCATATAATATTCATATAATCTTCGCGCTTCCTCGGGGGGCGCAGCGTTGGAGAAGGAAGGCCGGTTGCCTTTTTTGCAATCAGCGCAAATCGTAAACTGTGACACCACCAGCGCCTGCCCGCCAATATCCAGCAAAGACAAATTCATCTTATCCTGTGAATCGGTAAACACGCGCAGCTTCGCTGTCTTGGCGGCGAGCAAATCCGCCTCCTTTTCGCTGTCGCCGTTTCGAACGCCCAGCAGCACCAGAAAACCCGGTCCGATTTCACCGGTCGTCCTGCCATCCACTGTGACCTTCGCGCGGCTGACGCGCTGAATAACTGCTCTCATCGGGATATCCCCTCTCCTGGTAAATGTTGCTCAGGAACGGGTGATTTTGACCACTCCGTTTATTTTTTCCAACCGTGAAGTCACGCTGCGCAAATGCTCAATGGACGATACAGACAGCGTCAAAACAATCGCAGTTACTTCCTGTCTGTTTTTATCACGGACGGTATATACATTCAGAATCATTACGCGCATACTTGCCAAAACGGCAGTGATGTCCGCCATCAAGCCATATCGATCCACGCAAGCCACATGAAGCGTCGCGCAGAAATCCTCCTTGACGTCGGCGTCCCAATATGCCTTGACCCATCGCTCCGGCTGTGCGCATTGCGCAACCTCCTTCGGCACATTGGGACAATCGCGTTTATGGACGGACACCCCGTGCCCGCGTGTGATATATCCGATAATTTTATCACCGGGGATGGGATTGCAGCATTTCGCAACCTTGACCAGACAATTGTCGATCCCCTCGATCACAATCCCGTCGCTGCCATGCTTGACGCGTCGCTCGGTGGGTTTCAGCTCCTGCGGTTCCACAGGCTTTGCAAGCTTATTGTACTCGTCACGGATATGAGGCATAATGCGACTGATTACCAATCCGCCATAACCGATGGAAGCGTAAAAATCGTCGGCATCCTTACAGTGGTATCGTCCGGCAAGATCGGCAATGAATTTATTGTATTCCTCTTCCGGCAGACGGATATTGCTGCGCCGCAGCTCCCGTTCCAACTCCGCCTTGCCTTCTACAATATTTTCATCGCGGCGCTCTTTTTTGAACCACATACGGATCTTATTGCGCGCTTCGCCAGTTTTTACAATGTTCAGCCAATCGCGGCTCGGTCCCTTGCCGGGCTGCGATGAAGTCAGGATCTCCACAATTTCCCCGGTTTTTACTTTATAATCTATGGGGACGATTCTTCCGTCCACCTTTGCGCCCGTCATACGGTTGCCGACCGCAGAATGAATGGCATAGGCAAAGTCGATCACCGTTGACCCCTGCGGCAGGCAGATTACATCGCCCCGGGGGGTCAATGTATACACCTCGTCAGGGACCAGATCATTTTTGATGGCAGCAACAATATCGGTCACATCTTCCGCCGAATTCTGGGTTTCCAAAAGCTGACGGATCCAAGCCATACGCAGCTCTGGTTTTTCTTTCCCGGAACTCATACCCAACTTATATTTCCAATGAGCGGCGATGCCGTATTCTGCGGTGCGGTGCATTTCCCATGTGCGAATCTGCACCTCGAAGGGCAGCCCTTCCCGGCTAAGGAGCGTCGTATGCAGCGACTGGTACATATTCGGTTTTGGCGTAGAAATATAGTCCTTGAATCTGCCGGGAATCGGTCGGAACATATCGTGGATGATACCGAGACAATTATAGCAATCGGTTACCGTGTCTACGATAATGCGAACGGCATAGATATCGTAAATCTGGTCAAAATTCTTGTTTTGCAGATACATTTTCCGATAAATACCGTTGACGCTTTTTACTCTGCCTTCAATGGCGGCGTCGCCGCAAATCGGTAAAATCCGTTTGCGGATGCGTTCTTTGATCCCCTCCAGAAATTCAGTCCGCTGGGTGCTCTGCGCCGCCAGCTGTTCGCTGATTTCCTGATAAGCGACCGGGTCCAAAAACATAATCGCCCGATCTTCCAGCTCTTCTTTCACGGCGCGGATACCGAGACGATGTGCAATGGGCGCGTAAATTTCCAGGGTTTCGCGCGCAATTTCGCGGCGACGCTGCTCCGGAACATATTGCAGCGTCCGCATATTATGGAGCCGATCCGCCAGTTTCACGATGATGACACGAATATCCTGACTCATGGCAAGCAGCATCTTGCGTAAATTTTCCGCCTGCTGCTCTTCTCGGGTAAACAGAGGGATTTTGCCGATCTTTGTAACGCCGTCCACCAGATTGGCGACAACGTCGCCGAACTGTTCGCGGATTTCATTCAACGTAATCGGCGTATCCTCTACCACATCGTGCAATAACGCTGTCTCCAGCGAAGGAGAATCCATGCCAAGCTGAAAAAGGATTCCGGCAACAGCAACCGGATGGATAATATAGGGTTCGCCGGATTTTCGTTTTTGCTCCCGATGTGCCTGTTCTGCAATCGCATAGGCACGATCGATGTCCCGGAGATTTTCCGGCGAAAAGGCTTCGGCAAGCTTCTGACGAAGCGCGTCATATCCGCCCGATGTTACATCTATAGACATGAAATTCACTCCTTTGCTTCAAATCATTACCCTTGATACCCAAGAAATGTCAAAAAGACAGATCGATTCAAATCGGTCCTCGCCGCCTCCGGCACAACTGTCCAGCCATTGCCGCAGGGAACGATCAGGCTGCATTCCGCAAGGGCGCGAACGGCAGAACAAACACAGCCAAAAGCGCTTTCCGGCAGGCGAAGCCGTTTCCATATGACCTCCTGCAAGCAGTTTTCACCGCCATGGGATTTGATATACAAATAAACGGCGCCGATAAACTTCCGGTCGGGCAGAACGGCATTTTTTTGCTCCGGTGTCAATACACAACCGGCATCCGCCAAGCGAAAAAGCTGATAGGAATCGAAAAGCTGCCGCTCGTCAGTGTCAGAAAAGCGCATTTCGCGGATCTGCACCGAAGGACGCGTCACCCCCTGATATACATTGGGCTCCACCACAGCGGCGATATCAATTTGATCACCGACGCAAAACGGAAATTGCGCCGGCTTCATACCGAATTTAACCGCCTGCAATTTTGCATCGCCTCTGCTCAGCCGCAGCCGCAGGTGGTTGCCTCCGCCGAGCGGATCAACACCGTCCAAGCGCATATGACAAAAGGCGAAAACCGGTTTGCCGTTTCCTTCGCCGAAGGGTTCCAGCGCTTGCAGGGAATTCAAAAGAGAAGCGGAAACACCGGCAGGCATCAGCTTACAGGAAATCAACAGCTCTTCGCTGCCCGGCGGATGTTCTTTGGCGTACTCATTGATTTTCTCTCGGAAGGCAGGGATATTCTTTACGGCAAGACCAACGCCCGCGGCCTGTGTATGTCCGCCAAAATGATCCAACAGCTCCGAAGAAGCGCGCAGAGCATCATAAATAGAAAAATCAGAAACACTGCGGCAGGAGCCTTTTGCCGTCCCGTCGGGCAGCTCCGTCAGCACCACCGCGGGCTTGCCGTAGGTATCGCAAAGGCGGGAGGCAGCAATTCCCAAAACGCCCTCGTCCCAATCCGGCGCGCTGACAACCAGCACCGGCGCATCCGCATACTCAGGATGCTGTCGAAAAAAAGCGGAAATCCCATCCGCTATCGTTTTTTCCGCTTCATGGCGCTGACCATTATATGCCGCCAGTTCATTTGCGTAATAGCTTGCCGTCTCCCGCGTATCACTCAACAGCAGCTGCAAGGCAGTTTCAGCGCTGCCCATACGTCCAGCCGCGTTGATGCGCGGCGCCAATCCAAATGCAACATGCGAAGACAAGATTTCTTTTTCCTGCAATCCGGCAAACTCTGCTAAAACGTCAAGACCGATGATCGGTCGATCGTTCAACTGCCGCAGTCCGGCGCGCACGATCTGCCGGTTATCGCCAATCAGCGGGACGACATCGGCAATTGTTCCGAGCGCGGCGAACTGCGCGTAGACCGAAAGCAGGTCTTCATCCTCGCCGCCTGCCAAGGCGCGAACCAGATAGAAAGCGACGCCGACGCCGGAGAGATAGGTCAATTGGGATGTATCATCCGCCCGATGAGGGTCCACCACCGCTTCCGCCGGCGGTAATTCGCCCGATGGCTTATGATGATCGGTAATCACCATGCGGACGCCGAGCTCCGCTGCCTTTTCCGCTGCCTGCACAGCAGTAATTCCCGTGTCAACGGTAATGATCCATTGCGCGCCGGTTTGTGCGATTTTTTCAACGGCACCGACATGGACTCCATAGCCCTCTTCGCTGCGGGACGGAATATAATATGCGACATCGCACCCCATGGCATCCAAGAAGGAATACAAAAGCGCAACCGCCGTTACCCCATCCGCATCATAGTCGCCGTAAATACAGATCCGCTGCCCTTCTTCCATCGCGGAGGAAATACAATCTGCAGCCCGATCCATATCCTTCAGCGCAAAAGGGTCATGCAAAAGCACCCGCTCGTCCAGAAAAGCAGACACCGCCTCCGGCGTGTCGATTCCCCGCGAACAAAGGAGCAAGGCAGTCATCGCGTCGATGGCGCAGTCTTCCGACAGAGCGGCAGCTTTATCTTTATTAACCTTTGAAAAAATCCACTTTTTTCGCATGAACACACTCCCGCCCCCAGACTGTGAAAGCAACCCAATATATATATTCTATTATTTTACATAAAATGCCGATTCATTGCAAGACATAAAGGAAAAAATAGGGAACAAATTGCGAACATACCGCGAGAAATGTAAAACAACAGGAATCCGAAGGACGAATTCCTGTCATTTATTATGCATCCATATCGTTCAGAATTTCCAGCCACAAATGCGCCGACGCATCGCTCGGCATACGCCAATCGCCGCGGGGGGAAAGGGCGACACTGCCAACCTTTACGCCGTCCGGCAAGCAGCTGCGTTTTAACTGCTGCGAAAAAAAGCGACGGTAAAATACTTTTTCCCAGTGCAGAATTGTTTTCGGAGAAAAGTCCTCCGCAAAAGCCCGAACGGCAAGCGAGTAAATTTTATCCGGGGAAAATCCAAACCGAAGCATATAGTATAAAAAGAAATCATGAAGCGCATAGGGTCCGATCAGCTCTTCGGTCTGCTGCGAAATTTGCCCCTTTTCATCCGGCGGCAACAGCTCCGGACTGATTGGCGTTGCCAGAATGTCCCGAAGCACTTCATCCGCCTGAGGAAACAGCTCATGCTCCATGACACTTTCAATCATCCAGCGAATCAATGTCTTTGGGATACTGGCATTGACGCCGTACATGCTCATATGATCCGCATTGTAAGTACACCAGCCCAGCGCCAATTCGCTTAAATCGCCGGTACCCACCACAAATCCGCCGATTTTACAGGCATAATCCATCAAGACCTGGGTACGCTCCCGCGCCTGAATATTTTCATATGTCACATCAAAAGCGTCCTGCGGATGATCGATATCCCGACAGTGGAGCGTGCAGGCTTCTTTGATGTCAATCTCTAAAGAAGAAACACCGAGTTTTTCCATCAACGCGACGGCATTGCCGTGGGTCCTGCCGGTTGTCCCAAAACAGGGCAAAGTGAGCGCAGTGATTTCCGACATTGGTTTGCCCGCTTTTTTCATGGCAAAAGCGCAAACCAGCAGCGCCAGCGTAGAGTCCAGTCCACCGGATACACCGATTACCGGACGATAGCCTACCACCTCGCACCGACGAAGAAGTCCCATTGCCTGCATTTCAAAAATCGAAAGACAGCGGGAAAGACGGTCGTTTTTGTTTGCTGGCACAAAAGGAAGTTTTTCCACCGGATAAAGCGACCCATCGGAAGCCGACTCTCGATCGGAAAGAAAAATTTTACGAAATGAAGGCGCAGCAGTCTGCGGGTTTGCGTGATACGTATTACGCTTCTGACGATCGGCGCGCAATTTCTCCAAATCAAAATCACAAACGGTGTAATCGCCGTCACAGATCCCTTTTGTATTTTCCGCCAGACAAACGCCATTTTCAAACATGCCGGTATAGCCGCCAAAAATCAAATCAGTGGACGACTCGCCCCACCCTGCGGAAGCGTAACAATAACCGCAAATCGCGGCGGCGGACTGATGACTTAGAAGGGAATGGCGGTATTCCCGCTTACCGATGGTTTCGTTACTGGCCGAAAGATTCAGAATCAGCTCCGCGCCGCCGAGCGCCGCCAGTGTCGAGGGCGGCAGAGGCGCCCAAAGATCTTCACAGATTTCCACGCCGAACGTCGCACCATATGCCTGAAAAAGCAGGTCTGTTCCAAAGGGAATCGCTTCTTCCTGGGAAAGAAGAAAGTACGACGGGTCCATTTCTTTTTCCTTGCAAGAGCAAGCGGGGGCAAACCAGCGCGCCTCATAATATTCGCCGTAATTGGGGATATAAGTTTTTGGAACGATTCCATGGATTTTACCGCCGTGCAAAACAATCGCGCAATTATACAGATGGTTGCCCAAACGGACCGGCGCACCGACAATCAGAACCGCTGGAATTTTTTTACTGAAGGAAGCCAAGGAGCCGACTGCCTGCCGACAAGCGTCCTGAAGCGAGTATTGAAAAAATAGATCAGCGCAGGAATAGGCGCTGACGCAGAGCTCGGGGAAAAGCAGAATCTGAGCGCCGTCCGCCGCAGCCTTCTGCGCCTGCTCACGGATGTAGCCGATATTAAACGACGGATCGCCGATTTTTACCTTTGGCACGCAAGCAGCCACCCGCAGATAATCATACATTCTTTCTATCCCCTCTCAAGCAGGATCCACTATATTCTATCATTATAATCGCTATAGCGGGCAAAGTCAATCTGCCCCCACAGGGGCGTCAAAAAAATTTTCCACAAAATTTCGGGCAATATATAGTAGGGTTGACCAAAAATAAAAAGATTGCATACAAGATATTGATTCCGTGCGGCGGTAATGATATAATCAAATCTGTTCGCAAACATTTCTTTTTTTTGAGGAGTTTTTATATGAAGGTAGTCAAACGGGACGGCGCGATTGTAGATTTTGATCGCAGCAAAATTGTATTGGCGCTGCAAAAAGCGAATCAAGCCGTCGAAGAGGATCAGCAGGTCAGCGAGGAACAGATTGAGCAGATTGTTTCTTCCATTGAAAATAAGCACCGGCAGCGGTATCTGGTGGAAGACATTCAGGATAGCGTCGAAAAAAAGCTGATGGAACTGGAAAAGTTCGATCTTGCCAAGGCGTATATCATTTACCGCTACACCCGCGCCCTGGTGAGAAAAGCAAATACAACGGACGAATCGATTTTGTCGCTGATCCAAAACAGCAACAAGGATGTAATGGAGGAAAATTCCAACAAAAACGCTGTGATGGCGGCAACCCAGCGTGATTTGATTGCCGGCGAGGTTTCCAAGGACATCACCAAGCGGCTGCTGCTTCCCGAGCACATTTCAAAAGCCCACGAGGACGGCGTTCTCCATTTTCATGATGCGGATTATTTTATTCAACCGATTTTCAATTGCTGTCTGATCAATATCGGCGATATGCTGGACAACGGCACCGTTATGAATGGAAAACTGATCGAAAGCCCCAAGAGCTTTCAGGTCGCCTGCACCATTATGACGCAGATCATTGCTTCCGTCGCCAGCAGCCAATATGGCGGACAATCGGTGGATATCCGCCATCTGGGCAAATACCTGCGCTATACCAAAGAGAAATTCCGTAAAAAAATCGTTGAAGCCTCTCATGGCGAGCTTTCCGACGATATGGTCGAAGCGCTGACAATGGAACGGCTGGGTGACGAGCTGCGCTCCGGTGTACAAACCATCCAATACCAGATCAATACGTTGATGACCACCAACGGTCAATCCCCCTTTGTCACAATTTTTATGTATCTGGAAGACGGCGACGAATATATCGAAGAAAACGCCATGATCATCGAGGAGATCCTGCGGCAGCGGCTGGAGGGGATCAAGAACGAGGTCGGCGTGTATGTCACGCCTGCCTTCCCGAAGCTGATTTATGTGTTGGATGAAAACAACTGCCTGAAAGGCGGAAAATACGATTATATCACCGAGCTGGCGGTCAAATGCTCAGCAAAACGGTTGTATCCTGATTATATTTCCGCCAAAAAAATGCGCGAAAATTACGCGGGAAATGTGTTTTCCTGTATGGGCTGCCGCAGCTTCCTTTCCCCTTGGAAGGACGAAAACGGCAATTATAAATTTGAGGGACGCTTCAACCAGGGTGTGGTAAGCATCAATCTGCCGCAGATCGGAATCCTTGCCAGGGGTGACGAGGAAGTCTTCTGGAAGCTGATGGATGAGCGTCTGCAGCTTTGCTATGAGGCGCTGATGTGCCGCCATAACGCATTAAAAGGGGTCCGCTCCGACACCAGTCCCGTCCATTGGCAGTACGGCGCCATAGCTCGACTGAAAAAAGGCGAAGTGATCGATCCTCTGCTGGAAAACGGCTACTCCACCCTATCGCTGGGGTATATTGGCCTGTATGAAGTGACCAAACTGATGAAGGGGGTCAGCCACACCGCGCCGGAGGGCACTGACTTTGCGCTGCGCGTCATGAAGCATCTGCGCGCCGCAACGGATCAGTGGAAAAAGGACACCGGACTGGGCTTTGCGCTTTACGGCACGCCGGCGGAGTCGCTCTGCTACCGCTTCGCCCGCATTGACAAAGAGCGCTTCGGCAGTATTCCCGATGTGACCGATAAGGGGTATTATACCAATTCCTATCATGTGGATGTGCGTGAGCATATTGACGCATTCTCCAAATTCACCTTCGAGAGCCAGTTCCAGGATATTTCCTCCGGTGGCGCAATCTCCTATGTTGAAATTCCAAATATGCGTCACAATCTGACCGCGCTGGAAGACGTCGTCCGCTTTATCTACGACAACATACAATACGCTGAATTCAATACAAAATCCGACTATTGTCAGGTCTGCGGTTTTGACGGCGAAATTATAATCAACGAAGACAATGAATGGGAGTGTCCCAACTGCGGCAATAAGGATCACAGCAAAATGAATGTGACGCGCCGCACCTGCGGATACTTGGGTGAAAACTTCTGGAACGTCGGCAAGACCAAAGAGATCAAAGCCCGCGTTCTGCACCTGTAAGGAGCCGAATGTGAATTACGCGGATATCAAAAAATACGACATCGCCAACGGGGTCGGCGTTCGCGTATCTCTGTTTGTCAGCGGCTGCCGCCACCACTGCAAAGGTTGTTTCAATCAGGAAGCCTGGGATTTTTCTTACGGAAAGCCCTTTACCGATGCGACCATAGAGGAAATTTTAACTGCTTTACAGCCGGATCATATCAAGGGGCTTTCCCTCCTGGGCGGTGAGCCGCTGGACCCGAACAATCAGCAGGATATTCTGCGGCTGCTGCGCCGGTTCAAGAAAGAAATTCCCGGCAAGACGGTTTGGTGTTACACCGGCTATGATTTTGAAAAAGATCTTTTGCCGCTGAAAATCGGCGAGCCAGAGATTCTTAAAGAAATTCTATCTGCTGTTGATGTTCTGGTCGACGGAAAATTTGTAGAAGCGCTGAAAAGCAAGGAGCTCCGTTTTCGCGGCTCATCCAATCAGCGAATTCTGGACGTTGCCGCCTCTCTGCGCAAAGGCAGGGCTATTGCTCTTCCGGGCAATTGGTATATTGAGCACTAAGGAGAAGAAGTCATGCAAATTCGCATCAAAAAACTGAAAGAAAATGCCGTTGTCCCGACTTACGGCACCGAATTTTCGGCAGGCGCCGATTTATATGCTTGCCTTGAGGAGGATGAACTAACGATTTTTCCCCATCGTACGGTTTTTATCGGGACCGGACTCGCCATTGAGATCCCGGCAGGCTATGCCGGCTTCACCCATGCGCGAAGCGGGCTCGCCTCGAAAAAAGGACTAGCGCCTGCCAACAAGGTTGGCGTCATCGATTCTGATTATCGTGGTGAGCTGATTATCGCTCTTCATAATCATTCGGAAACGCCGCAGATCATTAAAAATCATGAACGAATTGCTCAGCTTGTGATCGCGCCTTATGTTCACGCTGATTTTCAAATCAGCGATTCGCTGTCGGATAGCGAACGCGGCGCTGGTGGATTTGGCTCAACAGGTGCTTAACAGAGCTCACCAAAAAAACATCTTGTATTTTGCCGTTGTTTGCGTTATAATAACTTGCAAACTTAATGGAGGTTAAAATTATGGCTGCGTTTTTTCAAAAAATCTTGTCCTTTTTCATGTCCATCCTTGCGTTTTTTGTCTCACTGTTTGGAATTTCTGTTGACACCATTGCTTATAAGGATGTCGCCTATGGCGACGATCCGATCCAGACCATGGATCTTTATGTTCCTGACAGTTATGACAAAGAGCTTGGTCTTGTGCTAATGGTGCATGGCGGAACTTGGCAGCGCGGTGATAAATCCGCTTTCGCGAATGAGGCGAAAAATGATTCCGCTAAATACAATGTTGCCTGCGCGACCATCAACTATCACTTGATTTCTTACGGCGGAACCGTTAGTATGCAGGATATTTACGACGACATTTCCCTTTCCATCAAAAAATGCGTTGAAATTGCCGCAGCGCAGGGCGTCACCTTAAATAAAGTAATGGTTCGCGGATTTTCTGCCGGCGCGCATATTGCCCTTTGCTATGCGTACAATCAAAAGGATGTCTGTCCGCTGCCTCTGGTTGCCGTGTATGCAGTCAGCCCCATCGCTGATATGACAGATCTTGATTTGTATTATGCAGACACACTCGCCTGGCCGGAGAATCTTTGCAAGCTTGGCTCTATGATGTGCGGTCATACTTACACACTCGATACATTCGAAGAAAATATCGAGTATATCAAAACAATTTCACCGGCGCAGCTGGTCAACAGAGATTGTGTGCCGACCCTTACTTTCCACTCGACGAAAGATCCTATTGTTCCCTACAGCAACGTTGAACGCTTCTTTAATGCCCTTGAAGATCATGGCCCGGCGCATGATATTGTAATTTCCGAATCAGCTGGTCACGGTCCTGGGCAAGACCCGGCAGCCAGCGCGAAATTGGAAGAGCTGTACGGTGAATACATTAAGGAATATCTGAAATAAGTAAAGCTATCTCGCATTATGGACATCAGATAAGCATCTGACGGGTGGGACACCGCCCGTCAGATGCTTATGTATTTTTAACCTGTGTCCGTTTGCAACGCCGCAAGGCGCACAGGAATTTCCGCCATGAGTCAAGCGCAACGAAAGTTCTATGTATATCTCAGCCGGTGCAATTATCCAATTTAAAGTCGCACCTATGTTGTAAATACGCAAACCCATAAAGCCTTTGGACGGGTGGCGGAGATGCATACAAGGTGCAGGAATTCTAATCTTACGAACCAACAAAAGGAGAAAAAAATATCGCCGATCGGCTTTGATCGGCGATATTTTTAGCTTTGCATGTTTATGCGCCGGTGCGCACTTCATCAAATTCTTTTTGCACTTCAGCGGATGGCGCTTTGGTCAGCAGTGATACAATCACAATACAAAGGCTGGAAATAATAAACGCAGGAAGCAGCTCATAGATATCCCAGATACCGCCAAGCGGACGAATCAGCAGATTCCAGATAAATACCATACTGCCGCCGCTGACCATCCCGGCGATGGCGCCCGCGCGGTTGATCCGTTTCCAGAACAGGCTGAACAGCATCAACGGTCCAAAGGTTGCACCGAAGCCAGCCCAGGCAAAGCTTACGATGGTGAAAATCACACTGTCCTCGTCAAGCGCGATAAAAATCGCAACCACTGTAATCGCAAGAAGCGTGATCCGAGACATGGTTAAAACCTGTTTATCCGTTGCTTTTTTCCGAATCAAGCCCTGATAAATATTCTTGGAAAAAGCGGAAGCCGCAATCAGGAGATAGGAGTCGGAGGAACTGATCGTTGCCGCCAGAATACCAGCCATGACAAGACCCGCAAGGATGGGCGGCAGGAGATTGGTGGAAAGAACAATAAAAACATTTTCTGCCTCGGAAGCAGTACTAAGCGCCGTGGGGAAAAGGCTTCTGCCCATCACACCGATGAAAACGGAAACCGAAAGGGAAATCAGCACCCAGACGGTGGCAATACGGCGAGAGCGGACCAGCTCTCGCTCTTCACGAATCGCCATAAAGCGAAGCAGCACCTGGGGCATACCGAAATAACCAAGACCCCAAGCCAAAGCAGAAAGGACCTTCATGATTCCGTACTCGCCTGCCTCGCCGAACTGCGGGACACCGCTGGCGACTTGCTGCACACCTTCGGCATCGGTAATTGGCGTCGCGACACCAAAGAAATCCAAAAAGCCGGGGACATTGCGCGCATTGTTCAAAACCGCCTCTATACCGCCGGCGGCGACGGTACCGGTAATCACCACAACAACAAGCGCAACAATCATAACAACCGCCTGCATAAAGTCGGACGCGCTCTCAGCCAGGAAACCGCCGAGAATGGTATAAACCAAAACGAAGATCGCACCGACGATCATCATCGGGATATACGGCAGACCAAAAAGTGTAGAAAACAGCTTGCCGCAGGTCACAAGACAGCTTGCCGCATAAACCGTGAAGAAAATCAGAATAAACAACGCCGCTATGGTCATAATGACCTTGCTTTTTTCGTGGAACCGGTTGGAAAAGAATTCAGGCAGCGTAATGGCGTTACCGGCTTTTGCGCTGTAGCGGCGAAGGCGCTTTGAGGTGATCAGCCAATTGATATAGGTGCCGACCGCCAGACCGATTGCTGTCCAGGCGGAATCGGAAATACCGCACCAATAAGCAACGCCGGGCAGCCCCATCAAAAGCCAGCCTGACATATCCGACGCTTCAGCGCTCATGGCGGTAACCCAGGGACCGAGCGACCTACCGCCCAGAAGATAATCCTCCGAGCTTTTATTGGCACGCTTTGCAAACGCGACGCCGATTCCAATGACCGCCAGCATATAGACTATCATCGTAATCAGAATCTGGATGGTATCACTGTTCATATAATCCCTCCGAAAATCATGAAATATATTGGTATTATACATGAATTTTTTCGTAAAGTCAAGGTGAAGTACAGACGCTGAAGATGCTCCCCGCATAAAAAAGCCGCCTCCGTAGGGAAGCGGCTTTTTGACGGAATACAAAATTTATTTCTGCGCAGCGGCTGCTTTTCTTTCTTCGATTTCCGCGACCATTTGCTTCTGACGTTTTTCTGTCAAGCGATAGAAGAACATCGGCACGCAAGTCAGGAACATACTCAATGCACCGGACAGAACCAGCATATTCCAGAGAAGCGTTTCACCGGAAGCGCTGATATACACACCGTCTGCGGCGGTGGGATTGATGCCGGCGGCATAATAAGCAACCACACCAACAAAGGCGCCGACCGCCATACCGATCTTATTGATAAAGGTCTGCATGGCGAAGCAAATGCCCTCACCGCGCTCGCCGGTCTTCCACTCCAGATAATCAACGGTATCGCCGATCATTGCATAGGTAATGATATTGTTGACGCCTTGCGGCAAACCGAGGAGAACCAGACCGATGGCGCAAACAACGAGCTTCCACGGAGCGTCATAACCGACAAAATACATAACAAACATTACGACTGCGCCGAACAGATGGATGCCGATATACGCCCATTTCTTGGTGAATTTTTTGGACATCCAGGGCACCAACAGCGAAGCGACCAGACCGCCGGGAACGACAAGCAGGGTAATCAAGCTATAGATTCCCTCGTTGTGCAAAACATATTTGGCAAAATACAGTCCGCCGGTATAAGTATAAACCATCCGGGCGCCGCCCAGAATACCGGAAAGAACGACCAGAAGCAGCTCTCTGTTCTTGAACAGGAGCTTCAGGTTATGCCCGAGAGAAGGCGCGTCATTGGTGGCAGTGAAGCGCTCTTTGGTATTTTTGAAGCCGTAGAGAACCGTGGGAATAGAGATGACCACCAACACCACCGCGCAGATGAAATAGGTCCATTTCAAGGTGCTAGCGTTATCATAGATAAATTCCGGCTTTACCAGACCGGCAGCGTCCTTATATTTCGCGGTAACAGCAGAGGTGATAATCGGAACAAAAACCGTCACAATACCAGCGCCGAGGGTGCAGATCAGACGAGCAACGGTCAGGATTTTGCCGCGCACTTCCGTATCGTTGGTCAGGCAGGAAGAAAGTCCCCAATACGGCACGTCAGCAATGGTATACACCACGGACCAGACCGTATATATACAGGCGATGGCGATAAAAGAAGAAACGGACGAGGCTTTGTAGACCGGCAGGAAGCAAAGCAGCGTGATGATGCCGATGGGAAGAACCGTCCACTTCAGGTAGGGCCGGCATTTGCCCCATTTGGTACGGGTCTTATCGACAATGGACCCCATGATCGGGTCGTTGCAGGCGTCGAAGATACGAACACCCAGCATCAGAAAAGCGACCGCCATCGTACCGGAAACCGCGCCAACCATGAAATCTTCCGAACCAAACAGCAAAGCATCGGTCATAAAGATTGTCAAATAAGAGCCAATGATGGTACAAATGAAGTTTTCGCCAAAACCGGCGATGCTGTAAGCGATCGCCTCTTTCGGCTGAACACCTTTGCCCGGTGTGGTGCCGAACAGCTTGTGCAATAAGTTATTCATACAAAACCTCCGTCCTGATTTTAACTCTTATATTATAGTCCTCAGCCCGGCAATAGTCAATAGATGTTGTAAAAAACCGTCAATTTTCAAGACATTTTTTATAAAAATCCAACGATGAAAAACCGCGTTCCGTCTGAGCGAGCAGATATCGCTCACTGATTGCGGCAAGGGATTTTACGTCAGCATCCGACAGGGGAAAGGAATAAATTTTTTCAAAATCCGAGTATACCACATGACACATCGCGGAGAGAACTGCGGGAGAGACCGGAAGACACGCCATGGACTTTGCACAGTCCTCACAATATAAAACACCCTCCACAGGGTGAAAAAGCATCGGCTTGTCAGCATTGCAGCCGCACACCGCGCACTCAATAAGCTCCGGCGCATAACCGCTCAGCGCGCAAAACCGCAGCTCCACGACTGCTTTGATCCATGTGGCGCTTTTATTCCGGCTGCAAAGGAAATGCAGGCCGTTCAGAATCAGACGGAGGAATTCTGGATTTTTTTCATCCGGCGCCACCAGCTCACACGCCAACTGTCCAAAATATTGCGCCAGCGCCAATGAAGAGAGATCCGCATTCAGCTGATAAAAAAGCTCTTTCGGCGCAGCTTCCAGAATCCGATAGACATCTTTATTTTCATTGAATGCAAAGTCAGAAAAACTAAATGCCTGTGTGCCCGCGTGCAGCTTACTTTTCGGACGGCACGCCGCCTTGGCAAAAGCACGAACCACACCGTGATCGCGGGTCAAAACGGTCACGATGCGGTCGCTTTCACCGGTATGTCTGACAGACAGAACCAATCCGTCTGTAACAAAATGCTCCATGGAATCAATCCAATCCGAAATGATGAATCAAGCCCTCGCGATTGCGCCAATCTTCCTTGACCTTTACCCAACAGCGAAGATTGACCTTGCAGCCAAAAAAACGTTCCAGGTCATATCGTGCCGCAGTGCTTACCGCTTTAAGCATTGCGCCGCCCTTGCCGATAATGATACCTTTGTGACTATCCTTCTCGCAATAAATCGTAGCATCAATATCAAGGATGTCCGCGTTATCTCGCTCTCTGAACTGCTCAATTGCAACGGCGACGCCGTGAGGAATTTCCTGATTGAGGCGCAGCAACAGCTTTTCGCGGATCATTTCCGCCGCCAGGACCCGTTCCGGCTGGTCGGTCAGCGTGTCATCGGGGAAATAATGGGGCGATTCCACTGCCAGCTTTTTCAGCTCGCTCAAAAGGATGGGAATCCCCTCCCCTTTTACAGCGCATAACGGAACCACTGCCTGAAAATCCGCCAGCTTGCTGAATTGAAGGATTAAAGAGGCGATTTGCTCTTTGTCTTTGACGGTGTCTGTTTTATTGACAGCCAAAATTACCGGCAGTCGTTCTTTAACGATCCGTTTTAATAAAGTAATTTCTGCCTCGCGCGGCTCTTTTTCCGTTTCAACCACCAGAAGGCAGGCGTCACCGCCGCTGATGGTCTCGTCAACGGCGCGCATCATTTTTTCGCCGAGCTTAGTATGGGGACGATGGAATCCCGGCGTGTCAGTAAAAACCAGCTGAACGCCGTCATCTGAGGTTAACACACCGGTAATCCCCGTACGGGTCGTCTGCGGCTTGGGGGAAACAATGGCAATTTTCTGCCCCAAAAGGTGGTTCAGAATGGTTGATTTTCCGGCGTTCGGGCAGCCGACAATGGCAATAAACGCCGATTTCGTCGTTAAAGGTTCCATGCTTTGTAAGCTCCGATCATTCATCCACCGGATAATAACTGCCGTTGCGCGGCAGTCCAAGGCGAATCAGGATCGCTTCTTCCTTTTCGCGCATTCTGATTTTTTGCAAGCCGCCTTCTTCATGGTCGTATCCCAGAAGGTGCAGCATGGAATGCGCCGTCAGATATGCGACCTCCCGCTGCAGAGAATGACCAAATTCCGCTGCCTGCGCCACGGCGTGCTGCATCGAAATAACAATATCACCCAGGATTTTCGCGCCGGTATCGGGATTAACATCATAATTGCCGTTTTCGCCTAGGGGGAACGAAAGCACATCGGTGGAAGAATCGATGTTGCGGTATTTCTTATTTAACTCACGGATCTGCTCATCATTCACAAAGCTCACGCTGATTTCTGCGGAGCCTTCGAAATTTTCCAACACCAAAGCCGCGTGACAGCAGCGGCGCACCAACATGCGAATGCCGGTCGGGATTTTAACGTCTTTCTGATTGTTTGTGATGATAACTTTGATTTTGTCCGGCATAGTTTTCAATCCTTTCTTATTTTCTTAAAGCTTTTTCATAGGCTTTTATGATATCCTGCACCAAACGGTGACGCACTACGTCTTTTTCGTTGAAAAGAACGGTTTCGATATCATCGACATTTTTCAATATTTTAATCACATCCACGAGCCCGGAGCGCTTCCCGTCCGGAAGATCGATCTGTGTAATGTCGCCTGTCACAACGATTTTAGAATTAAACCCGAGCCGGGTCAAAAACATTTTCATCTGCTCCGGGGTGGTGTTTTGCGCTTCATCCAAAATAATAAAGCTGTCGTCCAATGTTCGCCCGCGCATATACGCCAAAGGTGCGACTTCAATATTGCCGCGCTCCTGATATCGATTGAAATTTTCCGCGCCAAGCATATCAAACAGCGCATCATACAGCGGACGCAGATACGGATCCACCTTTGATTGCAGATCGCCGGGAAGAAAACCGAGCTTTTCGCCAGCTTCGACGGCAGGTCGAGTCAGAATAATCCGATTGACTTCTTTGGCACGAAACGCGGTAACCGCCATAGCGACGGCAAGGTAGGTCTTTCCGGTCCCGGCGGGACCAACACCGAAAACGATGGTATTGTTTTTGATCGCCTCGATATAGTGCTTCTGCCCAAGGGTCTTTGGCTTGACCGGCTTTCCACGGGAGGTAATACAGATACAATCCGCCGTCATGGCGGCAAGCTTGTCCTCGCTTCCCTCCTGCACCAAGGAGAGGACATAGCGAATATTCTGCTCCGTTAGCGGCTCGCCCTTGTTGATCAGCGTCAGCAAACCGTGGATCGCCCGAACGGCGCAGGAAACCTGCTCCGGCTCGCCGGAGACCTTCAGCTCGGTCCCACGATTGAGAATATCAACGGAATATTGATTTTCAATCAATTTAATATTTTCGTCAAAACTGCCGAACAGGCTAACCGCCTGTTCCATCCGATCAAAACTGATGGTTTGTTCAAACATGAACTTCTCTCCAAATTCACACACTACACGATATATTTTAGCATTCTTCGGCAATTGATGCAAGGGATTTTGCAAAAAAAACTGTTAAATCTTAATATATTTTTTATCCTGCATTGGACATAATCTACAAAAAACTATTCTTTGTGGGTCGAATCCGCCAGATATTCCTCTATCGGAACTTCAATCGCGATATTTTCACGACAGTCTGCCCTCCAAAACAGCGTCCCCGTTCCCGGCTGCTCTTCTCGCAGCTGCTCATCAAGCATCTCGCATTCTTCCATCATCGCAGCATATGCTTCATAAAACGAAGAGCAGCTCAAAAGAAAGTATTCATCCTTCGCAAGGAACGAATCATTCAACGCCGTCAACTCATAGGACACGTTTTTCCTGGCACCGATGGGAAGCAAAACCTCCGAGAGTGAAACGTCAATTTCTGTCACGGAAGAAAACGATTGTTTTTTTGCCAGAGCAACCGGTATTTCGACCCCGAAGAAATATAGACTATTCTGTTTATATACCGACCCGATTACGGCGTATTCAGATAAATCCGGCGTTATTCTCAGCTCTCTTTGCGTGCGGGCGACACAGCTGCCCTGGGCGTGGACGACGTATGTGGTTTCATCCTTTTTTGTCACAATCCCGCTGATCAGCACCTCTCCTTTTTCCACTGCTTCCTTGTTTTTTACCAGCGCCGTTCCCCGCTCTATATGCAGCTGCTCCACATACCCGTCTCTGGCGGCAACCAGATGCGTTGGCGTGTCCTGCTCGACGATTGGCGGTGCTTCGACTTGCTCGCGCACCTCAATCACCGCCGTACTGCCGCGCAGATTGACCGCGACCCAGGATATTTCCTGTATGCTTCGACGTACTGCGATTTCGGCGGCGGAAACATCAACATTGTGCTTCCAAGCACCGCGCGAAACACCGCTCGCCTGCGCCGCAGCAAGAATCGCCTCGGCACGAACCGTACGATTTCCGTTAACCTCAATGCGCCAAAGGCACTGGCTGCAAACGGCATACAACGCGACAGACAGGAACAGCCCGGCAACAAGTCCGATCCGCGCGCGATTTTTATGTAATAAAAAGGGAATTCCGCTTTTTTCTACGGCATGGACCCGCACCCCGGATTTTCTTGCTGCCTGGCGTAGTCTTTTATAGCCATTTACGCTGGTTTGGGCAGACAGCTCGCTGCCATTTATTTCCAGATCCCAAAGCGGGATCCTTTTTTGATGGCATAAATTAACGAAGCGAGACAGAAAACCTCCCTGTCCCTTAAAAGATACCGTTCCGAAAAACAGCCGTATCCAACGTACAAGCCACATAATACTGCCCCTTTATTGATATTCGATGGAATTGATTCTGCCGCGGATCACCGCCTCTCCCCCGTCAAGCTGCATCAATTGCAAATCGCAGCCGCGGAAGGTCAAAATTTTTCCGCCGGCGGATAAGCGAATAACATCGCTGTCATAGTCGCAAACACCGGCACAATCGGACAAAATCGCTTCGCTGACACCATTGACCTGCAGCTTCGGTGTTACTTCACTGATCGGGCGCAAAAGCGATTGCCGATCAAAATTTTCAAATATCTGCATTTCAGAAAGCTTCATTACGCTCCCTCCCCTATGTATCTATGCGCCGGCGGGAATAAATATAGCAAAGCGAAAATAAAATGGCAATATGAAAAAACATTCACCAAAAGCCCACATCGATGTGAAAAAATATTTTATTGCTTGTGCAATGCTCTGCGCCGCTGTTTTTCTGTTGGCGAAAGCGCAGAGTATCGGCGAAGGCATCCGCGCCGGGATAAAAATTGCCTTGGAGCAAGTCATCCCTTCCCTGTATCCCTTTATGATTCTTACGATCCTCCTCGGAAATCTCCAGCCGCTGTTTTTATTACCTCAAAGAAAGGACCGGCACAGAAGGGTTTTGCCACCGGGCTGCCTGCCGGCAATCCTTATGTCAATGATCGGCGGCTATCCGGCGGGACTGAAGCTGATCAGTGATATGCGAGAACGAAATCAAATAACACCGGAACACGCCGAGATACTATCCGCCTTCTGCTTTAACAGCGGACCGGCTTTTTTGCTTTCGGTTGTCGGGAAAAATATGTTTGGCGCCACAAGGGCGGGCATTTTCCTGCTGGCAGCGACATCCCTCTCATCGATTTTCTGTGCGTTCGCGACAATGAAAAACCTAAAGCCTCAGACCGAAAACAAATCGGAGCAAACTGCGGCTGCCCCCCTTGGAAATATTTTGGTCTCCGCCGTTTCCTCCGCTGCCCATGCAGTTTGCAGCGCTGCTCTTTGGATTTGCCTGTTTCAGGGCGTTATCTTCGGATTGGAGGACATCTTCGGAGCGCTGCCGGAGCAGATACGTATTTTTATGGAAGTGACCGACGGTTGCTCTATCTGCGCACAAAGAGGAAATCTGCCGCTGGCGGCAGCCGCCTGCGCTTTCGGCGGCTTTTGTGTCCACTGTCAAATTTTACCTTTTCTGCAAAAATGCAAAATAAAATACCGGTACTTTTTCAAGTACCGGCTCTATCATAGCCTTCTTTCCTATTTTGTCTGTTGGCTTCTCATAAAAATAGTTCCAATAGCGGCATCCGCTCAGCCGATCGCAACGTCGGGTTTTCGGTTTGACGGATTTTCCGTATGTATCCTCCTGCTTTTGAGTGCCGCACTGATTTGGGATACCGCACCGAATATTCAAAAGAGCATCCCGGGCTAATTCTTTTTATTTATCCAATCGGGAATCGCCTTGCATTCTTCATACATGGCAGCGTAGCTGGCGTGACGCGTCGGCTCAATTTTACCGTCGGCAAGCGCCTGTAATACGGCGCATCCTTTTTCTACCGTATGCGAACAGCCGGCAAACCTGCAATGGGCGGCATACGGTGAAAAATCGGGGAAGTAATCGGCAAGATTATATTTAGTAATTCCGCTGCCTATTTCCAGCTCCAGCGCGGAAAAGCCGGGTGTATCGGCAATGAAGCCGCCGAAAAGAGGGAAAAGCTCCACACTGCGTGTCGTATGGCGTCCTCTGCCGAGCTTTTTGCTAATCTCACCGGTCTCAAGCTGCAGCTGGGGCGCAATCCGGTTCAGCAGCGAGGATTTACCTGCGCCGGAATTTCCGGTCAGAGCACAAACGGAGTTGGCAAAAAGAGGTAGAAAAGCATCTATGCCTTCGCCCGTTACCGAAGAAAAGGCAAAGCTCAAAAAGCCGGCGCGGCGATAAATCGCAGCATAGTCAGCAACATCGCTCAAGTCGGATTTGGAAAACAAAATAACCGGCTCAATTTTCTGAAAACATGCGCAGGCAAGCAGCCGGTCAATCACCAAAAGGTTAGGCGACGGGGAAACACCCGCCGCCACCACAAACAATTTATCAATATTTGCAATCGGCGGACGAAGAAGGAAATTCGTCCGCTTTTTGATTGTGACAATCGTCTGCGCCTGTGTATCTACCTCGACAAAATCGCCAGTCAGCGGTTTTATGCCATCTTTGCGAAACACACCGCGCGCCTTACAGGCGAGCGTCCTTCCGTCCTCCAGCAAAACGGTATACAATCCGCCGACACCTTTTAAGATCCGTCCAGATACTTTCATTGCTTACTCATTCCCGTCTTCGTTCGGTGTCTCGACCGGATCTTCCTCATCCGGTTCAACAACAACCGGCGCCTTCGCCACAACAAGCGTCACACGGGTATCCAGCGAATAAGCGGTTGAACCGTTGGTGGGAGACTGCGAGATCACCGAACCGGGGGAATAATCCTCAGTCTCCTGCTCCAGCACAGAAATATTGGTAAAGCCTTCGTTTTCCAGAAGCTGGCGCGCATTGCTTAAACTCAAGCCGGTCACGGCAGGGATCGGCTTCTGCACTTCATATTGGGAAGCGTTATTGCTTGTTATCTCGTAATCCACCGGATTTTTAGTAAAATCAATGGTTCCCTCGCAAAGCAGGAACGAATCCAAGTAAACGGTGAACTCGTTATCACTGCCGGTTCCGGTAAAATCAAAGGACATGGAGCTGCCGTCCAATCGCGCCGATGTTTCAAAGGTCAGATTACCGTTAATATAAGCAGACGCTTTTGCCGTCACCCCGGACGCGGAGGGCATTTGCACACGAACGGAAACCGTTTTCTGCTCTTCTTCGCCGGTGGAAATAACAAAATCGACGGAAGAGTCTCTTGGCACTTCCTTATCGGCATCCGGCGACTGACTCAACACCAGACCTTTGTCCTGATCTGAACCGGGAGCCTCCGACACATTGCCAACCAGAAGCCCGGCTTCCTCCAAAATTTCTCTTGCCTCCTGCTCCGTCTTACCGGTGATGGAAGGTACTTTGACCGGCGCGGATTCATCAACCGACGCTACATATAGAGTAATGGTCGATCCGTACTGCACAACGGTATTGGCGGGCGGATCGGTTCGAATGACCTGGCCCTCCTTTGCGTCTGAAGACACCTGCGGCACGACGGAAACAAGGAAGCCATAGGATTTCAGGATTTCCTGGGCGTCGGAATATTGATAGCCGACCACATCCTCGACGGCAACGCCTTCGTCCGTGGCAACGGAAAGCCGGATGGCGGTATCCGTACTGATGCGCTCACCGGCGTCGATGGATTGTTCGCACACAACTCCGGTCTCGTAATCGTCGCTGTAAACATAGATGGGATCTTCAAAATTCAAATCCGGATAATCTTCCAGAACCTGTTCGTAGACCTGCCCGACCAGGTTCGGCATATCAACCGTTTCATTGGAAAATTTGGGGACGATATAAAATACAACCAGTAAAATGATACCGACAATCAACGCCGTAAAAACGCCAATCAATACTGGGATCAGAACATTTTTCGATTTGCTTTCCTCTTCCTCTTCGTCCTCATACTCTTCGTCATCCTGCGCAACCGGCGGCTGGCGGTACTCCTGATACTCCCGTCGGGGCGGCGCAGGATAGGCGGAATCCGCGCCGCGCCTATCATAGACATCGCTGCGGTCAACGGGCACATAAGCATTCTCAGGCGCCCCGCCTGCCGCTGGACGTGAGACCGTCGTAAAGCCGTAATCAAACTTCATGGAAGGGTTGCGCTTGAATTCATCCAGATCCAAAAGCATTTCCGATGCGGTTTGATAGCGGTTCGCTTTATCCTTCTGCATGGCGTGCAGGGTGATTTGCTCCAGCCCGATGGGAATCATCGGATTGATATCCCGCGGGCGAACCGGCTCAGACTGCACCTGCATAAGCGCAACGGAAACCGCCGATTCGGAATCAAACGGAAGCCGGCCGGTTATCATTTCATATAAAACAACACCAACCGAATAGATATCCGCCTGCGCATCGGTCAACTCGCCGCGCGCCTGCTCCGGGCTGATATAATGAACAGAGCCGATGGCGCCGTTTTCGGTGATGGTTGTCGTTTCGCCGCGGGAAAAACGGGCAATCCCAAAATCAGCGACTTTGATATTTCCGTTTTGCAGCACCATAATATTCTGCGGTTTGATGTCCCGATGAACGATCCCCTTGTCATGGGCGTGCTGAAGCGCGCGGAGAATCTGGGTGGTAAAATGGACCGCTTCTTTCCAGCCGACAATCTTTTGCTGTTTAATGTAATCTTTTAAGGTGATGCCTTCAATATATTCCATGACAATATACTGAAGATGCTCGCTGAAAAAGACGTCGTAAACCTTGACAATATTTGGATGAGACAGGATGGCAATCGCCTTGGATTCATTTTTGAAGCGACGGCGGAACTCTTCATTCGCAAGAAATTCTTCTTTTAAGATTTTAATGGCGACCACGCGGTTTTCCATCGGATCAAACGCCTTATAAACAACCGCCATGCCGCCCTCGCCGAGCAGCTCGCCGACTTCGTATCGATTACCCAGTGTTTTCCCTACATAGCTTTCCATACGCGTCCTCCTTTTTACACCTTCAAAATCACAGCGGTAATATTATCGCCGCCGCCGTTTTCGTTCGCAGCGTCAATCAGCGCTTCGGCAGCTGCGTCAAACTCGTTGTTCAGTAGAATCTCAACCATTTTTTCTTTTGGAACACAGTTAGACAAACCGTCGGAACACAACAGAATCATATCGCCCTCCAGCGCATCCAACCGGTCCGTATCAATATCAACTTGCTCTTCTGTGCCAAGGGCACGGGTAATAATATTTTTATAGGCGTGCGTTTGCGCCTGTTCCTCGCTGATATAACCGTCATCCACCAGCATCTGCACCATGGAATGGTCCTTTGTCAGTTGGGAAAGCACACCGTCGCGCAAAAGATACGCGCGGCTGTCACCGGCGTGAATCAGATAAATCTGCGACGACATCACCGTGCAGGCAACAATAGTTGTTCCCATGCCGTGAAGCTCAGGATTCAGCAGAGCCAGGCTGTATACTGCACTGTTAGCCTTTTGCGCCGCACTGACCATTTTTTCATCGATCGGCTGCCCGCCATCTGCTTCACACAATTCCGTAAAAACGGAGGAAAAAACCTCCGCCGCCGTTGTACCAGCGATCCGTCCGCCGGCGGCGCCGCCCATTCCATCACAAACCACGCCAAATATACCGCCAGTCAACTGGCCGACAGCAAAGGCATCCTGATTTTCATTTCGTGATTTTCCGATATCGGTTTTTGCACAAATGAGCAAAGCAAATTCGCTCCCTTCCCAACTTTTTATCGAATTGTTTTTCGCAGCTGCCCGCACGAAGCGTTAATATCTGCGCCGAGCGTGCGGCGAATCGTGGCGTTCACGCCGTTCCGCTGCAAGACCGCCTGAAAATTCCGCACATGCGTCTGGTCCACCGTTTTCATTCCCGTTTCGCTTACTTCATTTACAGGGATCAGGTTAACATGACAGAGCATACCGCCGAGCAGTGCCGCCAGACGCTTTGCATCCTGCGCGGAATCATTTTGACCGCGCACCAGGGTATATTCAAAAGAGACCCTTCTGCCGGTCGTTTCAATATAATACCGAACCGCCTGCAAAAGCGCTCGAATCTGCCAACGTTTATTGACCGGCATCAATCGACTGCGCTGCGCATCCTCCGCCGCGTGCAACGAAACAGAAAGCGTTACGCCCAATTTCTCGTTTGCCAAATCATAAATTCTCGGAACGATGCCGCAGGTAGAAACAGATAAATTTCGCGCACTGATATTCAATCCGTTTTCATCGCTGATCATATGAAGGAATCGAAGCGTCTGCTCATAATTATCCAGCGGCTCGCCCATGCCCATCATAACCACATGAGAGATTCGAATGCCAAGATCCCGCTGCGCGGCATAAACCTGACCGAGAATTTCCGAGGCGGAGAGACTGCGCACACAACCACCAATGGTTGACGCGCAAAAGGCGCAGCCCATATTGCATCCCACCTGAGAGGAAACACAGATGGAGTATCCGTATTTATACGCCATTACAACCGATTCAACAAATTCACCATCATAAAGGCGAAATAAATACTTTACAGTGTTATCATAGCAAGAAACCAATTTCTTTTCAATACCACAAGAAAAAATTACAAAATTGTCATATAATTGTGCGCGCAGTTCCTTGGACAAATTTGTCATTTCATCGAAGTTGACCGCGCCTTTTTTATGTATCCACTGATAAATCTGCTGCGCCCGATATTTCGGCAGTCCCAGCGCGGTGATTGCCTGCGTCAGCTCCGATAGATTCAGCGAAGCGATATCCACTTTAGCCATATAAACTCCTTATCAACGGTGCAATAAAAAATGCGTCGCAATCATCCTCCGGGGGAGACAGACGCAAACCGTACGCCCCGCGTCTGCCCATAGACGTAAACGAAAGCTCCCCAAGCGTAAACGCAGGATTCTCCCGTAAAAAAGCGCGGACGATTTCCTCATTTTCCTCTTTTGCTACCGTGCAGGTTGAATAAATCAGCCGTCCGCCGGGCTTGACCAGAGCGGCAGACCGGGCAAGAATTTCCGCCTGCAGTGCGGGAAGCGATCGCCATGCTGTCAGATCGCGGTATTTAATCTCCGGTTTTTTGCGAATGACCCCCATTCCCGAACATGGAACATCACACAAAACACGGTCAAAGGCCTCACGCAATTCGTCATCTGACGCGGCATTGCGCAAACGGGCTGACAAATTGGTTAAGCCAAGCCGCTGTGCGCCTTTTTCGATCAATTCGATTTTATGGTCATAAATATCGCAGGATAAAACACTGCCGGTTTTTCCAACTTCTTCCGAAATCGTAAAGGATTTCCCCCCGGGCGCAGCGCAGACGTCCAGAACCGACTGTCCTGGCTTTGCCGCCAATGCCAGGCAGCAAAGCTGCGAAGAAAGATCCTGGATATGGAACCAGCCGCGCTGAAAAGCCTCTGTTCTCATAAAGGCTGCACTGCCGGAAAAGTAAAAGGCTTCGGGTAAAACCTCGCTGCGGCAGATATCTATGTCCTCCGCCGCCAAGGACCGGCGCAGCCGGTCAAAGTCCGTGCGGACGGTGTTCACCCTGCCATAGATTTTCGGTCTTTCAAGAGATGCCGACAGAAAGGCTTCGGTTTTATCGCCATAAACCGGACGAAGCAAAGCAATAAATTCCGGCGGACAGGAATAGCGAACAGAAAGATATTCCGGCGCCTCCTTTTCCGGCAGCAGCAGCCCTGAAACCGCCGCTTTGCGCAAAATTGCATTGACCAGCCCGCACGCATGGGAGAACCCACGGCGTTTTGTCAGCTCGACATATTCATTCACGGAAGCGCGCGCCGGAATCCCGTCGCAAAACAGAATTTCATACAGCCCCATTCGTAAAATCACACGAACCGGCGGCTTGATTCTGATTTTTGAAGATGTAAGATGGGCGCGGATCTGATAATCCAGCGTCATTTTACGTTCAATGACACCATCCGTAATTTTTTTGATCCGCGCGCCGTCCCGCAGGTCTTCCATTGGCACGAAAAGAGCCCGATCCAGGGCAAGATTGGAATATGCTTTCCGCTGCTCTATGGAATAAAGCACATCAAATGCCGCTTCACGGGCGTTTCGTTTCATAGAATTCTCCTTTTTAATCTCGTCTTCCTCTGCTGGTAAAGATCAGCACCAATCGCAAAAGATTGGCAAGAGAAGTTGCAAGGGCGGCAACGTAGGTCATGGCGGCAGCCGTCAAAACCTTTTTTGCGCCTGCCATTTCTTCCTGGGAAGGCAAAAGTCCCTCCTGCTCAATCACGGCAAGAGCGCGGCGGCTGGCGTTCAACTCAACCGGCAAGGTAACCAGCTGGAATATCATAATCAGCGAATACAGCGCCAGACCAACATAAATCAGCGGCTCCATGCTCATATAATAACCGATCAGAGCCAGAGGAATGCCGACCCAGGAGGCAACATTGCAGACCGGAACAATGGCGTTTCGGATTTTTATGGGCACATATCCCTGGGCGTGCTGCGCGGCGTGTCCGGCCTCATGGGCTGCAATGCCGACGGCGGCGACGGTACAGGATTGAAACACTCCGTCCGACAGGCGAATCACCTTGCTGCGCGGGTCAAAATGATCGGACAATTTACCGTTCACCCGTTCAATGGAAACATCCCGGATCCCATAGTGAAGCAAAACCGCGCGCGCCGCCATTTCCCCGGTCAGACCGGTGGAATTTAATTTCTGCGACATTTTTTTATAAACCGATTTCACGCGAATCTGCGCAACCACCGACAGGATCAGCGCCGGTACAACCAGCAGAATATAGTAAATGTCAATCCCATAATAAAATCTCGGCATATCCATCATCCTTTCATTGCGAATCCATTACAAGGAATGGCCGTTGACATAGGCGTTATCCGTCATTCGCCTGCTCCCCTCTGCCTGAAGCTCCGTGATATGCAGAACCCCGTCCGCGCAAGAAACATACAGCTTCCCGTTCTGTGCAAACAGCGTGCCGGCGGGCAGGTCGGAAGACAATGACGAGGCTTCACAGGAAAAAATCTTTATTTTTTTTCCATGGTGAACGGTATAAGCACATGGCCACGGGTTACAGCCCCGCACCTGGCTTTGGATGCGACAGGACGGCAGCGAGAAATCCAAAAGTCCGTCTTCCTTTGTGAGCATGGCTGCGTAGGTTGCCCCCTCCTCCGGCTGAGACACAGGCTGAATGCTTCCCTCCTGCAAACCGTACAACGTTTTCATCAAAAGGGCGGGCGCAATACTTGCCAGACGGTCAAACAGTTCTCCTGCCGTCTCAGACTCGCCGATAGGCGTTTCCTCCGTCAGCAGGATGTCCCCCGTATCGACCCCTTCATCCATCCGCATTGTGGTGATCCCCGTAACTTTCTCACCGTTTATCACCGCCCGTTGAATCGGCGCAGCGCCGCGGTATTTTGGAAGCAGGGAGCCGTGGACGTTAACACAGGCAATTTTAGGGATATCCAAAATGCGCCTTGGCAAAATTTTTCCATAGGCAATCACGACAAAAAAATCCGGCGCGAGGGAAGATAAAAAAGAAAACGCTTCCTCATCTTTTAGGGTCTTTGGCTGATAAACAGGCAATCCGTTTTTTTCCGCCAGCACCTTCACCGGCGGCGGCGTTAAAATCTGTTTTCTCCCAACCGGTTTATCCGGCTGCGTAACCACACAGGGGATTTCTACCTGCGAAGCCAGCAATTCAGCAAGACAGGGAACGGCAAAGTCCGGCGTTCCCATAAACACGACACGCATCGGCAGTCCTCCCTTATTATTTACTGCGTTCCAGCTTTTCGCCGGGCGCTAATTTCTGTTTAAATAAAATGCCATCCAGATGATCCAGCTCATGACAGAAGCAGCGGGCTTTTAAGCCGTCACCCTGATACAAACACCAATTGCCCTCTCGATTTTGCGCGCGGACACGTACCCGCGCCGGGCGCAGGGTAACACCAACGACGCCGGGCACCGACAGGCAGCCCTCCGCCTCCTTCTGTTCCCCTTCACAGGACACGATTTCCGGATTGATCAGCTCGATCAACCCATCCCCGCAGTCCACAACGACAACACGCCGCAGTACGCCAACCTGAACGGCAGCAAGGCCGCAGCCCTCCGCCTGATACAGCGTATCTCTCATATCATCCAAAAGCTGAAAAAGTCTTTCGTCAAAATCAGCAACGGGACGACTGGTTTTGGATAAGATTGCGTCGCCGTCAACACGAATATTACGAATAGCCATAGTATTTTCCCTCGATTATCATAGAATATCAGAACATACTCGCCGGATTTATATCCACAAAGCATTTGACCTGTTTATATTGTTTGTTTTTTGCAAAGTCGGACAGAAGCTGCCGGATCATTGCGCGCAGGCGTTTGGAATTTCTGCATTTCAGCAGCAGCTTAAAGCGATACTGATTGCCCATTTTGCGAATAACAGACGGATTCGGACCAATTACAATCAGATTTTGATCGGAATAATCCGACAAGGCAGCTTCTTTCAGCAGCGATAGAAATTCATTTGCCGCACTTTTTGCCGCCTGCTCGCTCTCACTGAGAAAGCCTACCATACATATATCACAAAAAGGAGGATAAATCATTGCTTTTCTGTTAGCAATCTCGGAATCGAAAAATTTTTGATAATCCTGCTGCGCCGCGAAACGAATCACTTCATTGTCCGGCGAAAGAGTCTGGATGACAGCGATCCCCTGCTCCCTGCGCCTACCCGCCCTGCCAATTACCTGAGTCAATAAATCAAAGGCTTTTTCCGCACTGCGGTAGTCATCACGAAACAACCCAAGATCCGCTGAAAGCACGCCGACCAGCGTTACATCGGGGAAATCCAGCCCCTTGGCGACCATCTGTGTGCCAATCATAATATCATATTTTCCGTCCGAAAAATCGCGCAGTTTATGCTCATAAGCGTTCTTTGCCATTGTGGTATCCGCATCCATTCGCAAAACCCGCGCCTCGGGAAGCATCTGATGCAGCTCCTCTTCAATCCGCTGCGTTCCGCAGCCGGAGTAACGAACCGTTTGCTTACCGCAAACCGGGCAGGTTTCCATCACCGGCTCGGAATAACCGCAATAATGGCACATCAGCCGATGATTCGCCTGATGATAGGTCAGCGAAATGCTGCACGAAGGACAGGTGATGGCTGTTTTGCAGGAAGAACAGGCGACAAAAGTATGATACCCCCGCCGATTCATTAAAAGGATGGATTGCTTGCGCGCTGTCAGATTTTCAGCAAGAAGCTGCGCGAGTTTTTCGCTGATCAGACAGGATCTCTCATCACATCCGTTGCTGACATCAACGATCTCAACCTGCGGGAGCGAAACACTGCCGTATCGATGCCTCAAAGATAAAAGCTCATACCTACCGCCTTTGGCATAAGCATAAGTCTCGACGGAGGGCGTAGCGGAAGCCAGAAGCAGCAGCGCGTGATCGCGATTGCAAAGATATTTCGCAACCTCTGCCGCATGATATCGCGGCGCACGCTCCGATTTATATGTATGCTCCTGTTCCTCATCCAGAATAATCAGATCGACCCTGGGAAAAGGCGCGAAGACAGCGCTTCTTGTCCCAATCGCAATGGCGGCATCGCCCCTTCTGACCCGGCGCCACTCATCCACCCGTTCGCCGGCGGATAAGCCGCTGTGAAAGACCGCGACCTTTTTACCATATCGCTTATAAAACAGGGCAAGCGTCTGCGGCGTCAGGGAAATCTCCGGAACCATCACAATGACATTACCGCCAGAATCAATCACCTGATCAATCAGACAGGTATATACGCTTGTCTTGCCGCTGCCGGTCACTCCGAACAATAAGGAGCAGGAAGCTCTTTGCTCCGCAAGATGTGACTTCAGGCGCGCAAAAACCTTCTGTTGCTCCCCGGTCAAAACAATGGGCTGCCGGTCGCCGTTGCTCCGGTTCGCGCCGAAGGGCAGCCGATCCAGCCGCTCATCTCGCAAGGACAGCGCTCCTTTGTTCTCCAAAGCAAAAACAACCGATGCGGAGACGCCCGTATAATAGCAAAGCTCATTAACGGAGGCGCTGCCTAAATCGATCAGCGTGTCCATCACCAGCTTTTGCTTCGCGGTCAGCGCGATGTGTTCTCCGAAAGACGCTGCCGGCTCCGCCATGCGGGTTGTTTTCCCGTGAAGACGGGAATAAGACTGGACATTGGTCATCAGCAAGCCTTTCGCGGTCATATCCTTCAGCAGGGCAGGATTGGCTCTGTCGCCTGCTTTTTTTGCGATCCACTCGACGGTGCAAAATCCGTTTTTGTCGGAAAGCAGGCGGAGTATCTCACGGCGAATGCCGTCCTCCCTTGCTATGCGGTCGGGCGGCAGATCCGGCGATATGGCATATAAAATTTTCGCGTCCATACATAGCCCGGCAGGCAATTGAACTTTCGCCGCTTCGTATGGTGTACAGAAGGTACGCTCACTTAACCACATCGCCAAAGAGACCGCATTTTCATCCAAAAGCGGCTCCTCGTCGCAAAGCCGTGTGATATATTTATATTTCACATGATTTTTTGACGAATCTATCGGAAGCAGCGAAAAGACAAACCCCTGTCTTTGCTTTTTTCCGTTCCCAAATGGAATAAGAACCCTATACCCGATTTGCAGCCGATTCTGCATCGAATCAGGTATAAGGTAATCGTACAGCCGATCGGACGCCACGCCGGCGCCCTCTACGGCGATTCGCGCAATATGATATGACGAAGATGTCTCAGTCTTTTCCATCCTTTTTTCTAATCTCATCCGGCTCAACAATACGATATTCACGGGAAAGAAGCTCGTCGATAGCAAGGCTGATCGGCTTTTCCTCCATGATCTCCCCCGCTTCCGCAGCTTCATCAACAATTTCACGGGCACGCTTTGCCGTGGCGGTAACAAGCGAATATCTGCTGATATTTCCTCTCAAAAGCAGCCTCAAATCAGGATTCATCATATGTCTCAAAACCTTTCTTCATCAGAGTGCGCCGCAGCAGCATATACCTTAATAATATCATAAATGGTGCAGACGGCTTTATCCAAATCATCGTTTACTACAACATGCTTATAAATACGGCTTTTTTCCATTTCGTCAGCGGCAATGGCGAGACGCTTGCGAATGGTCTGTTCATCATCGGTCCCGCGGTGGCGCAGCCGTTCTTCAAGGATACCGGTGGATGGCGGCATCAGAAAAATAGAGAGCGCATCCGGAAATTTGGAAATAATATTGGCGGCGCCTTTGACCTCGATCACCAGAACGACAACATTGCCCAGATTGATCTCGCGCTCGACCTCGGATTTTAACGTGCCGTAATAATTATCATCATACTGCACATATTCGATAAAATCACCGTTCTCGATTTTTTCCTCAAAAGCGTCTTTGGTCAGAAAATAATAGCTTTCGCCTTCCTTTTCGTCGCTTCGAGGTTTCCTTGTCGTAGCGGAAACCGACGGTTTGATGCGGCTGTCCATTTCCAGCAGCCGGTTCAGCACCGTATCCTTACCACAGCCCGAAGGACCGGATAAAACGACCATAACGCCTTTTGCATCAGTTGATTTCATCTGGCATATTCTCCTCTGCTTCTTCGCTGTCTTCATCCAATCGCCCGGCAACCGTTTCCGCTTGCAAATAAGTCAGTATCACATGATCACTGTCGGTAATCAATACCGCCCTGGTCCGCCTGCCGTGGGTTGCGTCAATCAGCGTGCCCCGCTCTTTACTGTCCTGGATCATGCGCTTGATAGGCGCTGAATCCGGGCTGACGATGGCAACCAGACGCGCCGCATTGACCAGATTACCGAATCCGATATTTACTAATTTCACGGTTTCAATATCCCCCGGCTTCACTCGATATTTTGAATCTGCTCTCTGATTTTTTCGACCTCAGACTTGATATCGATCACTACTTTTGCGATAGCCAAATCGGAAGCTTTGGAGCCGATGGTATTGGCTTCACGGTTGATCTCCTGTACGAGAAAATCCAATTTTCTGCCAACCGGCTCGTTTTCTTCCAGCAAGCGCCTGAGCTGATCAATATGACTGCGCAGACGAACCGTCTCCTCGTCCACTGCGGCTTTGTCGGCGAAAATCGCCGCTTCCGATAGAAGCCGCTGCTCATCCACCGACGCATCCGACAAAAGCTCTATCATTTTGGCGCGCAGTTTTTCCATGTATTCCCGCACCGTCTGCGGGGACCGCTCTTCCACAAAAGCGACCTTATTAAGAATCTGATCGGCGCGGGAAAGAACATCAGCCTTCAGCTTTTCGCCTTCCCGTTCGCGCATTTGCAGAAAACCATCATAAGCCTTTTGCAGGGCGGCATGGACACAAGCCCAGATTTTCTCCTCATCTGCGGGCGCCTTACACACCGTCAGGACATCCGGGAAAGCGGCGACTCTGGCAACGGAAATTTCATCACTCAAACCGCATGTACGGGCGATCTTGCGCACCGCCTCGACATAACTGTCCGCAAGCGCTTCATTGACACGAACAGAAAGAGAATCGTCATTCTCAATTTCAACCTGAACGCTGCATTCAACCTTTCCGCGGGCGATCGCGCCTTGAACAAAGGCGCGGAGCTTGTCCTCAAGGAAGGAATATGAACGCATCACACGGGGAGAAAACTCCAGATAGCGGGAATTTACACTTTTAAGCTCTACAGAGGCAGTAATGCCATCCATTGATTCCTGTGCGCGCCCGTAGCCGGTCATACTGCGAACCATAATCCGTTGCACCTGCTCTCACAATACAATAAGAAAAATAGAGAATATATAATAATATATATTATAATAAAACCTTCAAAAAGTCAATCCCCTACCGCAAGCCCTGCTGACTTTTTCAGGGAAGCAATTTCTTTTTCCGTCAAATGGCGCCATTTCCCGACCTCCAGCATACCGAGACGCACCGGTCCGATTGCAATGCGTTTCAGGCGTGCTGTTTCAATGTTAAATAAATCGAGCATACGGCGGATCTGACGGTTTCGACCTTCCTTCAGGGTGATTTGCAGAACTGTCCGATTCTCTTCTCTTTCAAGAACCTGAATCTGCGCCGGAAGCGTCTCTTTGCCATCCAAATCAACGCCCTCGGACAAGCTGCGGATTTGCTGCTGTGTAATGCCGGGACGAATCGTCACCCGGTAAATTTTTTCCACATGGCCAGAAGGATGCGCCAGCGCATTCGCCAGTTCACCGTCGTCCGTCATCAACAGAAGTCCTTCGGAATCCTTGTCCAGTCTGCCGACCGGATAAACCCTTGTCCCGACGTCCGCAACCAGCTGGGCGACACATTTTCGGTCATTTTCGTCGCTCATGGTTGAAACAAAACCGCGGGGCTTGTACAGGGCAAGGTAGGTATTTTCCTTCTTCATTGAAACCTTTCTGCCGTGCAAAGTGACCTGATCGCGCTTCGGGTCGACTTTATCACCCAGCTGCGCTTTTTTGCCGTTGACACGCACCAGTCCGGCAAGAATCAGCTCCTCCGCCTTCCGACGGGAACAAACGCCGCACTCAGAAAGATATTTTTGCAGTCTGATATGATTATCCATGGGAATCCTTCCAGAAAAATATAAATTGCTCCAGTCGCTCCTCTATCCTCTCAAAAAACGCGGTCCATGGATTATCCCGGTGTTCCGCTATCGGGCAATCACTCTGGGCGATCAGAGGAATTTCATCAAGGATAAAACCGTTAATTTGAATTTTTGCCGTGCCAATCATCTGACCGCGCCGCACCGGCGCGTAAAGAAACGGGTCATGGTACAGGGCTACGGAAATCTCATCCGTTTCGCCGCTGTCGGATAGAATTTGTATCAACTCGGACGAGCCGGCAACGGCAACCGACGACGTCATGCCGCCGGCAACCGGGACCTGGATCGTTTTCGTCTGATATTGGGTTTTTATCGCCTTGCAGAGGGAAAAACCGTAATCAAAAAGAGCGGCATGGTCATTCCAATCGTCCGGCGCGTTCAACGTTACGGCAATCAGCGTTAATCCGCCGCGTTCACAGGAAGACACCAGACATCTGCCTGCCGCTTTGGTAAAGCCGGTTTTGATGCCGGTAACGCCCGTACAGGTGGACAAAAGCCGATTATGGTTAGTCAGAGTATGCGCCGCCGGCGGATTGCCAAAGGTGACCTGCGCCTCTTGTTGGGCACAAATATCGGCAAAAACGGGATTACGAAGCGATTCACGTGCCAGCAGCGCCATATCGTAAGCGGTGGAATAATGATTCTCATCCGGCAGTCCGGAGGGGTTGGCAAAATGGGTATCCAGCATCCCGATTTGCGCTGCACGGGCATTCATTTGCGCGGCAAAGGAATCAACAGAGCCAGCCAGCGCTTCCGCAGTCATATTCGCCGCGTCATTTCCGGAGGAAAGGAGCATTCCGTATAACAAGGTGCGAAGCGTAACCCGATCCCCCGACCGAAGCCCCATGGCTGTGCCTTCGGTCGAAGCGGCGCGCTCGGATACCGTAACCGTTTCCGCCAGTCTTCCGCTTTCACAAAGAAGGAGCGAAGTCATAATCTTTGTCGTGCTCGCCATGGGCAGCCGTTCATACGCATCTTTTTCAAAAAGCACGCTGCCGTTTTCAACGCAAAATAAAACGGCGCTTTGCGCAGATACCTCCGGGGCTGCGACGGAAGCACCGGAACATGAAAAATCAGCCGCTGCAAAAATTGCAACCGCTAAAATCAAACTGATCCACTTTTTCATCATGTCCACCACCTGCCATCAAAAGATATGCAGGCGGCAGACAGGATTATTCTTGGTAAATTATTCGGACTTTTCTTCCGCAGGGGCAGTGTCGGATTTTTTGAATTTGCCAACCATATCGGTCACCTTATCAAACATTTCCGGCATCATGCTGACCGCACGCTCCGCTGCATTATCGTTGCTGAGGATATGTTTGATCGTTACCTCGCCTTTATTGATGACAAGAAAAGCAATGGGCGCAATGGTGATGCCCGCACCGCCGCCGCCGCCGAAGAGCTCGGCGTTGGTCTTGGACGGAAAATCCGACCCACCGGAAGCGAAGCCGTAGGTGACTCTGGAAATCGGGATAATGGTGATCTCGGTATCGACCTTGATCGGCTCACCGATGATGGTATTAACATCGACCAGATCCCGGACTTTTTCAATGGTCGTGGCAAGGATGCCGTTTGCTGACTGTTCTTTCATTTAAGAAGCACCGCCTTTAGAAGAGTTTGTTTGTGGAGAAGCAGCCGCTTGCGCGGGCTGGGAAGCAGAAGTTTTTGATGTTTTTATCCCTTTGAGGAATCGGATCAGCACATGAACCAGCAGTCGAAAAACCAAAACAACTGCGCCGTTGGTCAAAGCCAGAGGTCGGAACGAAAGCAGGGTATGCAGCTCGCCCTCCGAGTGATTCGCCAGATAGTCCGGCGTAATTTCGGCGTCATATTTTCTGACCCGCATATGCGAACAAATATACCCGAGCATCGGAAATACGGCAGCACAGGTTTTTCCATAGGAAATCGCAGTTTCTGCGGCATCGCCTTCGGAAACGCGCAGAGAAAAATACAGCTGCTCAATCGTAATCTTGCGCAAAAGCTTTCCGAAAAAACCACCCAACGCCTGACAGGTCTGATATAGGATTTCATACAAACCGTTTAGCCCTTCGTTGTTCAGAAAAACCTGCATCGGGTTTGGTTTTTTTGCTTTCGGCTTTTTCTCCGGCTCCGGTTTCTTTTCTTCGGGAGGCTTTTCCTCCTTCGGTTTTTCTTTTTTTGGTTTTTTCTTTTTTTCGGACGCAGGTAAAATATCAAAAGATAAAAACGCCCAGCGGACCTTCAAAAAGACCTTATCTTCATAATCAAACTGAACAAAGAGTCGAATATTTAAAATACAGCAAATAAAAGCGATGATACCAGCAAGTACCAAGAGGATGATCAAAAAGACCTTCAAAACAACACCTCCGCTCCGAAAAATTGCTGATACATTATTTTACAACAATGTTTCCTGTCCGTCAAGTACCGATGAATCTTTATTTATCTCTTTAAGGGACTCCGTCTGTTCATTCCGGGGAATATCGGGCAGGTCAGAGAGATCGGACAGCCCGAAGCAGCGGAGAAAATTCGCCGTTGTGCCATAGGTCAGCGGTTTTCCCGGCAGATCCAGCCTGCCAGTTTCTTCTATAAGCCCCTTCACACAAAGGGTGCTGATCACGCCGGAGCAATCCACACCGCGCACCTGCTCAACAAAAGCCTTGGTGACCGGCTGATTGTATGCAATCACGGCAAGGACCTCCAGGGCGGCGGAAGACAGCGGCGCGTTCTTTTTCTTTTCCAGAAGAGCGCGAACGGTCTGGGAATAATCGGTACGGGCGGCAAGCTGGTACTGGTCGCCCAGCCGAAGAACCGTCAGCGCGCTGCCTGAGGTTTCATAAAAAGTTTGCAGTTCATCACAGGCGGCAGCCAAAACGTCTTCTTCCAGCAACGTCACTGCGCAAAGGCGGGAAATTTCCGCCGGCTCGCCACTGGCAAAAAGCAGCGCCTCCACAAGAGCGGCGTTTTTACTGAGCATCGGGAAGCGCCTCCTTATCGCGGCGGGAACGAATGGAAAAATTCTCGCCGTCCCCGTGGACTGTAATTTGCTTGGATTTGCATAATTCAAGAACCGCCAAAAAACGCGCCACCAGGTCAGACCGACTTCCGGCAGTTTTCAAATAGGTCCGAAACCGCAGCGGCTTCCCGCCCGAAAGGAACATCACAAGCTCCTTCATTTTTTCTCCGACGGAAATGATTTTTGAGGCGACGATACGACGAAAGGAATCGACCGGCGGAGGCATTCGGCGAAAATTTTTACCGGCAGCCTGTAAATATGCATTCAGAATATCGGCGGAATCATGGATACGGTCATAGGTCGTATCGCGAAGCAATACCGTCGGACGACGGGTGGTTAAATCAAAGCCTTCCGTCCGGACAGAAAGCTTTTGCGCCGCCAATTTGCAATCGCGGTACTCTATCAGCTCGCCGGTCAGTTCTTTTTTCAATTCTTCCGCCTCGGTTTGCACCGGCAAAAGAGATACCGTCTTGATATAAACCAGACGCGCTGCCATTTCCAGAAATTCACTGGCGATATCCAAATCCTCATCCTGCATTTTTCGCACATATGCCGTATACTGCTCTACCAGTTCAAAAATCGGGATATCGTTAATATTCAATTTGTGTTTGGAAATCAAAAACAGAAGCAGGTCCAGCGGACCTTCAAACACCTCGGTTTTATACAGGGGTTTTTCCACGAAAAACTTACACCTCAACCAAAAAATCGAAACGGAAGCGACGCGATAAAATAAATCCCGCGCGAAACCAGACCGGAGAGCCAGCTGAGCGGCGTTGTCAAAATACCGGTAAACAGCAACACCAAAAGCGCGATCATGATATAGCGTTCGTATTGCAGCATTTTATAATAATACCGGTCGGGAATGATAACAGCAAACAATCGGGAACCGTCCAGCGGAGGGATCGGCAAAAGATTAAACACCGCCAGATTTACATTGATCAAGCCCACAGAATACAGGAACGAAGCAAGCACGGCGGTGACAGAAGAAGAAAACAGGGAAAAGACATTGCACAAAATGAAATAAAAAAACGCCATAATCAGGTTGGAAATCGGACCGGCAGCCGCAGTCAATGCAAAGCCTTTTTTAGGATTGCGGAAATTTCTGATATTGACAGGAACCGGCTTTGCATAACCGAAGGAGGTAAAGAGAATCAGAAGGGATCCCCACAGATCCAGATGCTTCATCGGATTGAGCGTCAGCCGACCGAGATTGCGCGCCGTCGGATCCCCAAGCTTATCCGCCGCCCATGCATGGGCAAATTCGTGCACAGGCAGCACGCAGAATAAAATAAAAGCCTTAGCAATCAGCTGGACCAGAAAGCTGATATAATCTCCCTGCATGAGATCACGGAACATACTGAACACTTAACTTTCTCCTTTCGTACCGCTGACAAAACGATCGATGCCGCAGCAATCGGCATGAATACGGATGTGGGATAAAACCGGGGAAAATATCTTTTGAACACCGGCAGGTTGATTTTCCGCCGTTTCCACCGCAGCGAAGGCGCTTTTATTGAGGTGCGGGAGCCATCCATCGGCAAGGACGCGATAAAAATCCAACCCGTCCTGCCCGCCGTCCAGCGCCATTTTCGGCTCACACTGCACTTCCTTTTGCAAAGAGGCCAGCTCTCCTGACGGGATATACGGCGGATTGGACAAAAGCAGATCCGCCGCAGGCACATCGGACAGTCCACAAAAGCCATTTGTAATATCATACCGTATTGGCTTTGCGTTTGTCAAGCCGAGGGACGCGAGGCTGCGATTCAGATAAGACAGCGCCGTCTCTGATTTTTCAAATAAAAAGACCTGACATTGAGGACAATGGGCGGCAATCGTTAAGCCGATACAGCCGCTGCCGGCGCAGAGATCATAAACGACTGCGTCAGGGCGCTGCGACAAGACAGAAAGCGCCAGCTCAACCAGCATTTCCGTCTCGGGACGGGGAATCAAAACGCCCGGTCCGACAAAAAAGCGCAGATCATAAAAATCCCAGCTGCCGATGAGATATTGCAGCGGCTCCCCCGCCGCCCGACGCCGCAGGACTTGCTCATAGCGTGAAAACGCCGCCTCAGAAATCACCTTTTCACAAATCGATGGCATATCTCCCACTGACAGCGAAAAAATCTCCTGCGCAAGGCACCGACAGTCAAAGGCTGCGTCATCCACATGATGCTGCCGCAAAAAAGCGACGCCGCTGTGATACGCCTGAGAAACGGTCATTTTCCACTTCCTTTTTCGTTCTCCGCTTTATCTTGCGCCGCCGGTTTTTCGCCAATATCCCGGGGCAACTCCGGATGGGCGGCAAAGAAGCCTTCATCCAACTCCGCCTGTGTTTTTTCCGCACCGTTCAGCGCCGCCTTCAGGGAGGCAATGCCAACCTCCAAAATCTCATCATCCGGCTCCTTGGTTGTAATACGCTGCATCCAGAGTCCGGGGGCGGAAAAAATCTTGACAAACAGATTATCATGTCTGCCCGCATAGCGAAGAAATTCATAGCTGATGCCGGTAACTATCGGCAGAACGATTACAATCTTCACCACAGACCAGACCAGCGGGATCGCATCGATATTCGGAAAGATAATGCAAAGCAGTGAAGAAACAATAATATTGATAAATAGAATGATAAAAATAAAGCTGGTTCCGCAGCGCGGGTGAAAGCGCTTAAATTTTCTGACGTTTTCCACCGTCAGCTCCTCACCGGCTTCATAGCAGAAAATGGTTTTATGCTCCGCGCCGTGATAGCGAAAGGTTCGCTTGATGTCTTTCTGGCAGGAAACGATCACCATATACAAAACAAAGATAGCGATCCGGATTACGCCTTCCAACAGCGAATGCAGCTCATATTTCGCTAAGGCATCGGCGCAGACATAGCGGTCAAATAAATCAACCAATTGAATCGGCGCCCAGACAAAAAGGAATACGCAAAGCACCATGGCAAGCACCATGGCAATGGCAGAGATCACACCCATCAGCTTTGGTCCCATATGATCGGTCAGCCAGCGGTCCAGCTTTGACATTTCTTCTTCCGGAACATCAACATCCATGGACCCGGAAAGATCGGCGGACTCCATCAGACAGCGATAGCCGAAAATCATTGATTCCACATAGGCAACTACGCCGCGGATCAACGGAAGTCCGAAAAATTTATACCGGTCCCGAATGTGCTTAAACTCCTTATCTTTTACCAGGATTCTGCCGCTGGTATGCCGGACGGCAAGGGCAGAGCCGTTAGGACTGTTCATCATCACGCCTTCCAGAAGCGCCTGACCGCCAACTTTGCCTACTTTCGGATCCATTGGCTTTTTGGTGTGTTTCGCCATATTTATTTCCTTTCTTTTTACCCCCGATAAAGGGGCAGCTGTATTTCAACGGTGGTGCCCAGACCGATTTCGCTGAAAATTTGCAGCGTTCCGTGATGCAGACGAATCAACTCGTCGCATACGGCAAGACCGATGCCGGACCCCTTCACAGAAATATTAGCTTTATAAAATTTTTCTTTGACATGCGGCAAGTCCTCTGCGCGGATACCGCAGCCATTGTCACTGACGATTACTTTGAATGCGCCCTCGGACACCGAGGCGTTCACCGTGACAAGGGCATCTTTTTTGTCCGAATACTTAAATGCATTATCTATGATATTAACAAAAATTTGCTTAAGCCGCACCGGGTCAGCCATCAGGACGGCGGCACCATCCTCAGGAATTACATACTTAAAATCAATCCCTTCCCGCTCGGCGCGTTCATGGAACACCAGGGCGGTTTCTTCCAACTCGGCAAAGCCATCGATTTTTTTCTGCTTCAGCGTCAATCTGCCGCTTTCCATTTTTGAGAAATCCAGAAGATCCTCCACCATGGCGTTCAAGCGGTTCGTTTCATTCAAAATCACATCAATCCCGGTTTTGACCGTTTCCGCATCAGCATCGGCGTTCTGAATGGTTTCACCCCAGCCGCGAATCGCCGTCAGAGGCGTCCGCAATTCATGGGATACGGTGGAAATAAAATCGTTTTTCATCCGATCGGACTCCCCCATTGCCCGCGCCATTTCATTGAAGGTACGGCAAAGCTCTCCGATCTCATCATTTTGGGTAAAATTTTCAATTTTCGCCGAATAATCGCCTTTTGCAAGAATTTTTGCTTTTTCGTTGATCTCCTTCACCGGATTCACAATGGATCGAATAAAAAAAGCACCGGAAAAAGCCGCCAACGCCACCGCAGCAAGAGCTGCGATCATCAAATAAAACAGAACCAGAAGAAATTGAGCATCAATATCCTCCATCGAGGCGATATATCGGATGGCGCCGGACTGCCCGTCGCTGTCGGCGGGGAGCAGCACGGTAAGAGCCATGACTTTTTCGCCGTTGACATTTCTGCCGATCCAAAGCCCACTTCTATCTTCCGATTCCGTTGCTTCGGCATAATCGCGCATATCGGAATCATCAACAGAAAAGCCGGAGGTGGAAGCCAGCGCCCGTCCATTTTTATCAAGCACCCAAACCTCCATCAGATTTTTTTCCGGGAAGCTCTCAATATACTCCATGGCCCGCTGCTCAAACTGAAGCGCGGTCGATTCGTTCATCGTTCCGAAAAAAGAACGCACGCTATTGCTGTTAGCGCGGTATTCCAGCGTAGAACGGACGGTGTCATAATAATATTGATGAATCGAGACGGCAACAGAAATCACCGCGATCAGGAGAAGCGCCAGAACAACGCAGAAGCTTTTGGTGAACCAGCGCTTGATGATTCCGCCGCCGGCAAAGAATCGATGCTTTACGCGATCCATTTGTAGCCCAGCCCCCAGACGGTCAGCAAATGCTCAGGGTTTGACGGATCGTCTTCAATTTTCATGCGCAGGCGGCGAATGTTGACATCAACCACCTTATCGTCACCGTAAAAATCTTCGCCCCAGGCATATCGCAGAATCTCTTCCCGCTCCAGCGCGACATTAGGATTCTTGAAAAACAATTCCATAATATTGAATTCCATCTGTGTCAGCTCAATAATTTTTCCGCGGTGTTCAATATTTCTGCCGCGCAGATGCAAAATAAACTCGCCCTGTTCAATTTTATCAAAGGAATCGGCAGGTTTCTTTTCTTTCGGCTCGTTATCGCCGCGACTGACAGAAACACGCCGATAGATCGCGTCGATGCGCGCCATCAGCTCCGATAGAGAAAACGGCTTGGTAATATAATCGTCGGCGCCCTTCAAAAGCCCCATAACCTTGTCCATTTCCTGTGTTTTCGCGGTAAGCATAACAATGCCAAGGGTGCTGCTTTTTTCACGCAAGAGAGAGCAAACCTCTATGCCGTCGCGCTTGGGCATCATAATATCAAGAAGCGCAATGGAAAAATCGCCGTCGTAATCCTCATAAAGCCGCAGCGCTTCTTCGCCGTCCGCAGCGGCAATTACATCATAGCCCGCTCGTTTTAAGTTGATGATAAGAAAATCACGAATGGATTTTTCGTCTTCTGCGACTAATATCCGCTTCATCAAAACACCTCCGGACTAAATTTTAATAAACCCGCTGATCAGATCGGAAATTTCAATACCAAAATCGGCGCCGTAATTGGTGATCAGCGCAAGATAATGCTGATTGTCGTCGGAATAAATCATATTTTCACGCATCTGTTCTTCTGAGAACTGTCGGGTGCTTCCCTGTATCCAATCAATGCAAAACAGCATATGGGAAGTATTGCCGTTTTCATCTATCTGATAAAAGCGCAGCCGCTGGAGCTTCAAATCCTTGACTACGCAGACCTTGCCGCTCCAATCATCGGGAATTTCAAAATAATATCCCCAGTCCGACAGAGACAAATAGCGATAGGCAGGCACCATATCGCCGGAGGAAAACCGGCTCCAGACGGTGACATACAAATCTTCGGAAACCGCGTTGTCCCGGTCAATCGCCGCACTGCCCGGCAACAGGGAATAAGAGGGAATCTCGATATACCCGTCACGATTGATATCAGAACAAATATCCGTACCAGGCCGGAGAGAAAAAGCGGCAACATCTTCATCATGCACAGAGGGCGCTCGCAAACGCAAATCGGAGGCTGAGATTTCCAGAAGCTCCGTGATCCGGTGCGTCTCGCTGACGACGCCGTCCAGATACAGACGACAAATCGAACCCTCATAATCATGGCAGATATTGGCGTATGAAGTAACCGACGGATCCAGGACCATTTCGCTGACCAGCTCAATTTGCTGGTGGCTTGCATGATAATCAAACAGCCTGCCGGACGCCAGATAGCTGTCCCCCGCCGCCTCAATGACAGCCAAAAACAGCTCCGCGCTGCCGTCCGCGTCTGCGTCGAGAATATGAAACGCCGTATACAATTCATTGATCATGGACACCACACCGGAGTCGGACGAATACTGTCCATAAACGGAAAGATACTGATTGCTCTTACTTTCCGGGATCTGCCAGGTTACCAGGATCTCATCCCTGCCATTACCGTCTATATCAGCGAAAGTAAGCGACGCAACGTCACTTCCGCTGCCGACGGTATCACCAACTGAAAACCAAACGCCCTCCTGATCGGTGTCAAGAATATTCATATGGACCGAATCGCTGCTTTGCAGCGCATAAAAAGCAATGCACTCATTGACAAGATCATTGTCCAGATCCCGATAAACAAATGCCGACGAATATTCTCCGCTCAGCGGTGTTTTTAGTATAATCGGCTCTCCCACGCTCTGATCCAGCGATTGCTGCACTTGCAAATTAACGCCGGTCAGCTTCGGCGCTCGAATCAGACTGTCCACCGCAGCGAGCCGCGTCGTACAGGAAGTGCAAAGCAGGAGAACGCAAAGAAGAATGGCAAGGATTGAGAGCTTTTGTTTCATTTGCGTCCTCCGTTTTATGGTTTATTCTGCGTTCTGTGACTGCGAAGCGGCAACGGTCGTTTGCACCTCTCCGGTAATTTCGACAGAGATTTCATACGCTCCGACACACCAGCAGTCATTCTGTGTCCGCACAAAAAGAGAAATCGGGACCGTATGAGTTCCTGCCGTCAGCTGCATACCGGCATAATCGGCTTCCGCGTAAATATCCGCCGCACTGATCATTTCGAGCGACTCCTGCGGACCGATGACTCTCACATGGTAGGATGCAGGGGGATATTCCGCCTGCAGTCCCGTCGCAAGGTTTACGGATGTCACGCCGGACAGCTCAATATCAAATTCTCTGGAAGACAATTGCGACGCATCGATATGGACAGTAATTTCCTTGAGAGAATCGTCAAGGAATTTTACATTTTCCAACGCGTCGGTTTGGAAGGTAAATGTATTGGAGCTGTTATTGATTTCGGCAAAATCGATTTCACCTACGGACAATGTCTGTGTAGAATCGGCAATATCCGCATTCAGCGCGACGGTAACCGTTGACGGTTCAATGGTTTGCGGCAGCGGCTGATCGATATAGGCAATCGGCTGATGGAGAAAAGCAACGCTGACCGGCAAGGTCACGATTTTTTTGACAAGCATCGTGACGGTCACATCCTCGACGGTACAGGTGCAGTAATTCGGACTGGCGCCGTTTTCTGTCAGCATATAAATCTGCGCCGGCGATGTTGTCGTAGCGGTCAGGGACGCCTCATTCTCCACGCGAGCAACGACACGGCTGATCTTATTGACCTCGGTGGCAGGACCGCGAACGGTCACCGTACTGACCGAAAGAATCGGCGTATCCAGCAAATACCCGTCGGCAACCGGCTCGACCCCCTCCGGGAACAGAATATCCGGCTCCAGCGTAAAAGTCGCTTCTTTCAGCGTATCAAAATAGATGGAGATCGTTTCACGGGATATGCTGACAACCTGCACATCGGAAGATGAATCCAGAATCTCATAGCGAAGCCCCAGCTCTTTCTGTCCGGCGGAATCCACATAATTCAAATTCGCAGAAACACGCAGGTCGCCGGCGTTAAACATGGTCTCGCTGACCTGATATTTCGGACCGCGAACCACCACGTCTACATAAAATTCCGTTTCTCCAAAAGGCTGCAAGCCCAGACGTTCCGGAGTGCTGTCCGTCAAATCGATGCTGACGGGCACGCCGGTAATGGTGCGCTCCACCTCCGGGCTGGCATAAACGGAAACAACGCACCAGAGCACAAAAGCCATAACAGCGGAAAAACCGAATACCACGCGGTTATTCTCGGTCAGAGCACGAAAAGAAAATCTATTTTTCTGTGTTTTCTTTTTCTTCTGCGGGTCCTTCTTCGTCGGCTCGTTCTCCGGCGTTTTCGGATCCGTTGTCGCTGTTTTCGACATGAGCGGCACCTCCTTTGGAAAACAGTTTTTTTATTTTAGTAGAAAGGGTCGAAGGCGTCGCCGGGGTCGGCACCAGATACTCAAGCAGCATCTGCCGCAGCTCACTGTCGGTAATTCCGCGTTTGAGTACACCGTCGGCGGCGACGGAAATAATGCCGGTTTCCTCGCTGGTTACCACAACGATCGCGTCCGAGCTGCGGCTAACCTCCAATGCGGCGCGGTGGCGTGTGCCGACCTTATCATGCACGACAATATCATTTTTTAATGAAACAATACAGCGAGCCGCAATGACTCTGCCATCCTTGATGATGATGGCGCCGTCATGCAGCGCGGAATTTGGAAAGAAAATGCTGCAAAGCATTTCCGTGGTCACCTTTGCGTCCACAGCAACGCCGGAGCGCTCCAGCTCTCCCAAATTGGATCGGCGCTGAAAGACCATCAATGAACCAATCTTATCCCGGCTCATGGAATCGCAGGCGCGAACCGTCGCATTGATTGCGTCGGTCAAAATCGCGTCCTCACCCGACGTATCGGAAAAGGAAAAAATATTCTTAAAACGGCTCTGACCCATATGCTCCAGCGCCTGGCGGATCTCGGTGCCGAAAATAATTACAATAATCAGCAGCATATCATTGATCAGATAGTCAAAAATCATCTTGCTGGTGTTCATTTGGGCGGCGACGACCACGGCATAAACAACCGCCAGCCAGAAAATGCCCTTAATGATATGCACCGATTGTGTTTTGCGCAGTTGAATGATCAGCGCATAAATAATGACCGCAACCAAAAGGACATCCAACAAATCGGAAATGGAATCAAAGCCGGAAAGAATGCTGCCGACTTCGGCAAAAAACGTGGAAATCGCCGTTTTTATTGCTTCCATTCAATCACCCCAAGCGTTTTCTGAATCGATAAAATCAAGCGGAGAAAATCAACGCGACACTGTGCGCGGCAATCCCCTCACCGCTGCCGGTAAAGCCCAGCTTTTCTTCGGTCGTTGCCTTAATATTGATGCGCTGCGGATCGACAAGACAGGCACCGGCAATGTTTTTTTGCATTTGCGGCAGATATTCCATCAATTTTGGCTTTTGCGCAATCACCGTCGCATCCACATTGCCAACACGATAGCCGCTTTTTTGCACCAAGGCAACTACCTGCCGCAGAAGCACAAGACTGTCAGCCCCTTTATATGCGGGATCGCTGTCGGGAAAATGCTGACCGATGTCACCAAGGCCGCAGGCGCCGAGCAAAGAATCACTGATTGCATGAAGCAGCACATCGGCATCCGAATGCCCCAATAATCCAAGAGCATAGGGAATCTGCACGCCGCCGAGAATCAGAGCCCGCCCTTCGCAAAGGCGATGAACATCATACCCATGACCGATCCGAATATCCATTTTAAGCAACCTCTTTTATTCGCTGCAGGCGACACGCACCGCCGCGCAGAGAATCTCGGCGCAGATTTTCAATTCCTCCACCGACGGGAAGGTCGGCGCGATGCGGATATTTTTATCCTCGGGGTCTACGCCATGCGGATAAGTCGCTCCGACCGGTGTCAGTGTCAGACCAGCCTCTTTGCACAGCTCTCCGACCCGTCTGGCAGAACCCTGCTCCACATAAAGACTAATGAAATACCCGCCGCGCGGATGGGTCCAGCGGGCAATACCCAGCCCGCCAAGCTCTTTTTCCAGAATATCCAGCACCGCTTCAAATTTTGGGCGAATGATCGCGGCATGGCGCTTCATCTGTGCTTTTACATCGTCCATATCGCGCAGCACCCGGGAGTGGCGCAGCTGATTCAGCTTATCATAGCTGATGATCTGCGAGGTCAGTCTCTTTTTGATCTCGGCAATGTTTCGCTCGGAGGCGGCAATTGCCGCGACGCCGGCGCCGGGGAAGGTGATTTTGGAGGTAGAGGCGAATTCGATGAAATTGTCTTCATGTCCATGTTTTTCCGCCTCAGAAAAAATTTCAAGCAGAGAATCCGTCTCGTCATATAAATCATGTACTACATAAGCGTTGTCGTAAATCACGCGAAAATCCCGCGCCGCCGGTTCCATTTTTGCCAAACGGCGTACCGTTTCGGCGGAATATGTATATCCGTCAGGGTTGGAATATTTCGGAACGCAGAACATGCCTTTTACACTGGGGTCTTTAATGATCTCTTCGACCATATCCATATCCGGACCGTCCTCATGGATCGGCACATTGACCAATTCAATTCCATAATACTCTGCAAGAGAGAAATGCCGGTCATAACCGGGGACGACGGCAATAAATTTGATCTTATCCTGCCGGCACCAAGGCTTGTCGCCGCAGCCGTGGATCATACACTGTCCGATATAATCAAACATCAACGTCAGGCTTGCGTTGCCGCAGACGATCACATTTTCCTTCTTCACGCCGAGGATATCGGCAAACAGCTGTCTTGTTTCACTGATTCCCAAAAGTCCGCCGTAATTGCGGCAGTCGGTGCCGTCTTCACTTTTATAATGCTGCTCATCCACCGAATGGTAAAGCGCGTCGGACAGACAAAGCTGTTCCGGACCGGGTTTTCCGCGGGACATATCAATTTTTAAGCCTTTCGATTTATACGCCTGATAATCCGCCAGTGCCTTTTGATGAAAGGCGTCTTTCTCCGGCTGGGTCCATTGCGAAAACTGTTTCATGAGTCATTCTCCTACATCGTTTTTTTATTTCAAAATTTTTTGAAAACATGGTTATTCGGCGCTGCCGGTGGTGCGAGGGAACGGCAGCACATCGCGGATATTGGCGATACCGGTCAAATACATAATCAGCCGCTCAAAGCCCAGACCGAAGCCCGCATGGCGGGTAGAGCCGTAGCGACGCAGATCAAGATAGCGGGTATAGTCTTCCGGGTTTAACCCGCATTCTTCCATCCTGCGAAGCAGCTGGGGAAGCCGCTCTTCTCTCTGACTTCCGCCAATCAGCTCGCCGATCCCGGGCACCAGGCAATCCATGGCGGCAACGGTTTTTTCATCGTCGTTCAAGCGCATATAAAACGCCTTGATCTCTTTGGGATAGTCGGTCACAAAAACCGGACGGCGGCAAAGCGTTTCACTGAGGTATCGCTCGTGCTCCGTTTGAAGATCACAGCCCCAGAAGACAGGATATTGGAACGCGGCGCCGCATTTTTTAAGAGACTCGATTGCTTCGGTATAGCTGATATGCGCAAATTCCGTGCGCTCACAGACCATAAGCCGCTCCAAAAGACCGGGGCTGACGCGCTGGTCCAAAAACGCCAGATCCGCTTCGCACGCCGTAAGACAATGTCGAACCACCGAGCGAACCAACGCCTCCGCCAGATGACGGTCGTCCGTCAGATCAGCGAACGCCATCTCCGGCTCAATCATCCAGAATTCAGCGGCATGACGCTGCGTATAAGACCGTTCCGCACGAAAAGTCGGACCAAAGGTGTAAATTTTGCCAAGGCTCTGCGCCATCATTTCCCCTTCGAGTTGCCCGGACACCGTCAGAAACGCCGGCTTTTCAAAAAAATCAGAAGAAAAGTCCGGACAAGGCGCATTTTTGTCCGTCGGATTCAGCGTGGTTACTCGAAACATTTCCCCGGCGCCTTCGCAGTCGCTGACCGTAATGATCGGTGTATGGACATAATAAAACCCGCGCTCATGGAAAAAGGAATGGATCGCAAAAGCCGCTTCGCTGCGGATACGGAACGCTGCGCCAAACAGATTAGTCCTGCCGCGCAGATGCCCGACCGAACGAAGAAATTCCACCGAATGGCGTTTCTTTTGCAAGGGATAATCCGATGCACTCGCGCCTTCAATGGAAACCGACTGCGCTTGCAATTCAAAGGGCTGGCGTGCATCAGGCGTCAATTTCAAAATACCGGTAACACAAAGCGACGCGCCGACATGGCAGGCGGTGATGGCATCAAAATTCGGCAGATTGTTTTCATCCAGAACAACCTGCAAAGAGCCGAAGCAGCTGCCGTCATTCAGCTCAGCAAAGCCAACCGCAGAAAAAGTACGGATGGTCCGCACCCAGCCCGCCGCCGTTATGGTTTTTTCGCCGAGCTCCGCGCTGTTCCGATAGATTTCCGCTATTGTCACCCGCTGCATACCGATCGCTGCGCTCCTTCTCATATAAATCGTCTTATTAACAACTAATCATATCATATTTTGCTCGTTAATGCAAGACTTTTGCGTTCCTGCTTCGGTAAGTTTTACCAAAAATTCATGTTCCTTCTTTACTTCCGGACGCGGGATGTGTATACTGATAGGCGAAAGGAATGAGCCTATGGATTTCACAGAAAAAACGGTAAAGGAAAATCTGATTTTTGATGGCAGGATTCTCCATTTATACAAGGATGACATTGCTCTGCCCAACGGACATCCTGCATTCCGTGAATACATTAAGCATCAGGGAGCGGTCTGCGTGGTTCCTCTGACGGAAGCAAATGAAGTAATTCTAGTGGAACAATATCGCTATCCAATGAAATGTCTGACCCTGGAAGTACCCGCCGGAAAGATCGATCCCGGCGAAACACCGCTGCAGGGCGCGATACGGGAGCTGGAAGAGGAGACCGGTCTCAGGGGCGGCAATCTTCGCCCCATCGGTGAACTATATACCAGTCCTGCTATTTTAACGGAAGTGATTCATATGTATATTGCCACCGGCTTTACCGGCGGCGATCAGCATCCGGACGAGGATGAATTTGTCCGTATTGTCACTTTGCCGCTTGCAGAGGTTGTGCAAAAAATTCTCACCGGCGAGATCAGGGACGCGAAAACCCAGGCGGCAATCCTGAAAACAGCGATGCTCTTACAACAGTAAAATACCCGCGCAGACAAAAGACCACCCAGACGGATGGTCTTTTGTCGTATCAGGGATATGGGTTAAGAGGATTTGTCGTTTTGTTCCGAGGAATGGCAGAGTCCTGCCGAAGGGCAGCTGCCGCAATCGCCGCCGCAGCTGCATATCCGTTTTCCTTTTTTCCTCCTGCGAATCAGATAAATGACAATCCCGGCAACCACAGCGGCAAGGAGCAGCAAAACGATCCAGGAGGAAGTATTCATCACTGCCAGGGGCAGAACAGAAAGAATATGCATCATAAGATCCCTCTTTTATTTCGCCGCCGCTTCAACCGACCGGAGGCGATTTTCATTTTTCGGCTGATAGCCCCTGCGAAGAAGCATATAGACCAGGAGAACCAGAGCCGCCAGCGCGAGCACCGTTCCGACGCCGAAGGTGACTTCACCGATCACCAAGCCGACCAGCTGATAGATGATCAGGGAAGAAATATATGCAAAGGCGCACATATATCCGATGGCAGCCGCCGTCCACTTGGCGTTGTTCATTTCCCGCCTGATGGCGCCCATCGCCGCAAAGCAGGGCGCACAAAGCAAATTGAAAATCATGAAGCTGTACGCTGAAAGCTGCGTAAAGTCGCCGGACGCGGCAAGCGTCGCCCAAATTTCCTCGCCGTTTTCAGAAAGCTCGCCGACATAATTATACAGCACCGCAAAGGTAGACACAACATTTTCTTTTGCAATCAGACCGGTAAAGGTAGCGACGGCAGCCTGCCAGGTCCCGAAGCCGAGGGGGGCAAACAGCCAGTCGATCCCGCTGCCGATGGCTGCCAGCAGAGAGGAGTTATTATCCGGTACCATACCGAATTTTCCGTCGGCAAAACCGAAGCCCTGCAAGAACCAAAGGATGATCGAGGAAAGCAGGATAACCGTTCCGGCGCGCTTGATAAAGGACCAGGCGCGCTCCCAGGTAACGCGCAGAACATTGCCGAACCGCGGCAAATGGTAAGCGGGAAGCTCCATAACAAAGGGCGCGGGTTCCCCGGCGAACGCTCTGGTTTTTTTCAAAATAATACCGGAAATAATGATGGCTGCCACGCCGATGAAATAGGCGGAAACCGCCACCAGACCTGAATTGCCGAACAGCGCGCCGGCGAAAAGACCGATGATCGGCATCTTAGCGCCGCAGGGGACAAAACAGGTGGTCATAATTGTCATTTTACGGTCCCGATCCTGCTCAATGGTACGGGACGCCATCACGCCGGGCACGCCGCAGCCGGAGCCGATGAGCATCGGGATAAAGCTCTTACCGGACAAGCCAAAATGGCGGAAGATCCGGTCCATAATAAAGGCGACCCGTGCCATGTAACCGATATCCTCCAAAATCGCCAGGAAGATAAACAGCACGATCATCTGCGGCACAAAACCGAGGACCGCGCCAACGCCGCCGACGATACCGTCCACAAGAAGTCCGACGAGCCAATCGGCAATATTCATACCAGTCAGCCAATCACCCAGCCCACCCTGGATCCAGCCGGCGAAAAGCGTATCGTTCGTCCAGTCGGTCAGGAAGGTGCCCAACGGTCCCATGGAAACCCAATAGACCACTGCCATGACAACCACAAAAATCGGCAGCGCGGCAAATCGGTTGGTGACGACGCGGTCGATTTTATCCGATATGGTCGTCTTGCCCTGGCTTTTCTTTTTGTAAACACCTTGCAGCAAGGAGGTGATATAGTCATACCGCGCGGATGTAACTATGGATTCCGAATCATCATCCGCCGCCTGCTCCACAGCATCAATTTGCTGCTCGATTTCTTTGGACAAGGCGTCCGACAGCTGAAGCTGCGCCAGCACCTTTTCATCCCGCTCAAAGAGCTTAATCGCATACCAACGGCGATTTTGTCCGTTTACAGCAGGAACAGACGAGATCATCTCTTCCAGCGACGAAAGCGCAGCGGAAAGATTTCCGGAAAACAGGTTTTGCATTCTCGGTGCAGAATGTCCTACTTGATTTTTAACCGCAGCGATTGCTTCCCGGACTCCGGTCCCCTTTACAGCGGAAATCTCCATAACGGGAATTCCGATCTTCTTTGAGAGCGCCCTGCAATCAATAGAATCGCCGCGGCTGCTCACAATATCCATCATATTGATTGCCATCACCATGGGGATGCCCAGCTCCGCCAGCTGTGTGGACAGATAGAGGTTGCGTTCCAGATTCGTGCCGTCAACAATATTCAATATCACATCCGGGCTGTCAGAAATCAGATAATCCCGCGCGACCACTTCTTCCAGCGTATAGGGAGAAAGGGACTAGATGCCGGGCAGGTCTGTTATTGTGATTTCCTTATCCCACTTGATTTTACCTTCTTTTTTTTCAACCGTAACACCGGGCCAATTGCCTACATACTGATTGGCGCCGGTCAGCGCATTAAACAGCGTCGTTTTGCCGCAGTTAGGATTGCCCGCCAGCGCGACTTTTATACCCATATTCAGAACTCCTTCCGTACTTGCGCATTTTGTTAGTTTAAACTAACTATTTAAGTAAAAAAATCATACTTCATTCGCAGCGTCGACCTCAACCATTTCGGCATCGGAGCGCCGGACCGACAGCTCATAGCCGCGCACGGTCAATTCCACCGGATCCCCAAACGGCGCCACCTTACGCACATAAAACGTGACGCCCTTTGTCAACCCCATATCCATAATACGCCGCTTGACTGCACCGCTGCCATGGAGCCTGACGACCGTCAGATATTCGCCGACCTTCGCTTCCCGCAGTGTTTTCATATCCATCACCTCTTTATTGAAATCAAACCATAATTTTACCGGCAATGTCACGATTCAGCGCAACACGGGACCCTCTGACCTGCACAATCAGATTGCCACCGCCGGTCGAAATTACAGTGACATCGCTGCCGACAATAAAGCCCAGCTTCTCTAAAAACTGTTTTACATCCGGCTTACCGCCGATTTTTTTGATCGTAACAGTTGTTCCTCGATCTGCAAAAACCAAAGGCATCATATGTCCTCCTATTCTTTCTCGTTTGTATTAGCTGCGACTAACCCAACAATCAAAAGAATACGGCGCTCACTGGCACCGTATTCATATTAGCATAGACTAACCGCTCTGTCAATAGGGAAATGCAAATTTTTTTTGATTTTATCTACCAGGCTTTTTTTACCGGGTCGGGGCAGCGATTTTTCCGGAAGGCGGCGCGAAACTCAGGATAGCAGCCGCATTTCATACAGACGCCGCCAACCAGATGATCACAACTGCCGCAGGCGGCAAGGCGTTTTTGATAAGCCGCCTCCTCAGTTTTCAGCGCCGGCGGGATTTTTTCAATACGGGAGCGGATATCTGCCAACACATCGACTTCCCCGCTCTCTTCCAAAAAACAACGGCGGCAAATGCGCTTGTCCGAACTCATGCCTCGATGGTAAATTTGACCACGGAACAGGCGGGAATTTTTACGTCAAACCCATCCGCGCGAGCCGTAAAGTCCTCAAAAGCGGTGGTTTTTACAACATCTTTATGCGCAAAGGAGTTATAATCATGGGAAGCGCCAGTGACAATTTCCGCCTTAACAGAGTGCACAGCAAAATCCGCGACCTGAGTCCGGATGGAGGCATCTTCTGTTTCAGACGTATTGACAACCGTGGCGGTGATCACGCCGTTATCATCAATCGACGCGCTTTCCACCAGCTGCGGATAGCGGCGGTTATCCGCCTCATATTCCTTGCTGGTCAGATAACTGCCCAGAAGGGTATTATTCTGATGCGCCTTGTACATTTTGAAAATGTAATAGGTCGGCGTTAAGAGCATTTCCGCGCCGTCGGTCAGGGCGACCGATTGAAGAACATTAACTGTCTGAGCAATATTTGCCATACGGACACGATCGGAATGCTTATTGAAAATATTCAGCGTCAGACCGGCGACAATGGCGTCGCGCATAGTATTCTGCTGATACAGGAAGCCGGGGTTTGTCCCCTCCTCGACGTCATACCAGGTACCCCACTCATCCACCACCAGCGCAACGCGCTTTTGCGGGTCGTAGCGGTTCATAATCTCGCCGTGGCGGGTTACCAGCTCCTCCATACGGTAAGCCTTGGACACCGTCGTTTCATACTCGACTGAATCAAATTCCAGGGCTTTGCCGCGGAAATGATAAACATTGGGGACAGTGTAATAGTGCAGAGAAAGGGCGCTCATATGGCGGGCATGACGCATCAGCGTATCGGTCCAGTTATAATCATCATCGTTGGGTCCGCAGGCAACTTTCAGAATACGGCTATAGCCGTAATTGCGTACATAGGTCTGATAACGGCGATAGACATTGGCATAATACTCCGGCGTCATATTGCCGCCGCAGCCCCAGTTTTCATTACCGACGCCAAAATATTTGATCTTCCACGGCTGCGCATGACCGTTTTCCTTGCGCAGGAGCGCCATCGGGGATGTACCGTCAAAGGTCATATATTCAACCCATTCATTCATCTCGCGCACGCTGCCGCTGCCGACATTGCCGTTGATATAGGTATCGCAGCCCAGCTGACGGCAAAGCTCGAAATATTCATGGGTGCCAAAGCTGTTGTCTTCGACTACGCCGCCCCAGTGGGTATTGATCATTTTTTTGCGCTTGGATTTTTCGCCAATACCATCCATCCAGTGATATTCATCGGCGAAGCAGCCGCCGGGCCAGCGAAGAACCGGAAGCCCCATTTCCTTCAACGCTTGAACGACATCGACGCGCATCCCGTTAACATTGGGGATTGGCGAATCCTCCCCGACAAAGAGTCCTTCATAAATACATCTCCCGAGATGCTCGGAAAAATGACCGTAAATATCTTTATTGATGACAGAAAGCCTTTGATTGGGGTTGATCAGATACTTGTCCATAGGAACCTCCGCTGTTTTTTTGATAAGTTTAGCATATCGAAAATGGCATTGCAAGAGTAATTTACCTATTTTTCCGTTTTCTTTTCCGGCAGACGCAAAATGGTAAAGACTTCATTCAAACAACCCAGCGGGCTTTGCTTCGGCGCTTTTTTAACGGTAATATACGGCTTATCCGAAGCGGAGACCATGATCCTACCGCGCATAGCTCCGGCTAACCGGGAAATATGTGTCATGTTGACATGACGAACAAACAGTAAAATATTCTCGCCTTTTTGCTTGATCTCATACACACCGAAAGACGCCGCCGTATTACGCAGGAGCGCCACCGTAATCAAACCGCGCACGCTCTCCGGCGGTTCGCCGAAACGATCGATCAGCTCGTCGATCACATCGTCCGCATCGGACTCGTTTTTGATATCAGCGATTCGCCGGTAAATACCCAGGCGCTGCGGCAGACTTTCAATATAAGCTTCGGGGATATGGGCATTGAGCCGCACATCAATCAGACACTCCTTATCGGCAAGAGAATCGGCAGTCTCCCGATGCTTCTGCGCACCGTCTTTCTCCCCTTCCAGCTCGCTGACAGCTTCTGTCAAAAGACGAATATACATATCATACCCGACCGCCTCCATATGTCCGTGCTGCTGCGCACCGAGAATATTGCCCGCACCGCGAATTTCTAAATCGCGCATGGCAATTTTGAAGCCGGAACCAAACTCGGTAAATTCCCGGATAGCGTCCAGTCTGCGCTGGGCAATTTCCGTCAGCTGCTTCCCTTTTTTGAACATAAAATAGGCGCTTGCCCGCCGAGAAGAGCGCCCGACTCTGCCACGGATCTGATGCAGCTGCGCAAGCCCCATCCGGTCAGCATTTTCAACAATCAGGGTATTACAGTTCGGCACATCCACCCCGGTCTCGATAATGGTGGTGCAGACCAAAATGTCAAGCTCCCCTTCCAGCAGCTGCTGCCATACCGAGCTGATCTCTTCCTCATTCATTTTACCGTGCGCGATACCGATACGCGCCTGGGGAACCAGAACGTGAAGCCGCGCCGCCTTTTCTTCGATATCCTCAATCTGGTTATGAAGATAATAAACCTGACCGCCGCGCCGCAGCTCCTTTTCGATGGCTTCCGCGATGATTCCCTCGTCATACTCTACCACATAAGACTGCACCGGCAAACGGTCGGAAGGTGCTTCCTCAATGACGGACATATCCCGGATACCGGTCATCGCCATGTTCAGTGTGCGGGGAATCGGCGTCGCGGACATGGTCAAAACGTCGACATCCGGGAACATTTCCTTTAGCCGTTCCTTTTGCGCCACACCGAAGCGCTGCTCCTCATCCACAATCACCAGCCCGACGTCCTTGAATTTGACATCCTGCGAGATCATGCGGTGCGTGCCGATAATGATATCAATTGTACCGCGTCGAAGATTGGTCAGAATCTTCGCCTGCTGCTTCGGCGTGCGGTAGCGTGAAAGCATTTCAACCGTAACCGGGAACCCGTCAACGCGCTTGAGAACCGTTTGGTAATGCTGAAACGCAAGAATGGTTGTCGGAACCAGAATCGCACACTGTTTTCCGTCCGCAACACATTTAAAGGCGGCGCGCAGCGCGACCTCGGTTTTTCCGAACCCGACATCGCCGCATAAAAGGCGGTCCATCGGGTGGGGCTGCTCCATATCACGCTTGATTTCAGCGATGCAGCGCAGCTGATCGTCCGTTTCATCAAACTCAAAGCGGCGCTCAAAATCGCTCTGCATATCAATATCCGGCGAAAAGGCAAATCCTTTGGATTGCAGGCGCTTGGAATACAAGGCAATCAACTGCCCTGCCATCTCCCGCACAGCGCCCCGGACCCTGGATTTGGTCTTTTCCCACTCTTTGGAACCGAGGCGATTCAGCTTCACGGCTTTTCCATCATCGCCATGAGGCGCGATATATTTAGAAACCAGGTCCAGCTGAGTAACCGGTACATACAGCACATCAGACGCAGCGTACCGGATCCGAAGAAAATCCTTGATGACGCCGTCGGCTTCCAGCTTGGTTACACCGTCAAAAATGCCGATCCCGTGGGTTGCATGAACCACATAATCTCCCCGATGGATTTCATCAACGGAATGGAAGCTCTCCCCCGCCTGATAGCCTTTTTGCCCCTTGCGCTTACCCGCCTGCGCGGCGCTGCGTCCTCTGCCATAGGTAATCACCCGGAGCCTTGCCTGGGGGAACTCCATGCCGCCAGAAAGACTTCCGGAAAGAATATTGACCGAACCGATCAAAAAGCCTTCCGGTGTACGAGGATAGTAGATTGCAGAGATTCCTTCGGCGATCAGGTCCTCGCAAAGAGCCGCCGCCGTTTTTTCACTGCCCGCCAGAATCACTTGCGTCATTCCGCGCAGGGCGGCGGGCTTCAGATCGTCAATCAGAACCGACAGCGACCCCTCCCAGGCGGACAGCTGCGACGCGGTGACACTAATCAGATCCCGGACGGGAACATCAAAAGAACCGCGGGCGAAGTGATCCATATAAATTCCGCCGCACTCGGCAAAGCACCGGAGCATTTCCGGAAAAGTCAGGGCAAAACGATCCAGTCCTTTACAAAGAACGCCTTCCTCAAAGAGGATTTTCATATCCTCGTGCAGGAGGCTCTGCGCTGCCGTATGTTTTTCTCTAATCCCAGCGGACTCACAGAAAAAGACAAGGGCGTCCGAAAAATAATCAAAAATCGAGGCGGGCGAATCATAGGCAAGCGAAAGATATTTATCTACGCTGGTCAGACGCAAGCCCGTATCGAGACGTTCCATGTCCTTGCGCAAAGACTCCCTTGCTTTGACCGAACCTTTTCCTTTGACGCCCGCCGTAAAGGCTTCCAGTTTTTCACGCAAAACCTCTTCGGAAGGAAAAATCACCTCAGACGCCGGAGAGATTTTCACCTGTTCTACCGGCTCGCCGCGCCGTTGAGTCAGAATGTCAAAATGAGAAAGGCTGTCGATTGTATCGCCCCAGAACTCCACGCGAACCGGCATGGCGCTGTCCGGTGGAAAAAAATCCAGGATGCCGCCGCGGACGGCAAACTGCCCCATACCGTCCACCATCTCGGTTTTGACATAATCCGCGCAAATCAGTGCTTCGACAACTGCCGATAAAGTAATTTCCTCACCGGTTCGCAGCGTTGCAGACCGTTTTTGCAGCTCCGTTGGCGGGATGGTCAGCTGCGCCGCAGCTTCCGCGCTGCAAAGGCAGATATCGCAGGAGCCATCCAAAACCGCACCCAGGACAGCAAGCCGCTTTTGCTCAAAATCCCGGGATTTGCTTTCAGTCGTACGGAAGGTAAAATCCCGCGCCGGATAGACCATCGCACGCAAACCGAAGACCGTCAGGTCGGACGCCATCCGGTGCGCAGCCGCCTCGTCCGGCAGCACAACCAACGCCTTCCTCGCAAGAGAAGACGAAATCGAAGAAATCAAATGCGCCTTGAGAACCGGCGCAAGCCCCAGTATTCCAATCGGAAGGATCCGGTGATGGATATCAGACAGGATGGTTTTGAATTCCGGCTGATCCTGCCAAATGCGCGTTAATGCATTCATACGTCCTCCGTTACCTGCTGTACAGGTTCATTGCCTGCTCTATGGAACCGTTTACCATCAGCTCGGCGGCGGCAACCGCCGTTTCCAATTCTTTTTTCAGCTCTTCCAGTTCCGTTTTGCTGAATTTGCCGAGAACATAATCTTTCAACTGCTCCTCTCGATCCGTCCGATCTCCGACACCAACCTTGATACGGGGAAACTGATCAGATCCCAGCTGATAAATGATGCTTTTGATCCCATTATGTCCGCCGGCGGAGCCTTTGCGGCGAATGCGCAGCGTGCCGAAGGGCAGAGAAATATCGTCAAAAACAACCAAAACCCGCTCTGGCGGAATTTTGTAAAAAGCGGCCGCAGCGCCCACGGCATCGCCGCTCAGATTCATAAAGGTCTGCGGACGCATCAGCAGGCAATGGTGCTCTCCCAGCATGATTTCGCCGCAAAGGGCGCGAAATTTCAGCCGATCAATCCGGCAATGCTTCTGGTTGCACAGCACATCTAAAAACAAAAATCCCGCATTATGACGGGTATATTCATATTCTTTGCCCGGATTGCCAAGACCGACAATGATCCACTCCACAGGACCTCTCAGAGGCTCGGCAAAAAGCGGCTCCGCTTTTTTCTTTCTAAAAAACGACACAAAAGCGCCTCCTTTTACAGCACCAAAGCCCCCCAAACAGGATTTGGGGGGTGTTTGGCAATATTTTTGCTCTTAATATGTAATTTCGATTCGATTTTCGCCTGCATCAGCGCTGCAGGTTACCAGATACCCGCCGGTCGGCAGCTCCTTAACGGAATGCTTAGAGCAGCCCCTGATCTCTTTCGGCTCGATCGGCATAAAGATTTCGTTCTTTTTGACAGAAGCGGCATCCGCGCTGAAAGAAAGAGTAAACAGCCGTTTATCCCAATCGGTAGAAAATGAAAGGATATGACCGGCAATCGCGCGGGGATACGGACGGGACAAATAGCCCATAATATCCGAATCCTCCATGCCGTCGGTATAACACCAATAGGTCTGGCTCCAGCAGTTGCCGTCAAACTTATGGAGAAGATGGGCAAGATGAGAATAGTTGCTGCCTTCATCTGAATAGAAGCCGCCCCACTCGCCAACCACCACCGGCACATTCAAACGTGCCTGGGTGCGCTCATGCTCATCGAAAATATGATCCACACGCTCATTGCTCGCATCGTTGTAAGCCGGGGTATCCACCATTAAATCATAGCCATGAGGCGCGAAAACCAAATCCGGCTCCGGCGTACCGTCCCGATAGACAAGCCGGGGCGTGCTGCACGGAATGCCAAGGTTGGAATAATAACAGTTTTCCATCATGATCACGCCGCGCCCGGTTACCTGACGAATGGACGAAGCGACCTTGCGGAAGAAGGGATAGTAATACTGCACGTCAAATTCGCGGATAATCGGCGCTGCTTTTTTTATAATCGACTGATAGACCACCGGATCATTGAGCACATTGATCAATTCGCCGCGTTTGTCGGCATCCAACAGCTCCTTGATCAGCTCCGGTTTATTGACACGCTTGCTGGTCAGAACCGTAGAGGCAATGCCCATCACCAGACGGCGGAATGCCTTGCCGCCGGAGGAGCCGGGGAAGGGCTCATTAAAAATATCAAAACCAAACAGGTTGGGCTTATCCTGAAAACGCTCGGCAACATGCGCCCACATATCGCAGAAATAATCCTGAAGTCCCTTGCCATCCACCCTGGCGTTGTTCCAGAAATTATCAAAGGCGGTATGGCAGGCGCCGGGGAAGAAATATCCCTCCGCCCAGACAAATTTCGGCTTTTGCGGCGCCTTTCCGCCGGAAAGATATGCCCATTTCGGCGCGCCGTCACCGCCCCAGGGCAGATCATAGCTGCCGTAGAGGTCCTGATGCATATCCAGAAAGCAATCAATGTCATATTTGGCACAAATGTCCATGAAGTTGGCGTAAAAGTCCAAATATTCCTCGTTATAAACGCCGGGCTGCGGCTCCACAAACTCCCAGATCAAACCAAGACGGATCAGATTGATTCCCTTAGCGCTTAATTTGCGGACCAGTTCTTCATCCCAGTGCTCCGGAACAATGGCGGCAAGCCCCTCTTTCTCGGGATCATGGCTTTTACGAACCATATTGATGCCGTTAAAGATTCGCTCTCTGCCTTTTTCATCCACCAGAGCGCGTCCGTTCACATGATAATTACCCACGGATAAGACCTCCTCAGCATTTCGCGATTAAAAAACGCCCGCATTCACCGGGAATGCAGGCGTGGAGCTGCTAACCGGAGTCGAACCGGTGACCTCATCCTTACCAAGGATGCGCTCTACCTTCTGAGCCATAGCAGCGTTACCCATGCGGCGTTGTACCGCAGCCCTCAGGAACCGTTTTCCCACGAGCAAGACATATTATACACACTTCACCAGCCGATGTCAACTGTTTTTTTCAAAAAGTTCCGCTTTCCATCATATCAACGACCAAAGCGTTCAAAACGACCGAAGCCTGCGCTTTGAGCGCAGGGTATTTTATGGATTGATGGGGCGGGAATCGCTGATTTTTCCGGAAGCGACGTCTTCAAAATAGTGGGAGGTGGTGGGAATGATAAAGCGGACGGCTTTTTCAACGATTTTCATGGTGGATTCCTTGACATACTGGATCTCGCCATCTACATTCACCACCGAGGTTTCGTCGCTGGTGATATGAATTTTTTTGCCGCGTTTGAAGATGGTGCGATCCCAGCCCAGATGCTTGCCGTTTTTATACGGACCGATCAAGGAGAGCATTTTGATACGGGGAATATCCTTTTTCACAATAACAAAATCCAGAAGACCGTCGTCGGGCATCGCCAGCGGTGCTGCCATGAAGCCGCCGCCGTACCAGCGGCTGTTGCCGACATAGGCAAACAGCACCTTCATGGTTTCTGCGGGACCATCGTCAATGGAAATGGTAAAGGTGTTTTCCATTTTTTTTATGAAGCAATACAGAAGAGAAGCAATATATGCCGCCTCCCCGTTGAGCCAGGGAAGCTTTTTGAAGCTCGCCTGTTTATCACAGACATTGGCGTCAAAGCCCATGGAGCACTGGTTGATTGCGTATTTGCCGTTGCACCAGATCGCATCCAGCACCGTCGCCTTGCCGTCCATCTGCGCGCCGATATCAGCGAACATTTCCCGACTGCCAAACAGACGGATAAAATCATTACCGGAGCCAAGGGGCACGGAGGCGATCTCCACATGGTCATGCCCGATGGCGCCGTTAACGACGTCATAGAGTGTGCCGTCGCCGCCGCAGGCGTATACGCGCAGCGGCTCGGTGGTGGATTCGGCAACCTTGCGCGTATAGGTTTCACCGTCGCCTGCGGCGGAAGTCAGGTGAATTTCATAATCCGCACCGCGCTGCTTACAGGCGCGTTCTATCTCCGGCACCGCCAGCGCCGCTGCCTTTCCTTTTCCTGCCATGGGGTTGACAATAAACAGATGTTTCATTGTTTTCAGCCTCCGATCGGTTTGAAATACATATAATACTGACATTTGATCATGCCATTGTAAAGCTTTCTGCGTTTGTCCGCTTTTCTGCCGAAAAGCTGTTCAAAATGCTCATCCGGCGAAATAATAGAATAGGTCCAGCCCCGCTCCGGCAGAAATTTTTCACCCATGATCCGGTAAATTTCTTCCGCCTCTTTGATGTCCAGCAGCCGCTCGCCATAAGGGGGATTGACGATTACGGTGCCTTTTTCCGAATGCTTTTGAAACGCACGAAGATCCGCCTTTTCAAAAGTGATAAATTTCTCAACGCCTCCACGGCGGGCATTACCGGACGCCAGCTCCAGGCTTCTGCGATCAATATCGGACGCAAAGACATGAAACTGCGGCTCCGACTTTTGCAGGGACTGCGCCCGCTCCTTTTCCTGTCGCCAGAGGCGGTCGGGAAAATGGCACCAGTGCCGGGCGGTAAAATCCCGAAACAGCCCCGGTGCGATATTCAGCGCCAGCAGCGCACCCTCGATCGGAATGGTGCCGGAGCCGCACATCGGATCATAGAGCGTGTGGTACCCTCGCAGATGAGAAAAACGACAGAGCGCCGCCGCCAGCGTTTCCCGGATCGGCGCGGCATTGGCGGCAGGACGATAACCGCGCTTATGCAGCCCCTCGCCGCTGGTATCAATCATCAGCGAAACATGATCCTTGAGAATGGAAAACTGAATCTGATACAGATCACCGGTTTCCTCGAACCATGGAATATGATATACCTGCTTAAGCCGCTCGACCACGGCTTTTTTTATAATGGACTGGCAGTCTCGTACGCTGAACAGCCGGGAGTTGAGAGAATAGCCCTTGACCGGAAACCGGTCGGTCTTGCCGATCCACCGCTCCCAGGGCAGAGCCTTGACACCCTCAAACAGCGATTCAAAAGTAACCGCATGAAATTCGCCGATCAAAAGAAGGATCCGCTCGGCATAACGGCTGCAAAAATTAGCGCGGATCAGCGTTTGCGCATCTCCGGAAAAGAGCACCCTGCCATTTTCCGCCTGCACATTCTGCGCAGACAAGTCGCGCAGCTCCTCTGCCAAAGGCGCTTCCAACCCAAACAAGCAGGGCGCGGCAAATCGGTAATTCAAAAACATCGACCCTTTCGGACGCTATGCGGCGATATGAAGTATCCCCGTCGCGATGGTAAAGTAAAGGAACATGGAGCAGGCGTCCACAATGGTGGAAATAAAGGGAGTCGCCATGATCGCAGGATCCACATGGATCTTTTTTGCCAGCATCGGCAGCGAGCAGCCCAGCAATTTAGAAAATACAACGGTACATATCAGCGTCAAAAAGATAACCAGCGCCAACCGAAAATCGTGATATTGAACAAACACGCGCAGACCGTTCATCAGCCCCAGCGCGACGGCGCAGATCAGCGCCACGCGAAATTCTTTCCAAGCGACGCGAAAATAGTCCCTACCCTTAATCTCATCTGTCGCCATGCCGCGAATGACCAGAGTAGAGGACTGGCTGCCGCTGTTGCCGCCGGTGCCGCTGATCATGGTCATAAAGGAAACCAGTATCGGGTAGGCGGTAAACGCCGCGTCAAAATGATTGATGATCGCACCGGAAAGCATGGAAGAAAACATCAGCACCGTCAGCCAGACAATGCGATTCTTGGCGTGCTTAAATACAGAGGTTTTGAAATAGGTATCATCGGACGGATTGACAGCCGCCATAATCTCGAAATCTTCGGCGTTCTCTTCCTGCAGAACATCCATGGCGTCATCAATGGTGACAATGCCGACCAGTCGATTTTCGGAATCAACAACCGGAAGCGCCAGAAAGTGATATTTATCGAAGGTTTTCGCCACATCCTCCTTATCGTCAAGGGTGTGGGCGGAAATGATATTGGTCTGCATAATCTCCGACAACACCGTGTCGCCCTTGGCAATCAGCAAATCCTTGACCGTCACAATGCCAATCAGATGGCGGGTGTCGTCCAATACATAACAGGTGTAAATTGTTTCCTTGTCAATGGCGTCGCGGCGAATCTTTTCGATGGCGGCATCCACCGTCATATTGCCGCGCAAATCGACAAATTCAATGGTCATCAGACTGCCGGCGCTGTCATCGGGATATTGCAGAATTTCATTGATCAGCTTGCGCTGATGGGGATCGGTTGTTTTCAGAATACGCCGCACAATCGTTGCGGGCATTTCGCTGACCAGATCAACCGTATCGTCCAGAAACAATTCGGCAATCACATTTTCCAGCTCGCTGTCGGTCAGGCTGGTAATCAGCTTTTCCTGGTCATCCGGCTGGAGATAGGCAAAAACATCCGCCGCCTTATCCTTTGGCAGCAGCCGGAAAACCTTGAGCATGTCCTCCCTGTTGAGCTCCGCCATCAGCAGGGAGAGATCGACGGGATTCATGACATCCAAAAGATCAAAAAGGCTTTTATACTTGCGCTGTTCAATCAACGCAACGACTTCATCTTTCACAAAAAGACCTCCTCATCAAATCTTTACAAGACAGGATAAGGAGCATAAAAGATTCAGCTTTTCCCGTAAAAAAGACGAGAAAAACGGACCGGGTTCTTATGCTTCCTGCTCCATCGGTGGCGTCTACTGCCGGGGCCAGCGTCCATTTCCTCATCTCCTTTTACAAGCACTATATTTATTCTAATCGTTTCCACTGCACCTGTCAAGAAAAATATCCATAGAATCATAATTATAAAAATCGTGTCATACTTTTTTTACAGGAAAGGACGGAGACGCATGAGTGAAAACAAAAAAGATTTTTTTGTAAAAATGACCACGGTTCAATTTATCCTTTGCTTTCTGGTTTTTGGCATCTGTTTCGGCTACAGCCGTCTGTCCCCGGAAAACGGTGAACGGTTTCTGGCGGAATACCGGGCGTTGAGCGAAAAGAAATGGACCGTGGACGACTGGAAAGGTCTCCTGCCTCTGACGGAAGAAGCGCAGCCGCAGCTGCCGGCAGAGGAACCAACCGAAGAAATCACAGAAGAAGCAACCCGGGAAACCGCTGCGACATTGCCGGATGAAGTTCTCTCTGAGCCGGCGCTCGCCCTCGCAGAGCCCCTTGGCGCCTCCGCTTCCTATCTTTCGCAGAAGCTGACAGCCGAGCCTGTTTTTCCGGTTGACGGATGGATCAGCTCCTCCTTTGGCAAACGCATCTCTCCCATTGATGCCTACGACGAAGACCATAAGGGCGTGGACATCGCCGCAAAAGCGGGCACGGACATTCATGCCGTGATGGACGGCGTGGTCTCTCTGGTGGACGAGACGCCGGGCAGGGGGAAATTTTTAATGATCGACCACAAAAACACAACGGAGGAAAAAATTCAGACACTCTATCAGCATTGCTCCGAAATTCTGGTCAAGGAGGGCACGGTAATCCGTGCCGGAGAAACCATCGCCCGCGTAGGCAGCACCGGCGACAGCACCGGACCGCACCTGCATCTGGAATATCGCGTCAACGGCGAATGCCTGAACCCCATAAGCGAACTGTTTTCAGATCTATATGCGTTGTAAGCTCGGGAAGCTGCATCTGGAGATCGGCGTGCCGGAATTGACACTGGCGGCGCTAATGATCACGCACAAAGGAAAAGATATTCTGCTGTCGGCATTCCTGGCAGCAGCCCTGCACGAAGGCGGTCATCTTTTGATGATGCGCCTGCTAAAAAAGAACGCCGGTTCCCTTCGCATAACGCCCTTTGGTGCGCGGATCACCTATCCCCGAGAGCAGCTGTTTTCCTACCGGCAGGACGGGCTGATTGCCTGCGCGGGTCCTGCCGGCAGTTTTCTTGCGGCACTTTTTTTATTGCAGTCTCCCCTGCCCATTTTCAGGAGAACCGGCGCCGTCAGTCTTCTGTTGGGCGCAATCAATCTGCTTTTAGCAAAACCCCTGGACGGCGAACGGATTTTTCGCGCGCTGCCGGCGGTGCAGCGCAGCAAAAAAAGCGGCTCTCTTTGCAGAAAAGCCGCTTTTTGCAGTATTCTGGTTGCCTTACTCTTAACCGCCGCATCGATTTCCTTCGGGGTTGGCGGCGCTTCTCCGGCGGTCTTTAGCGCCTATTTGCTTTGTTATGCGATCCGGGAAGATCAGACCGATTGAAGGAAACGCAAAAACTGCTTTTGGCCCGCTTCGGTACGGGCGAAAACGCCGCACTGTTCCAAAATGGCGGCAAAAACCATGCCGATCTCCCGGCGCAGAATATCATGGATATTGTCTTTTGTGATCGTATGCTCCGCAGCAATCTTCCTTGCCCAGTCGGCGTGCTTGCCGATGATCTCATCCTGCGAAAAATCCCTGCCCTCCAGCATGGCGTCCGCCAGAAGTGCCATTTCCTTTTTCAGCCGGGCGGGCAGAACCGCAAGCCCCATGACCTCGATCAGACCGATGTTCTCTTTTTTAATGTGATGATATTCCGGATGGGGATGATACACGCCGTCCGGATACAAATCGGTTGTGATGTTATTGCGCAGCACAAGGTCAATCTCGAACGCTTCCCCCCTGCGGCGCGCAATGGGCGTAATGGTATTATGGGGCACCCCGTCTGTCTCGTGGAAAATAAAGGCTTCCGAATCGGAATAAGCGCGCCAGGCGCAAAGCACCCGATCCGCCAGCTCGGTCAGCTCATCGGGGTCCGCCGCGGTCAGGCGCAGCACAGACATCGGCCACTTGACAATGCCCGCTTTGATTTGCGGAAAATCGGGGAAGTGAAATTCGGTTTCAACCGGCGCCTTTTCCATCGCAAAGGTATAATGACCGCCCTGAAAATGCTCGTGAGAAAGGATAGAGCCGCCGACGATGGGCAGATCCGCATTAGAGCCGACAAAATAATGGGGGAACTGCCGCACAAAATCAAAGAGCTTACGAAACGCAGACCGATCGATTTTCATCGGCACATGGCTGCCGTTAAAAACGATGCAATGCTCGTGATAATAAACATAGGGCGAGTATTGTAAATACCAGCGCGCGCCATCGATGGTCAGCGGAATGATGCGGTGGTTTTCCCGTGCCGGATGATCCAGTCTGCCGGCATAGCCCTCATTCTGCGGGCAGAGCATACAGAGCGGATAGCTGCTTTTCGTCATTTTTGCCGCTGCGGCAATGGCTTTGGGGTCCTTTTCCGGCTTGGAAAGATTGATGGTAATGTCAATGTCGCCGTATTCCGTCGGGGTAATCCATTTGATATCGTTTTTCACCCGATATGTGCGGATGTAATCGGAGGCACGGGAAAAAGCGTAGTACCAATCTGTTGCCGCCTGCGGAGATTCCTTGTATTTTTCAAAAAACACCCGTCTTGTCTCGGAGGGGCGCGGCAAAAGGCAGTTCATGATCTTGGTATCAAACAGATCACGGTAGGTCACACTGTCTTCGCACAGCCCCTTTTGACAGGCATAATCCAGAATTGCAGCCAGAATCTCTTCCAGCGGCGCGTCGAGCGCCTTTTGCTGCACATAGGCGTCAAGCCCGAGACGCTCCAGCAGGAGGTTCACCGTATAGATTCGGTCCTCCGCCGTCAGAAGTCCCTGCTTTTCCCCGTATAAAACAAGCGAGGAGATCGCCTGCTGTATCTCCATATTAACCATCCCTTACGTTGCAGAATTATTGTTCGGCAAGCTGCTCGCACAGCCATTTTTTGATATCGCTGTAAACAATATCTTTGTCGTCTTCATTGAGAATTTCGTGCCGGTCACCCGGATAAAGGATGACCGTCGGCTCATTGCCCGCCTTTTCCAGTGCATCCACGGTTTTCAGAACGCCTTTGCCGTTGCTGCCGACCGGGTCCTTTGCGCCGGAGATCAATAGAATCGGGAAATCCACTGGCACCTTGAACGCCCAGTCCGGATGACTGACCTTGAGCATAATCGTCGCCAGATCACGGAAACCGCCAACCTTCAGCGGGAAGCCGCAATAGGGGTCTGCGCGGTAATTCTCGCGGTTCTCCACATTGCGGGAAAGCCAGGCGTATTCATCGTTTTCATCGCGGAACGCCTGATTGTACATTTTGTTATTCAACGCAAACAAATCGACCTTATCGCTGTCGGCGCCGAGCTTTTCCACCAGTTTATCCAGCGGCGCCTTTGCCAGCACCGCCGCGCCGATGATATTGCCGGTGCCGCAGAAAATAGCGCCGCTCAGCTCATATCCGAAGACCGCGCAGTATTGCCGCGCCAACAAAGAACCCATGCTGTGCCCAAACAGAAAGTACGGCAGCTCAGGATAACGTTTTTTCATGATACGATAGAGGATGTGCATATCGTCAATCATGCGCACATCGCCGTTTTCGTCCGCAAAACAGCCAAGCTCTTCCATCGCATTGACGCTCTTACCGTGCCCAAGATGATCGTTGCCAACGACCACAAAGCCGCAGCCAACCAGGAAGCGCGCGAAATCATCATATCGCTCGATATGCTCGCAAACACCGTGCGCAATTTGCAGTACGCCGACAGGCTGGACTTCCTCGTCCTTCCAAATCAACGTATGAATTTTGTTTTTTCCGGTCGAGGAATTGAAATATGCCTCGCTTACCGTAATCGCCATTGGAAATCCTCCCTTTCTTACTCAAACAGATATACGCGGGTCTCGTACGGGCGCAAAACGCAGCCGCCGGCAACAGCCGTTGGGTCATCGTAGTTGCAGATCATACATTTGCCAAAGCTCAAATCATAGGCGGGCGGCGCGGTGAATGTAATGTTCTTTTCGCTGAACGAACAGATTACCAGCATCCGCTTGCCCTCATAGGTTCTGCCATAGCAATATAAATCGTCCCGCTCGTGATAGTATTCGGTGTAATCGCCGTAGATCACGATTTCATTCTCTTTGCGGAATTTCAGAAGCTTGCGGTAGAAGTTCAGGATTGAATCGGGATCCTCCTGCGCTTCTTTGACATTGATCTCGGTATAATTCGGGTTGATGGGGAACCAGGGCTTGTCGGCAGAGGTAAATCCGGCGTTTTTCTCATCAGACCACTGAACCGGCGTACGGGCGTTGTCGCGGGACGCATACGCCGCCAGCTTCATCACTGTTTCGTCCTTCACACCGAAGGAGCGCGCCATATGATAAATGTTTTTGGTCGAAACATCCTCATACTGGTTAATGTCCTTCAGCCCGATATTGGTCATGCCGATTTCCTGTCCCTGATAAATAAAGGGCGTACCGCTCTGGCAGATATACATGACCGCCAGCATTTTTGCGCTTTCCTTGCGGTATTTCAGACTGCCATAGCGATTGACCACCCGCGGCTGATCGTGGTTTTCGATATAAAGGGCGTTCCACGCCTTGCCGTAAAGCTGTTTCTGCCAGTTGGTATAAACTGTTTTCAGCTTTTTGAGGTTAAAGGGCATTTTAATCCAGCTGACGAACATGCAGTCCGCCTCCATATGCTGGAAATGGAACATCATATTCAGCTCCTGCTCGTCTCCCTCGGAGATATGCTTGAGCGCACGCTTTGGGGTCATCATCGGCGCCTCACCGATGGTCACACAGTCATATTTACCCCATACGTCCTTAAACTCCATCAGGTACTCGTGAAGATGGGGACCGTCGATATAATGCTCCACCCCGGCGGCGACGGGCAGCGGAAAACCATCCGGCAGTCCTTCGCGCTTGGAAATAAAGGTAATCACATCCTCACGGAAGCCGTCCACGCCCATATCCAGCCAGAATTTCATAATATCCTTGACCTCGGCGCGAACCTTGGGATTGTCCATGTTCAGATCCGGCTGCTCGGTGGCGAACAGATGCAGATAATACTCATCCCGTTCCGGCACATATTGCCAGCCGGGACCGGCAAAGGTCGAGCGCCAGTCATTGGGCGGCAGCTTATTGTTCATCCTGCCCTTGCGCCAGATATAATAATCGCTGTAAGGATTGTCTTTTCCTTTTTTGCTTTCAAGGAACCACGGATGCTGGTCGGAGGTATGATTAACGACCAAATCCATAATCACCCGCAGCCCCCGCTTGTGCGCGCCGTCCAGCACAGCTTTAAAATCCTCCATCGTACCGTACTCGGGCGCAATATTGCGATAATCGGCGATGTCATAGCCGTAGTCCTTCTGCGGCGAAACATAAAGAGGAGAAAACCAGATCGCATCCACGCCAAGGCTTTTGATATAATCGAGTTTAGACAAAATGCCTTTCAAATCGCCGATGCCGTCCCCGTTGCCATCACAAAAGCTGCGGGGCCAGACCTGATAGACCGCCATTTCCTTATACCATGCTTTTTTTATCGAATTTGCCATACATACACCCTCCGTCCAGGTAATATCTGTACTATTTTACAATTTTAACAGCATTTTCCCCGTTTGTAAAGAGCGCAAAACAAATTTACAAAAAAAGAGGACAAAAAAACAGACGGTATCCCGTGGGAAAACCGTCTGCATTTTATCATCCATTACATACCGAACAAAGCCAGGATCTTATCATAAAGCTGGAACAGGACAGCCCAGAGAAGCTCAAAGAAGCTGGTCACGGTGATCGGCTCACCTTCGCCGGTGATGGTCGGGATAGAATCCAAATTCATGGAAAAACCTCCTACGTCTAATTTATGTACAATCATATTATACGCTCTTCCTTTATACTGTCAAGAGCAAAAAGGAAAATTTAACATTTTTGCAACAAGAAAAACAAATAAAAAACGACGGCATTTTGCGGCGCTTTTCATAAAAAACTTTTTGCCTCTTGCTAAGAATTAGAAGATATGATACCATATTTCAAAGGAGGTGATCCCGTGCGAAACCATTTTTCTGTAAATACTGTGGCGCATGACGGCAGCGCTGAAGCAAAAAAAGCTGCGGAGCTGCTGCGCACGGAGCTGCATTGCCGCACCGGCAAGAAGCCGCAGCTTTGTCTGCCCGGCGAAATCCGGCTGGAAATTGATCCTGCGATTTCAGATCCGGACGCATACCGCATTGAGGGGAATCGCAGTTTTATTTTTCGCGCCAAGGGGCTGCGCGGTCTTGTTTACGCCATCGGTCTGTTTCTTCGCCGGACAGAATACGAAAACGGCGAGATTTATCTGATCGACGATATTACCGGCAGTTACACCCCCTATATGTCTGTCCGCGGTCATCAGCTGGGCTATCGCACAACGCCGAACGCCTATGACGCGTGGTCACTCACCGACTATGAGCGGTATTATCTGGATATGATGTATTTCGGCTGTAACACCGTAGAGCACATTCCCTCAGAAGGAACGCAGCGAAAGAACCGACTGATGCGCTATGAACCGGAGGAGCTTTGCGCAAAGGCTTCCGCGCTGGCAAAGGAGTGGGAGCTGGATGTATCGCTATGGTATCCGAATGCGGAAAAAACGCTGGAAGAGGCGTTGGAAAATCGCCGGAAGGTATTTCGCAGAATGCCGGAAATTAACACGGTTTTTCCGCCGGGCGGCGACCCCGGCGATCTTTACGCCGACGAATTTATCCACCGTGTCGAGGAAATTTCACGCCTGTTAAAGCGATACCACCCGCAGGCAAAAATGTTTCCTTCCGCCCAGGCGCCGCACCAATACCCGGATTGGGGGGAGGTGTTCCTGCGGGAAATGGAAAAAATGCCGTCATTGATCGACGGCGTGATTCTCGGTCCGAACCGCGCCATGGATCTGGACGAGCTGCGTATGCGTCTGCCGGAGGAATATCCGATTCGCTTGTATCCGGATATCACCCATAATGTGCGAAGTGAATACCCTGTCCATTTTGACCGCAACGACTGGCATTTCGCCTGGGCAATCGCCGAAAGCCGTGAATGCGTCAATCCCCGTCCGCGTGAATACCGGCGGATCCATCGTCTGACGCGAGGGTACGTCATCGGAAGCGTCAGTTATTCCGAAGGAGTCAACGACGACCTGAACAAGATGATCTGGTCGGATATGGATTATTTCGGCGAGATCGATCTGCGGCAGAGTGTTGCGGATTATGTGCGGCTGTTTTTCCCGGGAAGCGATATTGCGCTTTTAACCGACGCCATATTCGGGCTGGAGGAAAATTGGAATACCGACCCGGCGGAAGGCGGCTGCATTGAAAGCACCTGTCAAAAGTGGCTCCTTGCCGGTGAAAAAAACCCGGAGCTTCGGAAGAACTGGAGATATGTACTGCATTTGTTCCGGGCGAGCTGTGATCTTCTCATTCAAAAACGACGGAGATTCGAGCTATCTCTGCTGCGGGAAGCGCGAGCGCTTCTGGAAAAAGGCAGCCTCGCGCAAAGCCGCGCGGTTTTACAGCGGGAGTTTGACGCCGAATATACCGCTCTGCGGGGAAAATTAGAGGAGTACGCCGCCTTTCTGTTTCAAGCCATTGGCTACCAGACGGACGTAGCGCGCTATTGCGGAGATTCCTGGGAGCGGGGCGCTACGCTGGAAACCATTGATCTGCCGCTTACCGACCGGGCGTATTTGCTGCATCGATTCTCTCTTGCGGACACCATGCAGGAGGAAAAGCGCCTGCCTTATCTATTGGATGTCATTCACCGCACCGAAACGGAAAAGGACGAGTACTATTATTCCGTCGCGCGAAACGGACTTGCGGAAACCGGCACCATGCAGCAGGGAGAGGTCTATTTGAACTTTCGGGGTGACAATCCCGCCGTCAACAACGGCAGCGCGCCGATGAGCATTTTAAGCGTTTATGATAACTTTACCTTTGCCTGCAAGGTCAGCGGGCTGACCGCGCCGTCAGACTATGAGATTCGCGTCGTATATCTGGACAAAAGAAGCGAAAAGGCGACCCGTCATACCGTTTTGTTCAACGGCGAAATCCTGTACCAGGGGACGCAGTTCGGCGAAGAGGATTTGGACTATGATCAGAAGTTTTTGACCAAAGGCTTTGTCAGCGCAGTCTACCTGCTCCCCCGACGGCTTTTGCGCGGCGGATGCGGACTGCTGGAGCTCAAAGAAGATACCATGGGCGTTATGTTTTCAGAAATCATAATCAAAAAAAGAGGGCTGAGCGATGAAGATAAATAAGTGGCTGAAATTTGGTCTGTTTGCAGGGGCGACTGCGGCGGCAATCCCGCTGATCCGAGAAAAGCTGAAAACCCCGGCAGGCAAAAAGTTCTTATATGAAACCGCCGATCATGCCGCGAGCGGACTTTGCTCCGCCATCGGCATGGCACTGCCGGACGGAAAAAAAGGCGATATACTTGATTTTGACCCAAACCTGCCGCTGCCCGGCACCGATTGCTTTTTAACGGAAAAAGCACCGAACGCCCGGTGGGAGCTGGGCTTTGCCAAGGCGAGCCTTTTACCGGAGGATGTCACGGCGGAAAAATACTATATCGGCGGTTATCTCGCCTATCCGCCCAATGTGGCGGAAGGCGTGCTGGATGATCAGATGATTCGTGCCGTCGCCCTTTCGGACGGCAGCGGCAGAGGCGTCGCCGTTTTTGCCGTGATCGACTGCGTCGGCATTTCCAACCACGACATCAACGACATCCGCGCCCGCCTCGCCGGGTTCTGCGAAGAAAATCAAATTATCAGCATAAATATCAGCGCCACCCATTCCCATTCCTGCATCGATACCATGGGAATCTGGGGCGAATTGACCACGGCTCTCAAGGTTAACCCGGGCAAGCTCAAACGGGAGGAAACCGACTTTGTATCCGGAAGAAACGAAGCCTTTATGGAAAATCTGAAGCAGACCGCCTGCCGAATCATCCGCGCTGCGGCGGAAAACAGAAAGCCCGGCGTTCTCGCCCATGCCGTGCAGGACGGCAGCCGGTTTGTGCGGGATAAGCGCCCGCCGGAAGTAATGATGACAGAGATCCATTCCTTCCTCTTTACGCCGGATGACGGCAGTCCGGCAACCCGCGCAGTGGTAATGGCGGCGCACCCGACCCAGTTCGGCGGCAGCAACAAAATCATCAGCGCCGACTATCCTTATTACCTGTGTGAGGAAATTGAAAAAAACGGCGAAAACGCTTTATTTTTCCAGGGAGCACAGCTTGCCATTGCCACCGAGCGAAGCGGCAACGTGCCGGAGGGGCTGAGCCGCACGGAAAGCATCCAGGAATACGGCAGAGCTGTCGGTAAATTCTGTCTTGCGGCAGAAATGCAGCCGGTGGAGCCAATTTTGAATATCACCGGCAAAAAAATCCTGATCCGGGTGACCAACCGGATTTTTGGTCTTTTGGCAAAGCTGCAGGTTATTGACAATGACATGCTCGAAGGCGACGATGACGGGCAGCTCCTGATTGTCAGCGAGATCGGTTATGCCGAGCTGGGAAAAGAAATCAAGCTCGCGCTGCTGCCTGGTGAGGTTGCGCCGGAAATCGTCCGCGGCGGATGTTTCGACGCCGCCGAGAGCTATGACGGGACCTCCTGGCAGTTCGCGCCGCTGGAGGAGATTGCCGGCGGACAATTGATCGTTCTCGGACTTTGCAACGATGAAATCGGCTATATCATTCCGGACAATGATTTCGGCTCCATTGTCGCACCATTACACTATGAGGAAAGTGTATCCGCCGGTAAGCATACCGCCTCCAAGCTGGTCAAGGAATTCACCTCGCTGCTGAAGAATCTGCCAAAAGCACAGTGAAAAACAAAAAATAGCGCCGCCTGAAGCTGCTGTTTCAGGCGGCGTTTTTATTGTCATACGGGAAGATCATCCAAACCGACTGCCGCTCGCAGAATCAAGCGCGCGTCGGAAGTATTGACCGTTCCGTCCCGGTTCACATCGGCAACCGAAAAAAGAGTCTCGGGCAGCTTCTCCAGCCCCACACCGGCGCGCAATGCCATCCGCGCGTCGGAGGTGCTGAGCTTTCCATCTCCATCCATATCGCCGCTTTTCTGCGCCTGTGGTTTATCAGGATTTTCCTCCGGCTGCGTTGTCGGTACCGTGGTCGGCGCGGTCGTCGGCTCCGTGGTCGGCTCCGTGGTTGGTTCGGTGGTTGGTTCGGTAGTCGGCACAGTGGTCGGTTCGGTGGCCGGCTGCGTCGAGTCGCCGGGCGCATCCGACACAGCGGATGCAACAACAAGCGAATCAATCTGCCAGAAGCGAACGCCGCTTTCTTCAAACACGGCGCCCTCGACGGTGGCTCTCAGCCCGCCCGGCAGGGTCGTTCCCTGCTGCATATCATACTCCTCTGTCAACAAGACAATCCGGAGTCTGCCGTTTTGCAGCACAGTCTGTTCGATCACCGACATATAGTAATAAACCGGCTCTTCATTGAGCTCCTCCGCCAGATAATAATTTCCGCCGTAATAATACCACAGGTCACTTTCGGCATCATCCTCCGGCAAAATGCCGAACATCCTGAGTAAGACCTGGTTCATTTTTTCTGCCGGTACCTTTCGACAGGATGCAAAGCGGTGCAGCGGATCCGAATAAGAGGACAGTATCGGAACGCCGGTGGGATAATAATGATCGTAAAACACCAGCAGTCCAGGCATCAGAACCTGCTGCAGCACTTCCTGTTCGTCCGGTGCGTTTCTGTAATACCCAAAGCCGTCCGGCTCACCTGCGCGAGCCGTGTAGACATCCCAAAGAAAGGTCGCCAAAAGATCAAGGTCTTCCTCCCCCACCGCCGGAGGCTCGGGCTGCGGCTCGGTTGTTGCGGGAGGGTCTGTCGGCTGCGTCGGCAGCGGCTCTATCGGCTCCGATTCTGCGCCAATCAATTTGCCGTCGGCATCCATCGTATAAAGCACCGGCGCGCTGCGCAATGTAACATACCAGCGCACCATACCGTCGGCACATAAAATCGGCTCACAATCCGAAAGCCGGGCGTTTTCCATGCGGCTTTGCGCCAGCACCGAGCCGTTTTCATCCACAACAGCGCTGCGCAGGCGCACCGTTCCGTTTTCCGATGTTTCCTCCCAAATCACCAAAAAACGCGTGTCGTTGATTTTTACAAGATGGGGATTGCCCACCGAGATCCTTTCTTTGTTCGCATAGTCGGTCAGCCAGATTTGTTTTGTGTCGTTCAGGTCCTTATCCGTCACAGTCAGAAAAATATCCCGGTAGCCGAACGGGTTGTAATTCTCGGCGCTGCTCTGATCGACGGAATTGCCTGCAATCAGGACAGTATTGGCGGAAAGCGCCATGCCGCCGACAGCGACGCCGGTATCATTGGCGCCGGTGGCGCCCTGAATCGGGAAAGGCAGCGTATAATCGACTTCCTTGATCGCTCCGCCGACCTCCGAGCGAATCAGAGAGATCGCCCGGGGGTATGCATCCCCGTGGTCCACGCGGAAAATATACGTTCCGTCCGTTTCAATGAACTGATTAAACGAATGGCTGACATAACCTCCCTGTGCAATATTCAGCACACCGTAATAACTGTCAATCAGCTGCAGATCCGCCTGATCAAAGACAAAAATCATATTTGCCTGATGATGGTTGCCGTCATCGGACAAATACATTTCATGACAGGTATAAACATACAATTTTCCATCCGTTTCCGTCATGCGCAAAGCGCCGCCATCGAACGGAATATAGGTATTCGCGCCGTAAACCCCGGCAGAATCAACCAGCCGCCAGTCTTTGGTATATGCCAGAACGCGCAGCACCTCGCACTGATTGCTTTCCAGCTCATTCCGCTGTCCGAAAACCAGATAATAGTTTTCCTCGCCGGCAAAGAACCCGCCAAACAACGGCAGCTCCGACGGACCGGCTATTGTTCTGGATGACACCAGAGCGCCGTTCGCATCAAAAACCTCGCTGAGCACGCTGCCGCCGGTATATTCCACCCGCTCGAAGCACCCGTCGTCCTTTTCGACCAGATAAGAACGGACGACATCGCTCCAGCGATACATACTCAAATAATTATTGGCGGATGCGTTTGACGAGCTTTGACCGTCAAGCAGCAGACCAGCCGCCGGCTTTCCCGAAGCGAAAGACGGAATAACACAGAAGATAAAGAAAATTAACGCAAGAGTAAATGATACCGCACGCCGGACCGCAGATTGGCCTGTTCGCATCTCATTGACACATCCCATTCACAATTCTATATAAAAGATGACAAAATTTCACATTTCGACAACTTTTACACTTTGATTGTAGCTCTGTTTAGAAGTTATTGTCAAGATGTAATACGAAAAAAATTGACAGTTTTTCATTACCTGTCAATTTCATATTGCCGAACGCAGAAATCTCTGTGCCCGGCGTTACTGCAATAATAAAAAAGCGGAAAGAAAATTTCCTTCCGCTTTTTCGCTTATTCTGCGCCAATGATTTTAATGCTGTCCGATTTGATATCCGTATTGTCCAGGACGATTTCCGTGATCTGCAAAACACTGGTCTCGTCAATCCGGCTTTGGGGAACAACGATCTGGATAGCCTCACCGTTTATAACCGCGACACAGTCGGTGCCGAGCTTTGCGCTGACCAGCGCCTCAATATCGCTTTCCTGTTTAATTTGTTCGGACAGCTGATCCAAATTGGCGTTGGCTTCCTCTAATGTCTGGGCGTCCGCGTCGGAAAGATTCGCCATCACCGCCTGAATGCTGCCGAGCGCCTCATCCCGCGCGGTATCCCGCTGCAGCCGGACCGAAGCGAAATAGTCCCCGGCGTCGCTCTCCTCGGCGCCGACCGCCTGAGCGTCTCCCGCCAGCTCTTCCTCTCTCTCTTCGGTTTTCGGCTCCAACCCGGACACCGGCGTGGTCTGCGGGTCGGTATAATACCAATTGACAAAGACCGCCGCCGCCAACGCCACAATCAGAACCGCCATAACCACTTGCCTTTTTTTTGTGAGCTTACTCATAGATGCCTCCATTTATTTATCAGATTTCATTTTTGCCACATGGATTTTTTCTCTGCCGATGCCCAGGGCGGCGCGGATGATTTCCGTCACCTCCCGTTTCACGGCGACGCTGCCGCCACCTTCGCAAACCACCGCGACACCACGGATCGTCGGAGCAACGGTTTTTAGCAGCAACCCGGTATCCCCGCTGCTGCCGTCCACCAGGACAACGCTTTCTTCCCGCGCGGATTCCGTTGTCCTCTCCCCGACGGCTGATTCCGTTTTTTTGTCTGTCGCAAAATCGTACTCACCGTTTGTCTCAAAGCTGACCATCACCAGTGTTTTTCCGGCGCCATCCACATTTTCGATCAGCTTTTGTAGCTGGCGCTGGGTACTCTCCTGCAATGCAGAGAAAAGATCTCCATCGGCTTCCGCTGGCTCTGCGCTGCCGTTTCCGATGCCGGGCGCTTCCGACAGCAGCAGCAAAAGAACTCCAATGACACCGACCAAAATCAACAACCGATTTCTTTTTTCAGGGGCGGAAAACGATGTGCGAATCCGCTCAAAGGTTTTTTTCAGTTCCATTTTTTGTCCTTTATTCCGATATAATCTCAACAACAAGTCCCGTCTGTTCCTGTAAATATGTCCGGATCGCCTCCCCGCCGCTCTCGCAGGTAATTTCAACTCTGCTAATATCTATGACGCCGTCCTCGTTTGTATGACAGACCGCTCGAATCGCGGAATAAGCATACCCCTCTTTCTGCAAAAGCGAGGCAATGACTTCCTCCATCTGCGATTCGTAGACGGAAAGGGCATCCTCGGAAAGCGCGAAAACCTCCTCCTCCGGCAGGGAAAAGGAAGCGGCAACGGAAGGCTCATCGGTAAAAAAAGAGGCAAAGGGCAAAAAAACCATCCAAATCATAAAAAAGCCGAGAACCGCCCGACCGGTTTTCTGCACGTTTCCTTTTGGCAGCAAAAACCCCAAAAGAGCGCTGCCGATGGCGGCAATGCATAAATTTTTTGCCCACATAAGAATTTCATCCATACGATCCCCCCGCGAAACGAAGCAGAATGCCAGTTGCCGCAATCAGAACAAAGGCGGCAAACAATAGCAAAATATTTAACATGACAATTACATTGGAAACGCCGGACAGATAAAAGGCAATCTGGGTCTGTCCGGTCAAGGTGGCAGCGAAGGAGCAGAAATACAGCGCCGCCCACCAGATCAGAACCTCCAGAAGCGGCGGCAATACAATAAAAACCATCGCCAGGATTCCCAGCGCACCAATGGTTTTATTTGCCGCTTCCAGTGCGGCGGTGACAGAGGACAGCCCTTCGCTGATCGCCCCGCCGACCACCGGCACCAGCCCGCCGATCAGGAATTTCGCACCTTTGAACGTCAAGGTATCAGCTGCCGCAGCGGCGGCGCCCTTCAGCGCCAGAACACCGGAAAAAAGCGAGGAGACCACCCCCAGCGCCACAGTAAAGAGCCGCCGAAAAAATAACGCCAGATTCTGCAAATTAAACATCGGATTGACCGCAGCCACCAAACAAAGGGCAGCATAGGCACCGGTCAGCGGCACAAAAAATTGATCAACCGCCCAGCCTGCCGCCTCCGCCGCCCCCAAAGAGGAAGCGGCAAGGGCGGCAGAAACCATCGGCTTACCGCTTGCCGCCGTCAGTCCCGCCATCACCGGAAGCAAAAGCACGGTAAAGTCGGACAAAAGGCGAATGGCGCTCAACACCCGGCTGACACATTCCGTGACCGGCGCAATAACCGCCAGAGACAGCATCAGCATAAACAGCATTCCGCCCATCTCATTCGCTTTCCCAATCGACGGTGCAGCGGCATCTGTCAGCGAAAAAAGCAAAAGAATGCCAAAAATAACAGCGCATCGCTTCAACGGCTCCGCCAGCTGTCCGGTCAAAAGCCCCAAGGCGGAGGAAATTACCTTAGCGGGGGATATGGCAAAAAGCGTCGCGGGATCGTCTGTATCGATACCCAGCGAATCCAGAATTTCCAGCGTCTCCTCACTTAACTGCGAAAACGCGTCCGAGACGCCGCTTTGCTCATACAGCCGGCGCGCGTCCTCCTCGCTCGCGCTGCGCTGTGTCTCCACTGCCGCCGCAGCGGGCTGCTGACAAAAGCATACCGCGCCGAGCATTGCCGCTACCGCCGCCAGCAGACAGAAATATCGCTTTCTGTTTTTTTGCACCATCGTTTCCCTTCCTTATCCTTCTGCCGAAAAAAAGACCGATGCCATTTCCAGCAAAGCGCGCAGCAGCGGCAAAGAGGCGGCAATCATGAAAACCTTGCCGGCAAACTCCGTTTGTGCCGCAAGGGCATTCTGCCCGTGATCCCGGCAGAGATCCGAGGAGAATTGCGTCAAAATCGCAAGCCCGGTCACCTTCAGCAGAATAATAAAATATTCCCGCTCCACCATAGCTGCGTCAAAAAAGGACTGCGCCGTATCCAAAAGGCGAAGCAGCTCCGGAAGCACATATAAAAGCACTGCACAAACAGCGAAGCATTCGGCGAATACGGAATATTCCGGGGCAGATTTTCGCAGCAGCGCATAGACGGCCACGGCGGCTATGGCAAATAGAAGAATCTTTATCATTTTACAAATCAAAAATCGAGCGAATATAGCGGAACAATTCGCTGATATGCGGCAGCAGCATCATCAGGACAATGATCAGCCCGGCAATGGTGGTGATCATGGTATATTCTTCTCTGCCCGAGCGGGTCAGAATCTGGTTGATCACAGCGACGATGATCCCGATGGCGGCAATTTTGAAAATAACATCTACATCCATATTTTTCCTCACTACACAAAGAGAATAACCAGCGCCGCGCCGGCAAAGACCGGCAAAAGGACGGCAAGACGGGAAAACCGCGCTTTCTCCTCCCGTGCAGCTAAGCGAAAATCTTGAAGCTGTTCCGCGATTACATCGCAAAGCAGCGTCTGCCCTTCCCGGTCACTTTTTCCCAACGCCTCACCGAAGCGGTGCAGCGCTTCGGCTTCGTTTCGTTTGAGCAAATCCGCGCGCCCCGTTATCGCCCGATCCCATCCGACACGGAAATCCCTCTCGTCATTCCGGAAAAACAAAGGGTTCTCTTTCTTCAGCTGTATCATGATTGCATCCAGTGGCTCCAAAAAATATTCGATTCGCTGCCGGATGGTTCGAACCGCCTCCAAAGCGGCATCAAGCTGGTCGATATGACGAATCAGCCTGAAATGATAATACTTCCCGATTCCTGCCGCTGCCAGAAAAATCAGCATGGCTCCGAGCCATTTCATAAAGCAGCTCCTCTCCGTGATAAAACACCGGCGCCTCTCCGACGCCGGACAGCTGAACAAACCATGCAAAGCATTCGCTGCTGACCAGCCGCCGGCAAAGCCGCCGATGCAGAAACTCCTGTTTATCGGCGCAGTGAACGCTGACAAGAAAACGCACCCCGTTGTTGATGCTTTTCAAGAGAGACTCGCATTCCCCTTCATTTCCCAGCTCGTCGCATATTATCAGCTGCGGCGAAAGCGCGCGCGTCGCCCGCTCGATTGCCTCTTCCTTCCGGTAGGAGCGCAGAATGTCCAAATTCACGCCCCGGGCGCCACTCAGCTCTTCTCTCTCATCCGCAAGGACGGTTCGATAAAAATAAGGCTCCGACGAAAGGATTGACGCCAAGGAACAAAGGACGGTTGTTTTTCCGGTCATCGGCGCGCCGAAAAGAACCGCGCTGCATAGTCCGTGGGCAAAAATCTTGTCCGCAATCTTTTTTCCCGCCTCGGGAAGCTCCTTCGTCAGACGAAGGTTCAAAGATGTAATTTCCCGCACGCTTTTGATCGCAGCACCCTCGTGTACCGCCGTTCCCGCGACACCGACGCGATAGCCGCCATAGGTCAAATATCCCTCGTTCAGCTGCTGCTGATGGGCATAGACCGAGCCTTCGCAAAGACGGTAAAAGATTTCCTGCATTTCCTGCGCGGTTACGACCGGCGTCTTATCATAAGATATTTTGGAAAAGCAGCCTTGCCCATAGGGAAAGCATATTCCATATGCACCGGTCAGAAGCAGCGGTTTTTCCCGCCGCAGGCGAATTTCATAAGTATCCCGCCGGATCTGCAAAGGAAGCGCAGCCAACACCTGGGAAAGCCGCAATGGCAGAACCGTCAGAATGCGCTCGAAGCTTTTTTCACAGTCTGTCAATGTTCTCATTCCTTTCGATTGCTTGTCTGATACACTATATGGACTGCGGGAAAACGGTAGAACGAAAAAATTTGAGAAAAAACTATTGACAACGGACAGACAAAAGGCTATAATAATAAAGCACTCAAGAGAGCGCTGAATATCGCGGAGTGGAGCAGTCCGGTAGCTCGTCGGGCTCATAACCCGAAGGTCGCTAGGTTCAAATCCTGCCTCCGCAACCATCCGGACACCAATCTTCTGGTTGGTGTCCACTTTTTTTGAGCAAAAATCCCCGATTGCGGTGAATTTTATGAAGAAAGTCTTTTTCTCTTCCCTCCTCGCTTTTGCAAAACAGGAAATCCTGCTTTGCCTCTGTATTGCGGCTGCGGTGATCTCCTGCTTTTTTGTGCCGCCCTCGGCGGAATACCTTTCATATATCGACTGGAATACCATAACGCTGCTGTTCAGTTTAATGGCGGTCATGAAGGGCTTGCAAAAAGCCGGCTTCTTTGCCTACTGCGCCGACGCCATGCTGAAACGCACCAAATCTACGCGGCTGCTTTTGCTGCTGTTTATCTTCTTTCCGTTTTTCACCTCGATGCTGGTGACCAATGATGTGGCGCTGCTGACCTTTGTGCCCTTCGGACTGCTGATGCTGCGCTATGCCGGACAGGAAAAGCTGAGCGTTTCTCTGGTTCTCTGGCAGACCATCGCCGCCAATCTGGGCAGTATGCTCACGCCGATGGGCAATCCGCAGAACCTGTATCTTTATAACCGCTCCGCTCTTTCTTTCGGCGAATTCTGCTGCGTTACCCTCCCCTATGTCCTGTTGGCTGCGCTGTTCTGCGCGCTGCCGGCGTTGGGCAAAAAGAGCGAAAAAAATACCCCGGTTTCCATCTCTGCAAAAAAACCAGACGGAAAAAATCTGATCGTTTACGGCATTGGCTTCATCCTTTGCCTTTTGTCTGTCTTCAAGCTCCTGCCGTCCCCTGCCGCCGCCGCTGTAATCGGTCTGTTTCTGCTGTTTTATGACCGGGAGGTACTCAAACAGGTCGATTATTCGCTGCTGGGCACTTTTTTTGCATTGTTTATCTTTATCGGGAATATTTCTAACATCGATGCGTTCCGCTCCTTTCTCACAGCCCTGTTGGAAAAGAACGTAGAGCTGGTCAGTGTCGGAGTGAGCCAGCTCATCAGCAATGTGCCTGCCGCGCTGCTGCTGGCAGGATTCACCGACCAATGGGAGAAACTGATTGTCGGCTGCAACCTTGGAGGCTTGGGCACTTTGATTGCTTCAATGGCAAGTCTGATTTCCTATAAATTTTTCGCCAAAGAATACCCGCAGCAAAAGGGCGCCTATTTCCTGCGCTTTACTCTGGCAAACTTTGCGCTCCTGGCTGTGCTGCTGATCTTCCATTTTCTTCTGGCGCTGTGAGCTTTCGTAAAACCGACGGCATTAAGCGATCCAAATTCATTCTTTTCTTTTTTAAAAACATTCCAAAATCCACATGAAAAATCCAATTGCGCAAGAAGGTGCCATCCCCATAAAACGGAAGAAGAATACACAAGGACCCCTTCGCCAGGCGAAGCGGCAGAAACACAACCGATAAGCAAAGAACCGGTTCTCTGGAAGAGCCGGTTCTTTTGTTGAAGCAGATGAGCGTCGTGCCCGAAGATATCAGACAACTTTCCTTCTTTTTGTTTAGACCGCTGAATTCGTCAGAAAAGGCTTGACTTCCCTTTTTCCTTTCGCTACACTGACAGCAGGATAAGCAATTGCTCCGCCTGAGGTAAAGTATGGATACTTCGTTTATTTCATTTATTCAGCAGATTGGTCAAAATCCCGCGCTGCTGCTCACCACCCTTTTGACGCTGGGCGTCATCTTCGTCAACGGCTGGACCGACGCCCCCAACGCCATCGCCACCTGCGTCACCACCCGGTGCATGAGTGTAAGAAGCGCGATTATGCTGAGCGCTGTCTTTAATTTTGCCGGCGTGCTGATCATGACCCATATCAACAGCTCCGTGGCGTCTACCATCAGCAATATGGTCGATTTCGGCAGCGACACCCGAAGCGCCATGATTGCCCTTTGCGCCGCCCTGTTTTCCATTGTGGTTTACAGCGTCGGCGCCTCCTATTTCGGCATTCCGACCAGTGAAAGTCACAGTCTGATCGCCGGACTGACCGGTGCAGCCATCGCCATTCAGAACGGTTTTGGCGGAATCAACGCCGCCGAGTGGGCAAAGGTGCTTTACGGACTTATCATGAGTTTGCTTTTGGGTTTTGCCTGCGGCTTTCTGGTATGCAAAGCGGTGAGCTTGATTTGCGTGGACATGGATCGCGGAAGAACCAATGGCTTTTTCCGCGGGGCGCAAATCTTCGGCGCGGCAGCCATGAGCTTTATGCACGGCGCTCAGGACGGACAAAAATTCATCGGCGTTCTGTTCCTCGGACTCGCTTTTGCAAAGGGGGCAAATGAAGTCGCCGGTATGACGATCCCGGTCTGGCTGATGCTGCTGTGCAGTGTAATCATGGCGGCAGGCACCGCCGTCGGCGGTGAAAAAATCATCAAATCCGTCGGTATGGACATGGTAAAACTGGAGCGATACCAGGGATTTTCCGCTGATTTGGCGGCGGCGGTTTGCCTTTTGCTGTCCAGTCTGTTCGGCATCCCGGTGTCCACTACTCATACCAAAACCAGCGCCATCATGGGCGTGGGCGCGGTACGGCGGTTGTCGGCGATCAATTTTGGCGTAGTTCGGGAAATGGTGCTGACCTGGGTCTTTACCTTTCCGGGCTGCGGTCTGATCAGTTTTCTGGTTGCAAAGCTTTTTCTCGCGATTTTCTGATCTATTTACGGAGGAACCGGATATGTCAAAAAAACAAGATGCTTTTTATTTCGACACCTTTACCGCCTGCGCGCAGCATTCCTGCGACGCCGCACGGCTGCTTAAGGAGATCATGGTCTCCTTTGACGCGGATCGTCTGCCGGAGCAGCTGGAACAGATGCACAAAATCGAGCATACGGCGGACGGGCGGAAGCACGCCATATTGGAACATCTGGTCAAAGCCTTTATCACTCCCATTGAGCGGGAAGATATTTTACTGATCGCGCAAAATCTGGACGATATGACCGACCAGATCGAGGATGTGCTGATCCGGCTTTATTACAACCGCCTGCTGTCGATCCGGCCGGACGCGCTGCAGTTGGCGGATATCCTTATCCAAAGCTGCGATGAACTGCACGCGATGATGCGCGCTTTTCCGGATTTCAGGCACTCAAAGGAAATCCACCGCCATATCGTGCGCATCAACGCACTGGAAGAAGAGGCTGACCGGCTTTATATCAACGGAATGCACCGGCTGCACGGAGAAACAACCGATCCGATGAAGTGCATCGCATGGCGCGACATTTACTCCTGTCTGGAAAAATGCATGGACACCTGCGAGCATATTGCCGACACGGTAGAAGGCGCAATCATGAAGAATACATAAAACCGTGCGCGTTTTCCTTCAAAAACGCGCACGGTTTTTTTTGCAAAGCAGGCTCTATTCCGTTAAAAAATCTGTCACCTCACGCCATGCCGTCCTGCTTTCTTTCAGCGTTGGAAACAAATACATAAAATCATGCCACATTCCATCAAAGACATGCTGTTGCGCCGGACAATCCGCCTGCCGAAGCTTCTCGTACAGCATCTGACTGTCGCTGCAGGAGGTTTCCCAACCGCCGCACAAAATCAGCACCGGCGGAAAGTCATGGAAATCCGCATAGACCGGTGAAAGATCCGGGTTAGTCAACAGCATATTTGCGCAATAGGGGGAAATACGTCGGATCTTGCGTTCATATTTTTCAAAATCATAGCCCTTGGGCATACCGTAAAGCGGATCCCGAAAGCCATTAACGCGGTAAGAGCTGCCGGAAGCTGCCATATCGAGAAAAGAGCAGACACAAACGATCCGCGACGGTAAAGCCAGGTGCATATCCCTCGCCCGCAAACAGGTGGAAAGCAGTAAATTTGCGCCGAAGCTGTCGCCGATCGCAAAAAAATCATCCCGGGATAAAACCGTTTCCAGCAGCGCCCGCCAGCACCGGAAACATGCATCATGCACCGCCGGATACATAAGATTTTCCCCGGTCGGATAATCTATGCTGTATACGGTGCGGCTGCAAGCTTTGGCAAGGCGCTCCGCCGCCCGGCGATACATGGCGTTCATCGCCACCGTGTGACCGCCGCCATGAAATTGAACAATATTTCCCGGCGCAGCATCCGGCGGAACCAGCTTTTCTACGCGAACGCCGCCGAAGCTTTCCACCGAAAATGAAAATCCCGCCGGTGGTCGATACGGTGTATTTTTTTGTCTGACCGAACGGGAGAGGGAAGCGAACCGTCTGCGATACGGATAGGTATATCCCCGCAAAGCCGTCCGAAGGAGAAAAGCAGCGGGTGAAATCATATTTCCTTGAGCCTCCGGTTCATATTTTTCACCAGCGGATTCATAATAAAGGGAATCAAAACACCGGATTTGATATAGCAAAATACTTCATTCCACAATCCATAGAAAGCGAGCTTCTGCATACAATAACGGCTCGCGCCGTATTTTTTGATGTAGGTTTCCCGCAGATAAAAACGTTTCCCAGTCAGATTATCAAACTGGAACAAATCATATTCCCGGTCCGCATAGGCGGAATTGAGCGGATCAATAAAACCGGTAATTTTTCCGCCCTTGCCGACCATAATGTTTCCGACATTCAAATCACCATGGATCAGGCAGGCTTCCCGAACCTCTTCGGAAAAAATCACATCGAACTGCGCCCACGCGGCACGCATGGCGCGGATTATTTTTTCATTCAACTCCCCCGCCGCAAAAGCCGCTTCCGCCTTGCGCAGCACCTCTTCGGCGAACGGACGATAGTACGCCAGCCAGCTTTCACAATCGGCATTCATGGTATCGCCAAAGGATTCGCCGGTGCAGGAATGGATGGCATGGAGCGCCGAGGTGACCTGATCCGCAAATGCCAAACGGCGCTTTTTCGTATGAAAAAGCATCGAAAAAGCAAGTAAAACGCTTTTCCCGTCGATTTGCTCCATGCCATAGCAATCCACCGGAATTCTTTCATCGGCTGGTCTGACAAATAAAACCGCCGGCATTTTGATCGTGCTGTATTTTGCCAGAAGCGTCAGATCATGCGCTTCTTTTTCCATCATACCCTGCGCCCGCAAAAACTTAACGACCAGTCTTTGTCCGTTCTCACCCTCCACGGCAACAGCCATGCCGAAAGAGCCGCCGCCCATATAGCGCGCTTTTTTCATCCTCTTACCTGTTTTCTGCTGCACGACAAATCGTGCATAATCCAACGCCTGTTCTTTTGTCAGCGCAAGAGCCTCTGTTTTTTCAACCTTCATTGAAAACCAACCTTTTTCTTTTATTCTACCACCGCCGAAAAAGAAAGGCTATCTCCTGCATTGTCTGATTTCTATTCATTGATTACCCATCGCGTAACGTCCGGCGGTATTCTGTCGGCGTCATACCAAAACAGGCGCCGAACTGTTTATACAAGCCGGCGGGAGTTTGATAGCCGACGGTCCGTGCGATGTCTTCCACGCAAAGCTCGGAATCTCTCAACAGCTCCGCCGCTCGCTGCATGCGGTATTGTGTTAACAGCTGTGTGAAGCTTTTTCCGGTTTTCTGCCTGACAAGCCGGCTCGCATAGGCTGCGCAGTAGCCGTAGGCACGGGCAAAATCCTGCAATGAAGCGGTCTTTAGCTTTTTCTGAAAATACTCACAATAAAAATAATCTGCGTTTGTTTGCTGATGGAGTTGAGAACGGGCAAGCTCACATAGCAGCAAGGTTAAATTTGACCGAATCGCCGGACGGCTGTACGGCTTAGGCGCTGCACTCTCCTGCAGGAGACGAATCAGCTGCGCCTGCGCCGGCAGGGACATGGGCACAAACACCGTATAACCCGTTTCCGGGATTGCGATTTCCTTACAAGCCGCCAGGAAGAACGCCTGCGGGATTACCATTTTTAAGATCACATCATGCTTTCCCGCTTCTTCCAGCCGATGCGGCATATCCGGACAAATCAGACAGCACTGCCCTTTTTGCAGCACGACATTGCTGCCGTCACCCATCGTCTGACGGCAGCTTCCGCTTTGGACGGCAATCAATTCGTAAAATTCATGGCGGTGCCAATAGGGACGCATCGCCATGGTATGCTTCTTAACATAAAAAGAATCCGTTTTACGGACCGGCATGGGAAAATCCGTCGGTATTTCTTCTCCAGAAAAGAACGCCGCCAGTGTAAAGCCGCTGGTCTGTGCTTTGCGAATCAGCGACTGCGCGTTGGAAAACTCTTTTTCTACAGCGCGCAGCATGGATTCATCCGAAGCACATAATCTATTGTCCTCCCGCTCCTGAGAGGATAGAATACTATTGTAAAATTGATCCATCATACGAAAACGCACCGCCTTTATCTGCCGGGATTTTCCTCGCGCATTCATTCCAGGGCTTTGATAAAACAAAGGATTCTGCCGGCTTCCGCAAAGCCGCAGGCACGGTGAAAGCTGGCGCTTGTTTCATTATCTATCCGGCAATCGCTGGCAAATTCCCGCGCGCCCTGCTCCCTCGCCCAAGCCTCACAGGCTGACAGCAGTTGTTTTGCCGCGCCGTGACGCCGGGCATTTTCTTTGACAAAAATCCCTTCCAGATAGCCAACCGGTGATGTTTCACTGCCTTTCACATAATCCTGCCGGAGGCTGACCTCCGCAAAGCCGATCGGCTCTCCCTGCTCATACGCCAGGAAAAATGCCTCTCCCGCGAGGTAGCGGGCGGTAACATCCTGCAAAACTTCCGACAGCTCGCACCCGGTCCAGAGCTTTGCGGCAAAAGCGGCAACCTGCGAAAGGTTTCCTTCTTCCGCTTTTTGAATCTCCATATTCTTCACCCTTTCAGAACATCGTGAATTTTTCTGTTTTCTTCCATCTTCCCTCTTGAGTTATCGGATAAAATGCAATATAATGTAATATAATTGGGTAAAGGAAGTGCATTTTATGGCGCGAAAAAATCCCCATCGCTACCGCCAGGCAAAACCGAAGGCAGCATCGGGCTTTACAAGATTTTTGTTTTATCTGGATCAATTCACCTGGGGTCTGACAGTCAATCTGATCGGCGGAATCGGTTTTTTGATCCTGAAGCTTGCCGGATGCCGCAGCGAACGTTTTCATAATGCCTGGATCGTTTATATCGACCGCAAGCACTTCGGCGGGCTCTCGCTGGGGCTGTTCATTTTCATGAACGGGCAGGACCGCCAGCCATGGCACGACGATACGCGCATCCATGAATACGGACATACGATCCAATGCCTTTTGCTCGGTCCGCTTTATTGGCTTGTTATTGCGCTGCCCTCGGCAATCTGGTGCAACTTTTTTGAAGGATACCGCAAAAAGCACCATGTGTCCTACTATAAGCTCTACTGTGAAAGCTGGGCGAACAAATGGGGCGAAAAATGGTCGGCAGAAAAACAGTCCTTTTCCCATCTGCCAAAAGTCAAAGCCACCCGGAAGCTTTGATTACGGATTGACCACATTCTGCGGGTGTCCCTCGCAGAAGGCGCGGATATTATCTATAAAAATATCCATCAGCCGCTGCCGTGTCTCCTTTGCAGCCCAGGCAATATGGGGCGTTATCAGACAGTTTTTCGCCGTAAAAAGCGGATTGCCAGCTTCCGGCGGCTCCTTGGCCAGTACATCCAGCCCGGCGCCGGCAATCTGGCCGGCATTCAGCGCCTCTGCCAGCGCCGTCTCGTTAACGACCGGGCCGCGGGAGGTATTGATCAGGATCGCCGTCGGCTTCATTTTTGCTAAAAACGAAGCATTTACCATTCCCTCGGTTTCTTCTGTCAGCGGGCAATGCAGCGAAACGAAATCGCTTTGTGAAAGCAGCGCATCCTGCGAACAGAAGCGCACCCCTTGTTCTTCGCCGCTCGTTCTGCTGCGGGAACAGGCGCAGACGTTCATTCCGAACGCCTGTGCAATCCGAGCGACCGTTTTTCCGATGCTGCCGCAGCCGATGATGCCGATGGTTTTTCCGTTCAGCTCCGTCAGCGGCGCAAGGGTGTAGCAGAAATCTTCGCTTTTCGCCCAATCACCCGACGCAACCGATCCGCTGTGCAGGCTGACCGCGCGGGTAAATTCCAAAATAAAAGCAAAAACCAGCTGCGCCACCGATTCGGTGGAATAGGACGGGATATTGGACACGGGAATGCCGTGCTCCCTTGCCCAGCCGATATCGGCGATATTATAGCCGGTGGACAGCAGCGCGATCATACGAAGGCGCGGCAGCTGCTGCAATGTATTTGCGTTCAGGGGCGTTTTATTGGTCACCAGAATTTCCGCCGTTTTCGCCCGCTCGACAACCAGTTCCGCCGGGGTACGGTCATAAACCGCCACCTCGCCGAAGGCGCGCAGCCCGTCCCAGCTCAAATCTCCCGGATTCTCGGCAAATCCATCTAAAATTACAATATTCATTTTGCCGCCTCATTTCCTGTGCTTTTCTTCAGTATATCATAAGGCGGGCGACGGAACAATAGCACAAACGGCGAAAGGAGGAATTTTTTGAAACGAAAACAACCGGATAAAACAAAAATTCGATCCAACGCCATCTATACCGCCGGATCCCTTTTGCTCATTGCCGCAGCGGCGCTGATTGTATGGAATCTGCTGCTGCAAACCGGAACGCTGCAGCTTCGCTATGCGGAATTTCAAAACCGGATGTACGAATTTCAGCTTTCCGTTGCCTCCTTAGACAACAAATGGCTGATTTTAATCATTATTGAGCTTCTTTTTGCATTGAAAAGCGTGCTGCCTCTGCCTGTTTCGCTGATGTTCGTATTGTCGGGCATGGTATTTCCTTACAGCTACGCCGTGCTGATCAACGCGGTCGGAATGCTGATTCTGATGTCAATCAAATATCTTTGGGGCTTCCGCTTCGGCGCAGGCAAGATAGAAAAAAAGCTGCTTGGCTATCAGCCGGTACAAAAGGTTTTGAACAAGCCTTACGGCGTGGGACTGGTGCTGTTTTTAAGCCGGATGATTCCCTGGGTGCCGCTGAACAAAACCAGTCAGTTTTACGGGGCGCTGAAATATCCCTTTGACCGATACACCTATATTTCCATCCTTGCGCTGGTGCCGAAGCTGCTGATATACAGCGTAATCGGCAGAAACGTATACGATCCGTTTTCAACCAAATTTCTGGCGCCGCTGACCATGATTTTTATGGCGGCAGGCATATCGCTGCTGATCCTCAACCGTCTCTTTGCCGGGTCGGGCGAGAAAAAAAACGCTGCTTCGGCGCAGCATACCGCCGAATCAAAAATGTAAAAACCGAAAGGATGCAAAATCAATGACAAGCACAAAAGAAAATGTAAGCGCCGGGCGCTATGACGCGCCGCTCGGCAAGCTCTATCCGACCAAAGCAATCGAAGAGAGCCGCAGCCGCTGTCTTTCTCTTCTGGAAGATTTCTCGACGCTGTTTGGTGAGAAGGAAAAAATCCGCTTTTTTTCCGCACCGGGCAGAACGGAAGTGGGCGGCAACCATACCGACCACAATCACGGCAAGGTACTGGCGGCTTCCATCAATCTGGATGCGCTGGCTGCCGTTTCACCGACCGACAACGGCGTAATTCGCGTCAAATCCAGAGGCTATGACAAAACCGATGTGATCGATCTTGCCAGACTATCGCCTCTCCCGGAAGAAAAAGATCATTCTTCGGCGCTGATTCGCGGCGTTGCGGCGCGTTTTTCCCAGCTCGGCTATCAAATCGGCGGGTTTGACGCGGCAACGACCTCGGATGTTCTCTCCGGCTCGGGGCTTTCCTCCTCCGCCGCTTTTGAGGTTTTGATCGGTACAATCCTGAATTACCTGTATAACGACGGGAAAATCTCGCCGGTGGAAATCGCCCAGATCGCCCAGTACGCGGAAAATGAATTTTTCGGCAAGCCCTGCGGGCTGATGGATCAGATGGCTTGCTCGGTGGGCAGCTTTGTCAAAATAGACTTTGCCGACCCCCAGAAGCCAGTGATTGAGCCGGTTGCCTTTGATTTCTCGTCCTGCCGTCACAGCCTTTGCATCGTGGATACCCGCGCCAGCCATGCGGACCTGACGGACGAATACGCTGCCATCCGCCGGGAAATGGAAACGGTAGCCGCCTTTTTTGGCAAAAACTGCCTGAGAGAAGTGTCAAAAGACGAGGTCACACGGCATATTGCCGCACTGCGCAAAAAGCTCGGTGAGCGTCCGGTGCTGCGCGCGCTGCATTTTTATGCGGAAAACGAACGAGTAGATAAGGAAGCCGCCGCGCTGGCTGCCGGGGATTTTGAAACATTCAAATCGTTGGTCATCGAAAGCGGCTATTCTTCTTACATGTACAATCAGAATGTCTTCGCGCCGACGGATCCGAAAAACCAGCCGGTTTCTCTGGCTTTGGCGCTGAGCGAATCGATTCTGCGCGGCAAGGGCGCATGGCGCGTCCACGGCGGTGGTTTTGCCGGCACCATTCAGGCGTTTGTCCCCAATGAGCTGGTAGAGGTTTACCGCCGGGAAATCGAAGCGGTTTTCGGCGAAGGCGCGTGCCATATCCTTGCCATCCGACCGGTGGGCGGCACGGAGATCAAAGCAGAATAACCAAAGGTTCTTTACATAAACTGAAACAAAGAAGCACAGAAGAGAGGGATTTTTTTGCTGCAAGACTATATTGCTTCCCTGCTTGACGGCGAGAAAAACCACACGGAGATTCGCGCCCAGACCACCGAAGAGGTCAAAATCTCCGTGGTGGGCGGCAATCTGGTTGCCAATGCAGCCAGCGAAACCGGCGGCGTCTGCGCGCGGGTATGTAAAAACGGCAGTTGGGGGTTCGCCTCCTGCGCCGACTATGACAAAGACAGTGTCAGAGCCGTGCTGAACGAGGCTAAGGACAATGCCGTGTTTCTGGATCATCGTCTGAATAAGGGGAAAGCCCCCCTGCCGGTAACGGCGCCGTATCAGGAAAAAATCAAGACCCTTCCGCCGCCGGTTCCGCGCAAATGCTATATTGATTTCGCGATGGAGTTGGACGGCTATATCGCAAAGACCTACCCAAAGCTGGCGGGGCGGCGCGTCGTCGCCATGGCGGAAAAATTTGAAAAGCTGCTGTACACCACCTGTGGAACGGCGACGCATACCGTGGCGCCGAGAGTCTATGTCTATGTCTTTCTCTCCGCTGAGACCAAAGACGGGGAAACGCTGGAGCTGTTTGAGGTGCTGGACGGCGGGCATGGATATTTTCCGGATTATTTCACCTCCGTCGAAAAATATCATGGCATCATTGATCAGCTTTATCGGGAGCTGATGGACAAAACCGAGGGCATTTTTCCCGAAGCAGGCACGGCGGACGTTATTCTTGCGCCGTCTCTTTCGGGAATGCTGGCGCATGAAGCGGTGGGACATACCGTAGAAGCAGACATGGTCAGCGGCGGTTCGGTCGCCGGGCACTGTCTGGGCAAGCAGGTCGCCTCCCCGCTGGTTCATATGGTGGACTTTGCTCACACGGCGCTGGGACAGCCGGCGCCGCTGCCGATCCTGGTGGACGACGAAGGCACCATCTGCGAAGATGAGATTTTAATCAAAGACGGCGTTCTGGTCGGCTATATGAACAATCTGGAATCCTCCGTCCGTTACGAGATGAAGCCCCGCGGCAACGCCCGCGCCTTTGCGTTTTCGGACGAGCCGCTGATCCGGATGCGCAATACCGCCGTGCTGCCCGGTAAAGACAAGCTGGAGGATATGATTGCATCCATCGACAACGGCTATTATCTGACCCGCACCGGCAACGGGCAGGCGGATACCACCGGCGAATTCATGTTCGGCATCAATATGGGCTATGAAATCAAAAACGGCAAGCTTGGCAGAGCGCTGCGGGATACCACCATTTCCGGCGTCGCCTTTGATATGCTGAAAACCGTTACCATGCTGTCGGACGAGCTGGTCTGGGAATCGTCGGGCTATTGCGGCAAAAAACAGCCCATGCCCGTCGGAATCGGCGGACCCGCAGTCAAGTGTAAGGTTTCCATTGGCGGACAGTAAGGAGGGAGAACAATGACAAATCTGAAAGATATTGCCTCCTATGCCCTCAAAGCGCTGCAAGAGGCAGGGGCGGACGACGCGCAGTGTATCGTTGCCCGGGCAAAAACCAGAGAACTGAATATCGACGGCGGTGAAATCAGTCTGATCCGCACACTGCTGGAAAATCAAGTCTCTTTCAAAGCCATTAAAAACGGGAAAAAAGGGACCGTTACCATCAACCAATTCGGCAAAGAGCAGATTGAAAAAGCGGCAAGGGACTGTATGGAAGCGGCAAACGCCGGCGTTGCGGATGAGGCGGTCTGTATTGCCGCGCTCACAGAGAACAGAGAATTTGCAACCGGCGCAAAGGAAGAAGACGCGGACGGGCTGTTTGACCGGGTGCAGGAATACCTGCGGCAGGTAAAAAGCGACTATCCGAAAATCATTCTGGAGCAGGTCATCGCCGAATATTCCGAAAGCGATTCCATCCTGATCAATTCCAACGGCGTTTGCCAGCGCACAAAGCACGGCGGCTATTATTTCAATGCAATGTTCTCCGCCCACGAAGGCGAAAACGCCACTTCTTTCAATTACTGCGATGCGCAGTTTAATGATTTGACCCGTCCTTTGCTCGACATTGGTATGCAGCGCGAACTGTTGGAACGCAGTCAGATGGAACTGAACGCGCAGCGGCTGCCGGAAAAATTCACCGGAAAAATTCTGGTTGCGCCAATCTGCCTTCAGGATCTGACCGGCATGGCGCTGGGGAATTTTATTTCCGACACTGCCCTGATCGACGGCACCAGCCCATGGAAAAACCGTCTGGGGCAGAAAGTGGTGGATGAAAAACTGACCATTTCCATGGCGCCGCTGGATGAGCGGATGGCAGGGGGCGAGCGTATCACCAACGACGGCTATATCAGCGAAAACTACGATATCATCAAAGACGGCGTTCTGATGGACTTCGGACTTTCTGAATATGCCGCCAAGAAAACGGGGAACAAGCGCGGTCCCAATTCCAGCTCGTGCATGGTGATTGCGCCGGGACAGACCGCGCTGCATGATCTGATCAAGGGGATGGACAAAGGGCTCCTGGTCTATCGTTTTTCCGGCGGTCAGCCTGCAGTCAACGGAGATTTTTCCGGTGTGGCAAAAAACAGCTTTTATATCGAAAACGGTGAGCTCCGGCACGCCGTAACCGAAACGATGATCAGCGGCAACCTATCCGCCATGCTCAACAGCGTGGTGGACCTTTCCCGGGAAACGGTGGAAGACGGCTCATCCTCCCTGCCCTATGCCCTGTTTGACGGCGTAACCGTATCCTGCTAATAAATTTCAAATTAATAAAAAAGAGACGAGCGGCTTTGGTTCGTCTCTTTCTATTTTATGACGGTTATCCTTTTTCCGGGAAATGAATCTCATAGCTGCCCGCATCCAAATCAATGGTTATCGCGGTTCCGTCCTCATAAATGGCTCGCTGACGGCGCAAATTGCCGAGGAATTCATGTCGGAGCATTTTCTGATCAAACAGGCGTGCCTGCAATTCCATCAACGGTGTCACACGTGCAATCTCCCGACGAAGCTCCTGATCCTCCAACAGTGCCCCATCCGTCGGACGCCTGTCCCTGCCGATTTTTTTTGTGTCCGTACCAAAAGGGAAAAAATAGGGCATACCGGCGCAAAGAGCACAGTAAAGATCGCCGTTATCCCCGGTTGGAATACCCCAGCCGCTGCCGGTGGTCCATGGGATCAGGATACAGTCATGAAAGACCAGCGAGGTCAAAGGCACAGGGATTCCGACCGCTTTGCCGCCTTCCTGCGGGCGCACCGCAAAGGGACCATGATGCACCAGCGCCAGATGATCCAGAAGCCGCGCTGCCGGCTCTTCGGAAGAGAGAATCAGCCCCCTCTGATCCAGCAAATCAAAGCATTTGCCGCGTTCGTCCATTGATTCCCCGCGGGTCAACCGATGAGCCGGATGGAAGCATTCATCTCCGTTTAGTATTGAAAATACATCAAGATAAACGGCCTGCACGGGGATCTTCTGCTTTGCCAGCTCATCGTAAGTCCGCCGAATAAATTCCTGTGCGAAGCGGGTACAAAGAAAAGTGTGAGCGCCGCCGTCCCAAATAGAGCAATAGGGATGGGAGCCGTCGCGGTTCATTACGGCAAGGGAGCGGTCAAATACCGGGGAAGATTCGTAAAAATCCCGATACTGGTCATGCAGAGCAAAAACATAGCCGAGCCTTTGGCATGTCTGCGCCAGACGGCGCAATCCATCCCATCCGCCAGCCGCTTCACAGGGGGGAAGGATATAGGGATGATCATTGTCATAGCCGTTTCTGCCCCAGCCGTCGGTGTGAATATACAGTTTTTCCAGTCCGAGAGATTTTATTTTTTCCAGCTGCCGCGCCCGATCGTCGAAGGTAGCGTAAAGGATCTCATTGACGCCGTGCGGATCGTAAAATTTGGATTGCTGATTTATTTTTGAATAAATTTTATGATGCAGCACCGGACTTCCAACGAGCTTCTCGATGTTTGGATTTTTTTCGATCTTTTGCCGCATCGTCAGCGGTGGTGCGGTTCGGTCCAAATACGCCCGATAATCCAGGGCAACGGTGTTGTAATCGCCATCCTCATGGAAGGTGAAACGCAGGCTTCTTTCATATGCCATCGTCCCCAGAGATGAAAGCCAGTGAACCGACTGCACAAAGGCGCCCCGCCGCCCGAAGGAAGAAAACATACAGGCGTCGTCGGGCGTGCGAACGATGGCGGAAAAAGTATGCCGGTCGCATACCCTGCCCCACAGCGGAAGATAGCAGTCGCCGGTATTGATTTTTCGCGGGTAATTGGCATAGGCGAAGGTAGAAAGGAAATTTTTTCTATACCCGTCGGGCAACAGGAAGCCCTGACGCATCGAATCCACATGGTACGACACCCTGCCGCGCTTTGCCGAGGAAAACGGCGCGGGAAAATAGACTGCGCAAATCTCACCCTCCTGCTCATTTTCCGTTTGCAAAGAAAAATCCACGGTGTTCGCTCCGGTGATCTGTGCCGTTAAAATCAAGGTAAAGCCGTATCTTTTGCCGAATGCGGTAAAACCGCTGAGACGGGCAACGATTTTACGGTCGGTCTGTTCAAAGGTCTTCTTTTTTGCACTTTTCAAAGGTCGATATGTGCGAAGCGTTTTCCCGCCGGCGGTTTTGCCCAGAATGACATAGGGGCTTCTGCCATCGCTGACCCAGGAAAAGCCATGATAACAGATTTCATACGAAAGATTGTTTTTATTCTGCCGAATCATCAAATCCGATGGCTGCATGGGCTTCCTCCTTTACATCAATTGCATACGCCCGCTTCAGGGTGAGGGCGTTGGAATACAGCGGTATGGGGACTTCGTGATACACATGTGATACGCCGCAGCGCGTCAGCGGCGCGGTTCGCAAAATAAGCACCGGATCCTTCTGCCAATAGGCGCGCCAATCCCTCAGATGCAGCACAAAGCGGCGGTCAATGTTAAAGAAATCGTTGATCAGTGTTTTGCCGCTGAACACCTGCAAATTCAATCCATCAAAGGTAAATTCCAGTACAATATCCCGATGGGATTGCAGGATGTTTTCCGGCAGCCGCAGCTCATAATATGCACGCCTTTCCCGGGAATAGAGGAAATAATTCAGCGGGAGCCTGCGCGGTTTGATTCTTCGCAGCGAAAAAAGAGACAGGGGTAATTCCGTTTGATGCTCCCGGACGATCGTTCCGTTGCTTTCATATATGCCGGTGTCTGAAAAATACACCTGACCGCCGAGCAGATAAAAGGTTTTCGCCTGTGCCATCGTCAATAAAACAATGACCACATCGCCGAATTCATTGCCACTATGACCGAAGGAAAGCAGGTTTTCCCTTCCGCCGACGGCGCATTTCGGTGCGACGCCTTCGCAAGCAGCAAAATAACAGACGGTTTTGTTTCCCTCCGTCCGTTTCGCGATCGGCTGGGCGAGAATATAATCAAATAACACAGAGCCGAGCCGGAGATGAAAAGGGAAAAAGAACTGCGCGCCGGATTTCACATCCACCGGCGGCAAGGAGACGGTTTTGCCGGAAAGGGTAAAATCAACGGAAAATGAGGGGAAATCCGGATATTCCAGTCCTCGCTCAAAAGCAGAGAGGAAAAGATAACCGCTGCCATCCGCCGTTGCGCGAACGGAGCATTGCGGATGAGAAACATCCGTGGGGGCGGCGTTGCCGCAAGAGGGGAAATATACCTGTTTTTTGGGAAATTCCGGATCAAAGGATGTAAGAAAAAGGTGTAAAAGCCGTAGCCGGTGACCGTGGGGTCGAATCTCGCCCCAGCGGCTGACCGGCGCCTGAAAATCATAATCAAGGATCGGATAATTGTTCGGATAACCGGTCAGCCGGCTCTCCTGTAAAAGTCTGCCGATAGGATTGGCGCCGCCGCAAAACATATAATATCCCAACCAGTTGGCGCCGCTTGCCAGCTTGGCAAAGCCAACACCGTACCCGTCCTTTTCTCCAATCCGGGGGCGTCGGTGCTGTGTGACCTGATTGCCCGGTCCGATTTCGCAAAAGGCATAGGGTGTCTGGTCAAAAACATCCGAAGGGCTTCCCTTTGCGCGGCGCAGCAGATCGCTGCCAATCTCCTCCTCTGTCTTCACCGGAGAAATGGCAAAGCGACCATTGGGCTTGAGCGCTTTTTTCCCACCGGACCAGGGTGCATCCGGATAACCGCCGAACATCGGCAAAAATTCCCGGTCGGGCTTGCCGGAGGGCCAGGCGGTCATGGTAAAAAACGGCACGCGAAACCCGATCTGCTCCGCCAGACGGCGCAGGGTGCGAAGATGCTCCGTAGAGCCGGTATATTCATTTTCCAATTGCAGCCCTATGATGGTTTTGCCGTCCAGAAACGGACGAACCTGCCGGTAAAGCGCCTGCCAAAACAGACGCACCTGGGTAAGATAGCACTCATCGTCGGTCCGTTTGCCGGGCATGCGCTGGATTCGCGGCGGCAAACCACCGTAAAGCGCCTCGCCGTGGCACCAGGGACCAATCCGCAGCACACAGGGCATCGAAAGCGCCTGACAAAGGCGCAGAAATGCCGCAATATCCAAATTGCCGTCAAAATTAAACTGACGATCTTTTTTTTCGTGATGGTTCCAAAATACATAGGTCGCGGCGATATTGACGCCGCAGGCGCGCATTTTCAAAAGCGTCTCCCGCCAGCGCTCCGCCGGAAGGCGGGAATAATGGACCTCACCGGATATGGGAAAAAAGGGCTGCCCGTCCCGAGTGAAATATTGCGTATTAGCACGATAGGAACTTTCAATATTTCCATACTGAAAATCTCCTTCATCAACTGGCTTAGGCGTTCCGGAAATATGGATTTTCATGCTTCTGTTTTCTCCACAACAATATGTTCAATGGTTACCCGGGGCTTTGCACCGCCGGTCCGAATGGTCACCAACGTACCGCCGGTCTCTTCGGCATGGTTCCATGGCGCAGGCGACGGTCCGGTTTTCAGCCCGTAGGTATAGGTGATCCCATCTACGGTGATGCTGGCGTTGTTTTCGTGGTCATGACCGCAGAAAAAATACTCGGTCGACCCCAATTCCCGACAAATATCAGCAAAGCGGGAAGCTTCCGGCGCGGCGCCGGGCAGATACGCGCAGGCGCCAAAGCCGTATTCCGCCGGGATCTCATAGCCGCCATCCTCTGTTTTGCGCCCATAGGTCTCCACGGCGCGGCGCATTTCCGGCGAGGCAAAATGAGAAAAGACCATCGAGGGCACCACCCGTCCGACGGCTTCTGTCATGCCGTTGACATTCCACTGATACCACTGCAGCTGCGCCTCACTGAAATCAGATTCACCGGTAGTACCGTCCGCCCGTTCGATGTATTCACCATTGTCGAAAAAAAACAGTGAATAGACCGGCGCGCCGTTTTCGGTGATATTGACCACATAATTTCCGCAGCCGCGCAGATTGGAGGGTCCCTTTTCCATCAGGCAGCCGGGCGATTTCATATACTGTTCCGCCTGCCAGTTGCGGCTGGTGGTGGGAATCTCGCTGTCGTGATTGCCGAAGACCGGCGCCCAGGGGACGCCGTAGGCATCCATATGCCGGATAAAATTGGCAATGGAAAAACGGCTGGCGAAGGCGGACAGATTATCGCCGGGCAAAACAATCAGATTCGGCGCGGTCCGCTGCACCAGCTCGTCCATCTGCCCATAGCAGCGTTTGTTGTCCAGCAAATTCGACCAGAGCTGGGTATCGGTAAAAAGCAGGATACGGAAATCCTCCCCGGTTTTTTCCACCGTCTGAATGGCTTGCAGTGAAAAGGGATCGCCACCATGCCAGACCTGATCGTTTGGCCAGCCGGTCAGCGGGAAAAACAGCACGGCAGCCACCAGAAGCACCGCCGCCGCTATCACGGCGATAAGGCGCAGGATGAGTTTTTTTCTGGACTGTGTCATTTTCATCGGCTCCTGTGGATTCCCTGTCCAAAAGGGAAAGGGATTGGCTTTCTCACCCCTATAGTGTAACATGATACCAGCAAATAGACATCAATAATCATGAAAAATTGCCAAGTAATTCAGAAAAACCGCCAATTATATTTTTCCATTCATATTCGGTAAATCCTCAATTGAAAAATTCTTCGATCTCAAAGCAGAGGATATTTTTCCATCGGATTCACTTTAGAGAAATCACAAAAATATTTCGCTATTTTCCACAAGTTAAATATAAAAAGCAGCCGAAGCGGGTCGGCTGCTTTTTTGCTTTTTTCTTTACAGCTGGGCGGCAGCTTGTTCGGCGGGGAGCCATTGACGATAACGGGTCAGGAAGGCGCGAAAGCTCTCGACCTCCGCCGTCTGGGGAAGAGTGGTCTCCTTTTCTGCGTCGAAAAAGACCTTTTCCTTCAGATAACCGGCAAGGCTTTCCCCGGCGGCGCGGGAAGCAGCGAAGCCCGCCAGCACCGCCATGCCCCAGGGGCCGCCCTCCCCTGCGGTTTTCGTGATGGTGACCGGCGTTTCCAACGCAGCCGCGGTAAATCGCGCACCGGTTTCTCTGGTCTTATAATACCCGCCATGGCACGCCATCGCCTCCAGCGAAACGCCCTCCCGGTACAGGATATCCATACCGATGCGCAGCGTCGCAAGGCAGGAAAACAATTGGGTTTTCATAAAATTCGGCAGGGTAAAGCGGCTGTTCTGCTCACGCAGGAACATCGGCTTGCCGCTGACAAAGCCCGTAATGCTCTCGCCGGACAGATAGTTATAATTCATCAAGCCGCCGCAGTTTTCATCGCCGTCCAGCGCGCTGAGCAGCAGCGTATCATAGAGTTTTGCCTTGGGCACATCGAGCCCGAAGGCACGTAGGCTCTCGCCGAACAGGCGGATCCAGCCGTCCAGATCTCCGGTGCAGTTATTGCAATGGACCATGGCGACAGGCTTTCCGTCGGGGGTGGTGACCATATCAATTTCGGGATAATAGCGCGACAGCGGACGGTCCAACACCACCATGGCAAAAATGCTGGTCCCGGCGCTGACATTGCCGGTGCGGGGGGCGACACTGTCCGTAGCGACCATACCGGTGCCCGCATCCCCTTCCGGCGGGCAAAGCGGCACGCCGCTCTGAAAATCGCCGGTCGGATCAAGCAGCAAAGCCCCCTCGGCGGTTAACGTGCCTGCTATGTCCCCGGCAAACAGCACCCGAGGCAGGATATCCTGCAAACGCCAGAGATAATTTTTACCGGCAATCAACTCTTCAAAGGACGCCATAAAATGTTTATCGTAATCCCCGGTGGTGCTGTCAATGGGAAACATTCCGCTGGCATCGCCCACCCCTAAGACCTTTTCGCCGGTCAAAAGAAAATGGATATACCCCGCAAGGGTGGTCATATAGGCAATCTCGGGCACATACACCTCGTCGTTCAAGATCGCCTGATACAGATGGGCGATGCTCCAGCGTTCGGGGATATTAAACCGAAAACGCTCGGAAAGCGCCGCTGCCGCTTCGCCGGTGATGGTATTGCGCCAGGTGCGGAACGGGGTCAGCAGGTTCCCGTCCTTATCAAAAACCAAAAAACCGTGCATCATGGCGGACACGCCCATACTTTTTACGGATTTTAAGGATATGCCGTAGGTTTCCTGCACATTCTTTTTCAAATCGGCAAAGCATTGCTGTAATCCCCGGTGAACCTCATCAAGCGAATAGGTCCAAATGCCGTCAATCAGGCTGTTTTCCCAATCAAAGCTGCCGGAGGCAATGGGCTGATGGGCAAGGTCGGTCAGCACCGCTTTGATACGGGTGGAGCCGAATTCCATTCCCAGATAGGTTTCGCCCGCCGCGACGGCAGCGGCAATCGATTTCTTCTGCATGGTCATCCCTCACATATTTGCATAGAATTTACCGCTTTATTTTAGCACAATTCGCCGAGGACGTCAATTGCAGATTTCCGATATGACGGTAGAGATTCCTGTATACACTGTGAGAAAGGGCACAAAAGCGACCCAAGTCATTATCTGATTGTAATCGCCGTGAAAATATGTCCATGTCCAACGCCTGTCATCAAACTGCTTTACCCAGTGCCAACCGTCCACAAAGCCCAGCGATCCGCCACTCTCCCCATGATATAAATGCGGCTGTGCACCGTCCAACACATGAGAGAAACCACTGCCTCGATAAATGTATGCTGGGGCTTCCATGTCCCCCCCCGGAAGAAGAGCCAAACCAGAACATCACTTCCGTCTCGTCCACCATAACCATCGCCAGCCAAGGGTCACGCGGCGAAGATGAACGCAAAAATGCCAGATTAACATAGTGATGCGCCAGCATTCGCTCGTTAATTGCCCGAAGTGCCGCTGTTATATTCGGCTCGGCAATCGAAATACTGTTTTCCTGCGTCACTCTGGGCTCTACAGAAAACGACTGGTAATCTGAATCGAAATATAGTGTCAGTCCGCCGTTTTCCGACATCGCACCGGCAAGACCACTCGCCTTTTCATCATAAAATTGACGAAAATATGCAGCGCTCTGTTGCAGCTCCGATCGCACCGAAAAATAATCACTGATGTGTAAATATTGATAAGTAGCATTATTAATCCCTATGAAGAGATCTGCCAATATGCACAATATATAAAAAATAGCAAGTCCTAAAAGTATTATTTTAATTGCAAGCTTACGCCTCAAAATTTTCACCTTACTTAATTGTAATATGCAAAAAACATTTAAACAGAAAATGACAGATCATAAGATACCATACAATAAAAATAGTCAAAAAATGGGAGCCGAAGCTCCCGCACAACGGAGGGGATTTCCCTGCCGGTTAATTGCTTATTCAATTTCAGGAACCAATAAGCCGTAGCCGCCGTCGCTTCTGACATAAACCACGCAAACGCGGTCGGTGTGGTCATCCAGGAACATATAGAACTGGTGGCCGAGCATATTCATCTGCAAAATCGCTTCGTCCACAGACTGAGGCTTCAGGGCGATGTCCTTGGTCCGAACCACCTCGTAATCGGATTCGTCCTCGACCACATCGTCGCCGAAGTTAAACTCCTCCAGCGCGCCGCGGCGCAGCCTCTTTTCGACCTTGGTTTTGTTTTTGCGGATCTTACGGATCAGGGAATCGACACAGGCATCCAGCGCGTCGTTCATATCCACGCTGCGCTCCTGGGCACGGACGATCAGTCCGTTGCTGTTCACGGTAATTTCCACCGCAGCCATCGTTTTTTCAATACTGACGGTGATTTTGGCGTTCGCCTCATCGTCAAAAAAGCGATCAATTTTGGCAAGCTTCTTCTCCGCTCTGTCTCTGAAAGAATCTCTGGGGTTGCACTTGCGGCCGATAATCGTGATGTTCATAGTCACATCTCCTTCTGCGGTATTCGGAAAAGAAGAAAAGGCATGGTAGGGCTATGCCGCCCACACCCTGCCTTCCTTCTTGTTCCGGTTTTATTATAACATGGGGAAGTAAAAAAGTAAACAATTTTTTATAATTATTTACGTTTTGTCGAGACATTTTTCACAGTAAAGCGGGATGCTCCGCCGATGGCTGGAAATATACGGGGTTGGTTACCGCCGTAAAGAAACTGCCTTTGCCGAGGCGAGGCACCGCTTTCAAATAGGCAAACTGCTCCTTGGCGCTGACGGTAACGGTCGCTCTGCCGCCGCAAAGCGTCACCTCGCGCTCTCCCCTGCCGCTGACCAGCACCAGCTTTTCCATGGGAGAAATCTTTGCTTCCACAAACAGCTCCACATGCCTGCCGCAGGGAACGGTATCCCCCATCCGGTGCGCACCGCTGGTCATAGAGAGGAAGGCACCGTTTTTACCGGAGGTGACAAAGGCGTGCCCCGCCGCCAGCGATGCCAGCAAATCCCCTGTGTCGGGGGAAGGACTGTAAACGGCTGTAACCGGCTGCCCGAGGCGGATCGGAAAATTACCCCTATGGTAATCGCTGCCGCCGACAATCGGAATCTTCCTGCCCTGCTTCAACAGCTCCGTCCACCACAAAAGGGCACGGGCATTGGCCGGTCGCATCGGACCGTTCCAAATTTCCATCCAGTCAAAGGCGGTATCATCCTCCCACAGATAGGGACAAACCCCGCATTTCGGATGATTGACCGAGACATAAGCGCCTTTTTCCCGGGCGTTTTGCAAAAGCCGGCGCATTTGCTCTCTGTCATTGGCAATAAAACCATGATCAAAGGGATGGCGAATACCGAACAGGTTCATGTGTCCCTTATAATGGGTCCATTCGACCGCCGGGATGCAGGTAAAATCCGCAAGCACCGGCAGACGGTCATTTTCAGAAAAATTATTATGGTCGGCAAAGGCTATAAAATCCAGCCCATGTTTTTTCGCCCGCACCGCCAGCTCCCAGGCGCTGTACTTGCCATCGGATGCCTCGGTATGCACATGAAGATCGCCGTAATAAAAGCGGCTTTCCAGCGTTTCAAAGGTGATGGTATAAGTCACATCGATATAGGAACCGGATATCTGGTACGCGCCGACCAGAATGCGCCATTCACCGGGGCAAATCGGCTCGGAAAAATACCCTTTTTCCGACCCGTATTTGCCGACATGGACTTCCTCTTTAGCGCTGCCGCTCCAGCCCAGGAAGCGTCCATCGCCGTCCTGCAGACCGAGGTCAATCATATTTGCCGTTTTACGCCGTCCGGTCAGCCCCTGGGTGACCTTGTTGTAAGCATAACGGACGGTGATCTTATCCACCCCTGCGGGGACGGTAAAGGGAATGGAATAATAGGAACCTTTTTTCGTTTTTTCCACTCGATGGCGGATTACCTGTACTGTTTTCATTTTTTCATATACAAATCAATAAACTGTTTTAAATGACGATCCCAGAAATTCCACTCATGGCTGCCGTCTTCGGTCACATAGGTGATCGGAATATCCAGCTCCTTTGCCCGGGCGTGGAAATTTTCGTTGGTCAAAAGCAGGTCATCCTGCAAGCCGCAGGCAACATAGATCGGCAGATCCTTTCCCCTCACCCGCGGAAGCAGAGCCTTGGGGTTCAGGGGCGAATGCTCCGGATCACCTGCCTCCTTGAGCAAAAACGGAAATTCGCGTTCCCACTGCGCCTTGCGAGCCAGCGCCAGCGGCGTCAGATCCAGAATGCCGGAAAAGCTGCCGACAGCGGCATATTGCTGCGGGTAGGTCAGCGCCGCACGCATCGCGCCGAAGCCGCCCATCGACAGACCGGCAATATAATTCTGTTCACGCGCCCGCGACAGTCCGAAGACACAGGAAAAATATTCCGGCAGCTCCCGGGTGACATAGGAAAAATAATTCTGACCCAGCACCTGATCGCAATACATACTGCGCCCTACCGAGGGCATTACCAACACCAGGTCGTTTTCACGGGCATAGATTTCAATTTTTGCGTTGCGCAGCCAGTTGGTGCCGTCGTCCGACAAGCCGTGCAAAAGCCAGAGCACCTTTCGCCGGGACAGGGGCTTGCCGTTCGTGCGCACCGAATCGGGGAAGCAGACCGTCACCAACGTATTCATCTGCAATTCCTTTGATGCAAAATCAACCAAAGCAAGAGCCATACAACAGCCTCCTTTACGCCTTCTCGTTTTGTTCAGCTTCCTGTTTCTCCACCGCCGGTTCGTCCCTAAATTTCAACCAGAAGGAGAACAAAAAGCCCACCAGCAGCAGAAGCGCGGGAAACAGAACAGTCAAAAACCGGGAAGCGTCGCCGGGGTTATCACCGGGCACATCGCCGCTCTCAAAGCCATAGATCGTATCCACGATCAGATAGCCCGCCGAAACGAAAAGCCCGTTGGCTTTGTTCAAAACGCCCAGAAGGCTGGAGTAAATCCCCTCCCGTCGCAGACCGTATTTTTTAGCGTCCTCGTCCAGAATGCGGGCAGAGACCAGATCCATCGACGCCTGTACGCCCGCCATGCCGAAGCCCAGAAGCACCACCACCGGCAGCGCCGCGCCCAGGACCGAGGTAATATAAAGCGGAAGGATGCAGACGGTAATCAGCCCAAACGCCAACCGCCAGGCTCGCATAACCGACAGCCGGTGGATAATCTTGATCCATGCGGGAATAAAGATGATTGCACTGAGAATGGCAACGCCAAGCAGGAGGGTGGAGCTCATGCCGTCGTCTCTGCCCAGATAATATTTGACATAAAACGGAACGCCCGCCTGCACCAGTGCCAGCGCTGCGCCGAAGCAGGCGTTGGTCATACCGTATTTCCAGAATTTCGGATTGGATACCACTGCCTTGACGCTGGTCAAAAGTCCGGGCTTGGGCTGATCCATCAAGGAAAGATCTTCCCGGGCGCCAAACGCCATGAACCAGATCACCGCGATGGCGAGAATGCCGTAAACGATCGCCGTGTTGCCAAACCCGATTTTTTCCGCCACCACCGGCGTTAAGGCAATGCTGACCACCATGGCGATTAACTGGAAAATCTGCCGGATGGCATTGGTTTTTGCCCGCTCGCGCTCGTCGCGGAACAGCTCGGGGAACAGAGCGCCGTAGTTGGTGCTGATCATGGAATCCAGCGTACCGGTCAGCATATACATCAGCATCACATAGGCAAAGGGCGTATCGGCGCCCAAGGGGCCCGGCGGATTAAAGAAAAGGATATAGCAAACCACCAAAAGGGGCGTTGCAATCACCAGCCACGGGCGGCGCCTGCCGTACTTTGTCCGGGTCCGGTCCGACAGAAAACCATAGATCGGATTATCGACCGCGTCCAGAAACGTATAGGCAAAGGTGATGATGGCAAACTGATTGAAGGTCACCGCGCTGAGCTGATCCACATAAAAGACGGTGGCAAAGGTCTTGAACATATTGATCGGGATAGAGGTGCCAAACATACCGAACGCATAGCGGAAGGGGTTGGTTTTTCGCAGCTGTTTTTTTTGGTCAGACATAAAAACGCTCCTTTCTTATAAAACAGGGACTCGTCCTTTCACGTTCCCGGTTTTGCGTAGATGAAAAACAGCACGACGGGAAAGGCTCCTGCCGTGCTGCGGTTTTATTTTTCGATATGCAAATCAATCGTATCGCGCTTGACAATATTACCGCTCTGGTTGACATAGGCAATCAGGCAAAGGGAATCCTGCACCGTCAGATTGGCGCTGGTGTATTCATCCTTGGAACCCGGCTTGCCGCCGATCAGGATATCGCATTGGAGGGCACGGGAATTGCGCGGCGCATCCTTGGGGACGACCTCGGTCTGATGAAAATGACCGGCAATCATCAGCTCGGGATGAATCTGTTCATTCATCACGCGAACCCATTCATTATAAATATCATTCTCGATATCAAAGGGGGTCTTTTCGCCGCGGCAGTCCTCCAGATTGCGGATAGCAAAGGGCACATGGGAAATGACCATACGGTGTCGGATGCCTGCGTCCCGATAGACGCCGCTTTCCGCCAGCTTGTGCAGATATTCGGTCTGCTCGACGCGCCAGGGTTCATACGCTGCGGTGCCGCCGTATTCGGGGTGGGTATCGCGTTTGTCCTCGCCACAGTCCAACAGCAGGAACCAGAACGCGCCCAGACGGACATAAAAATAGGATCTGCCGTTCGCCGTCGGATACAAAAGCGACATTTTTTCGGCGGCGGCGCCGCGCAGGTCATGGTTGCCCCGGGAAAAGATCACCGGAATTTCGCCCCCGGTGACATCCGAAGCGATCTGATACGGCAGCAGAATCTGATCGATTGTGGCGCTGTAATCCTGGATATCGCCATTGAGGATCAACAGGTTGAGATCTTTGCCGAAAAAAGCGGCGGAATCGGCGGGCGCTTTCCTTCTGCCATGGCAATCGGAAATATGGCAGATATGCATCGGTCCCTCTTCCGGCACCGGGCGGAAGGAATAGGTATAGCTTTGCTCCGGCGCGGAAAAGCAGGTAAACGGCAGACGAAGGATCACCCGCGCCGCATGGATGGTATAGGATTTTTCCCGATCCAACAGCTCTTTGCTGACGCGGAACAAATGCACCCGCGTATCGGAAATACGAACGCCGTTCGCCGTATCATAATAGGTTTTATCACCGATGGTGACACGCATCAGCGCCTTATCCCTGACCGGGACGGCAATGACATAGTTGTCCTCCACCGCCGCAACCGACGGGTGGCAAAGCAGAACGCCAAGGGATGAAGCCACAGTAAATACCTCCTCCTGCTGCCGGATCAGCCGTCGAATTCAATGCCCAGTGCCGCCAGCTCTTTTTTCAGAGCTGCCAGCTCATCGGCGGTATAGACCTTGGACGGATAAACCGCATTGCCCATATCAAAGCCCTTGCAGGTCATCGCGGCTTTTACGCCCTTGATCGCGCCGTTTTCGCTATAGCGAAGCAGAACATCGATCACGCGGTTGATTTTATACTGCCACTGGCGGGCGGTTTCCCAATCGCCTGCCATGGCGGCGTTATATTCGGCGACAAACCAGTCGGGCATTACATTGTAGGTGGAGCCAATGCAGCCCTGCGCGCCCATGATCAGCCCGCAAATCAGCATTTCATCGGGACCGTTGATGATATTGATGTCGCCGCCGTTCAGCTCGCAGAGCTTGCGCATCAGGAAATAATCGGGCAGGGTATATTTCAAGCCGATCACCGTCGGGATTTCCATCAGCCGCCTGACCAAAGAAACCACATCGGATTTAATGTGGGCGGTGACATAGACGATCAGGGGCTTATCGGTAAAAGAAGCGATCTTGCGGTAATAATCGACAATCTCATCGTCGGTAAAAGAGAAATAGAAATTGGGTGCAAGGGAAGAAATGGCGTCCACGCCGACCTTATCCGCGTGTTTGACCAATTCCACTGCGTCGTTATAGCAGGGGGCGCCGACGTGCTCAATGATAACGCCTCTGCCGCCGTTGTTTTCCATCACGGTTTCGCTCATTTCAAGGCGGGTCTTTAGCGAAAGAGAGGGGCCCTCGCCGGTGGAACCATTGATGTAAAAGCCTTTTACGCCCTTGGCGTAATGATAATCCATCATGGCTTTGACGGTATGCTTTTTTATGCTGCCGTCGTCATTGAACGGGGTCAGCATGGCGGGCATGACGCCGGTAAAGCGGATATTGCTCATTGTAATTACTCCCATCAGTTAAAATCACAGGCTCATTTTACCATACCTTCCTGCCGGATTCAATGCTTTTCTCTATTATTTTATCCAAAAAAGAGCGCCGTCTGCAATTGACAAGCCGCGCCGCTTGTTGTATAATAGCCTAAATATGGTTTACCATATGATATATTTTTATTTTTTGAAAGGAGATTTCATCTCATGTCTGACCCTGACCCCGGAAGTATTTTGACGCTGCTTGCCGCCTCGGCGCAGCAGGACACAAGCACGGTATCGCTGGTTCTGAAAACGGTGCTGATGCTGGTCCTGATCTTCGTCAACGCGTTTTTTGCATCCAGCGAAATTGCAGTTATTTCGTTAAACGACAAGAAAATCGAAAAACTGGCATCCGAAGGCCACAAAAAAGCAAAGCAAGTCCTGAAGCTCACACAGAACTCCTCGAACTTTCTGTCCACCATCCAGATCGGCGTTACGCTGGCAGGTTTTTTCACCAGTGCTTCCGCGTCGCAGACCTATGCGCCGCTGATCACTGACGCCATCGTCGGCGCAAACCCCGCCATGGCAAGCCACGCGGGACTGATCCAGGGCATCGCCTCGGCGCTGATCACCGTCCTGATGTCGTACCTGTCGCTGGTATTCGGCGAGCTGGTGCCTAAAAAGATCGCCATGGCAAAGCCGGAAAAGCTTTCCTTTGCTTTTGCGCCCGTTCTTTTGGGCATCGCGACGGTTACAAAGCCCCTGGTCAAGCTGCTTTCCGCCTCCACCAACGGTGTGCTGCATCTGATCGGTATCGACCCGAACGCAGACGAAGAGCAGGTAACCGAGGAAGAAATTCTGATGATGGTTGATGTCGGCGAGGAAAAAGGCGTCATTGAGAACTCCCAGAAGGAAATGATCAACAATATTTTCGAGTTCGACGATATGGACGCGGGCGACATCATGACCCACCGGGTCGATATGACCGCCGTGGAAGCGGACGAACCGGTCACTACGGTTATTCAAGCCTCCATCAAAGACGGCTATTCCCGCATCCCGGTCTATGACGACGACCCCGACAACATTGTGGGCATTGTATATGTTAAGGACCTCTTAAAATTCATCGGTGAGGACATCCCGCAGACCACCACCATCCGGCAGGTCATGCGCGAAGCCTATTTTGTTCCCGAGACCAAGAAATGTGGTGAGCTTTTCGCCGAAATGACCGAAAAGCGCATCCAGATGAGCGTGATCGTGGATGAATACGGCGGCACGGCGGGCATTGTCACCATCGAGGATATCATTGAATCCATCGTCGGAAATATCCGCGATGAATACGATGAAGACGATGATGAAATTTCCAAGATCAATGATAATGTATATACCGTGGACGGCATCACCGACATCGACGAGGTCGATGAGCTGATCGGCGCAAAGCTGCCCGAGGGCGATTACGACACCATCGGCGGCTTTGTCATCAGCCAGCTGGGGTATCTGCCGACCGACGGCAATTTTGATTCTGTGGAATTTGAGAATCTGAAATTTACCGTATTAAGCGTGGAAGAGCGCCGGATCGAAAAAATCAAGATTGAGATCTTCCCACGGGACAATCCGGCGAAAGATGAGGATTCTTCCGAAAAGGATGCGAAAGAATGAGCCGCGAACTCGCAAAAAAATACGACCCGAAAGCCGTAGAAGATAAAACCTATGACTTTTGGATACAAAAGAACTATTTTCACGCCCGCCGCGAAGAAGGGAAAAAGACCTACACCATCGTGATTCCCCCGCCGAACATCACCGGACAGCTGCATATGGGGCACGCTTTTGATAACACGCTGCAGGATATTCTGATCCGCTACAAGCGCATGAAGGGCTTCGATACGCTGTGGGTGCCCGGCACAGACCACGCCTCCATCGCCACGGAAGCGAAGATTGTAGAAGCGATGAAAAAAGAGGGCTTGACCAAAGAAGATTTGGGCAGAGACGGCTTTCTGGAGCGGGCGTGGCAGTGGAAGGCGCAGTACGGCGGCAGGATCATTGAGCAGCTGAAAAAGCTCGGCTCCTCCTGCGACTGGGCGCGCGAACGCTTCACCATGGACGAAGGATGCAGCAAAGCCGTGCGCGAGGTCTTTGTCAACCTGTACAATAAAGGGCTGATCTACCGCGGCGAGCGGATGATCAACTGGTGCCCGCACTGCCGCACCTCCATTTCCGATGTGGAAGTGGAATATGAAGAGCAGGCGGGGCATTTCTGGCATCTGCGCTATCCCTTCAAGGATGGCAGCGGTTATCTGACTCTGGCGACAACCCGCCCGGAAACGCTGTTGGGCGACACCGCCGTTGCAGTCAACCCGAACGACGAAAGATATAAAGATGCGGTCGGCAAGACGCTGATTTTGCCGCTGGTACATCGGGAGATCCCGGTGGTCGCGGACGAATATGTTGAGAAAGATTTCGGCACCGGCGTGGTAAAAATCACGCCCGCCCACGATCCCAATGACTTTGAGGTGGGACTGCGGCACAATTTGCCGGTTATCAATGTGATGACCGACGACGCCAAAATCACCGACGATTATCCGCGCTATGCGGGCATGGACCGCTACGAGGCGCGAAAAGCCATTGTAAAAGACCTCGAAGAAGAAGGCGCCCTCCTGAAAACCGAGGATTATTCCCACAATGTGGGCACCTGCCAGCGCTGCCACACCACCGTGGAGCCCCGGGTTTCCAAGCAGTGGTTTGTAAAAATGAAACCGCTGGCGCAGCCCGCCATCGAAAAAGTGAAAACCGGCGAGACACGCTTCATCCCCCGCCGGTTTGAAAAAATTTATTTTCACTGGCTGGAAAACATCAAGGATTGGTGCATTTCCCGTCAGCTGTGGTGGGGACACCGTATCCCCGCCTGGTACTGCGACGACTGCGGCGAGATCTCCGTTTCCAAAGAGGATATTACCCATTGTGCCCATTGCGGCAGTGCCCATATTCATCAGGATGAGGACACGCTGGACACCTGGTTTTCCTCCGCCCTCTGGCCCTTCTCCACACTGGGCTGGCCGGATACCGACGCGCCGGACTTCAAGCATTACTACCCGACCAATACGCTGGTCACCGGCTATGACATCATCCCCTTCTGGGTTATGCGCATGATGTTCTCCGGCATCGAACATACCGGGCAGGTTCCCTTTGATACCGTGCTGATTCACGGACTGGTGCGCGACGCCCAGGGGCGGAAAATGTCCAAATCCTTGGGCAACGGCATTGATCCGCTGGAGGTCATCGATCAATACGGCGCAGACGCGCTGCGCTTTACCCTGGCGACCAACAACAGCCCCGGCAATGATATGCGCTTCTCGGATCAGAAGGTGGAAGCCAGCCGGAATTTTGCCAACAAGATCTGGAACGCATCGCGCTTTGTGCTGATGAATCTGGACGAAGACGAGCCGGCGCCCCATCTGCCGGACGAATTGGCGCTGGAGGACAAATGGATTCTTTCCCAATACAACGATCTGGTCCGCAGTGTGACCGATTCGCTGGACAGCTACGAGCTGGGCGTTGCGGTGCAAAAGCTCTATGATTTTATTTGGGATGTGTTCTGCGACTGGTATATTGAGCTGACCAAGATCCGCCTGCAGGCGGGCGGCGAAGCGGCAAAAGGCGCAAAAGCGGTGCTGGTATACGTGCTTTCCAATACCTTGAAGCTGCTGCATCCCTTTATGCCCTTTATCACCGAGGAAATCTGGCAAAGCCTGCCGCACGAAGGGGAATCCATTATGATTTCCGCATTCCCGGAATATGACGGGGCGCTCTGTTTCCCGCAGGACGAAGCGGAATTTTCCCGCATCATGGCTGCCATCCGCGCGGTGCGCAACCGCCGGGCGGAAATGAATGTTCCTCCGTCAAAGAAAGCGCAGCTGCTGATTGCCACCGCCTACAGCGATACCTTCCGCGAGGGCGCGACCTATTTCACCCGGCTGGCGTTTGCCTCCGGGGTGCAGGTCGCCGACGAATTCCACGAAGAGGGATGCGTCAGCGTGGTAACCGGCGACGCGACGATCTATATTCCTCTCGCCGAGCTTGTCGATACCGAAAAGGAAAAGGCGCGGCTGACCAAGGAGAAGAAGAACACGGAAAACGAATTGGCGCGCCTTGCCGGCAAGCTGAGCAACGAGGGCTTTTTATCCAAAGCGCCGGAAGAAGTCGTCAACGCGGAAAAGGAAAAACAAAAGAAACTGACCGAAAAGCTCGCGATGATCGAGTCCGAGCTGCAAAAACTGTAAATCAATCGGCAAAGCCCGCTGTTTTAGCGGGCTTTCCTCTTTCGACAAAAGGAGAACGCTATGACCATCGAGGAAGCCGTCGGCTATTATCATTCGCTGCTGCGCTTCGGCATGAAGCCGGGGCTGTCCCGCATTCGTGCCCTCTGCCGTCTGCTGGGCGACCCGCAGGAAAAGCTGCGCTGCATCCACATCGCCGGCACCAACGGCAAGGGCTCCGTCGCAGTGATGCTCAGTGAAATTTTTCAAGCCGCCGGGTATATAACCGGACTGTTCACCTCCCCCTATATCACCTGTTTTCAGGAACGCATCCAAATCAACGGCGCGCCGGTAAAGGATGACGTGCTGATCGCAGCGACCGAGCAGGTAAAGCGCGCCGCCCTGCTGCTGGAGCATACCGAGGAGCCGGCAACGGAATTTGAGGCGGTGACCGCCGCAGCATTTTTGATTTTTGCTAAAGAAAATTGTGATATAGTTATTCTGGAAACCGGGCTGGGCGGGCGTTTTGACGCGACCAACTGTATCTCTTCCCCGCTTCTGAGCATTATTACTTCCATTTCTCTGGACCATACCGGGGTGCTGGGCGGTACCCTCGAACAGATTGCCTTTGAAAAAAGCGGCATCATTAAACCGGAGCGCCCGCTGCTCTGCCCCGATACCATTTCCCCCTCGGCGCTTGCCGTCATCCGGGAGACATGCCGGAAGCGCAGCGCGCCAATGATAACCATACAAAAGCAGGATATTACCGTCGCCAACGAGAGTCTGACCGGTTTTGACGAAACCTATCAGGGGCTTTCCTTCCATGTGCCGCTGCCGGCGGCGGTGCAGAGCGAAAACGCGGCGCTGGCGGTACAGGCGGCAAAGCATTGCGCCGGCTATTCCGTGCCGGACCGGGCAATCTGTCATGGCATTGCGCAAACCCGAAACCCCGCCCGCTGCGAATTATTGTCCAAAGAGCCGCTGATTTTATTGGACGGCTGCCACAACGACGCGTCCACGGCAGCACTGGCAGCGCTTTTGCAGCAGCACCTGAACGGCAAGAAAATCCTTGCCGTCCTGGGCATGATGGCGGATAAGGACATTGACAAAGCGCTCCTGCATCTGCTGCCCTGTTTTTCCTTTGTTATCACCACAACGCCATCCAACCCCAGAGCTATTGCCGCCGATGCCCTTTGCCGGAAAATATCCGACGGGGGAACCTGCGCGGCAAAGGAAGACCAGCCTTCGCAGGCGATTGAACGGGCGCTCGCCATGCTGCCGTCCTTTGACGCGCTGGTGATCTGCGGCTCACTGTATTTGGCAGGCGACGTGCGCCAATATTTGCAAGGTCGAATTCATGATTTATTTGCAAAAGGCGGTTGACGGAAAGCAATATAGATGTTATTATAATATTTGATTTAGTTTGACAATAACCGATTCGAAGGGTGAACGATATGATACGAATGAAAGCGGAAGCGGTAGTCATTACCAAGCCGGATAAAAATACCCGCCTGAACGGCTGCAACATCAATATGAACGGCAAAGTTCTCTTGACGGAAGCGGCAGATAAAGGCTATAAGGGCGCGGGGACGTTAAGCGGCGAGGTTGTCCTGGCGGTTGCCTCCGGCGACCGGGAGACCAAAGCGGCGGAAACCGCAATGAATCTTTTGTCCAAGCACCTTCCCGCCATCAAAGCCTCCGGCGAATCCTTCCCCGCGGAGGCGGATTCCTTCTTCAACCACGCGTTCCGGGAGCTATCAATGCAAAAGGGCGCCTATGAGGCCTTTTCCGCAACCCTCTTATATCATTTTCAGGATAACGTCTATATCGCCAACACCGGCGACAACGCCGTTTATGTATACGACGGGATGTATCTGGACCAGATTCCCTTTTCGGAAGAGGAAACCGGGAAAAAGGATTCCCAGCTGCCGACCTCGGATGTTTATTGCAAAATCATTCCCAATATCAAGCCCGACACCCAGATTCTGGTGCTGAGCAAAGAGGTTTACGAATACACCACCGACGAGCAGATCCTCGAAATTCTGCGCAATGCCATTTCCACCAAGCAAGCCTGTCAGCGATTGGTGGATCAGGCGAACGAAAACGGCGCGGAAAACAACGTCGCCGTTATGCTGGAAAATCTGACGCCTGTCGATGTTCCCATGGCAGGCGCTGCGGTTCCTGCCGAAGGCGGCGAGGAGGAATCCGCCGAAGACGAAGTCGCAAGCAAAACAGAGGACCCGACCAAGCCCAGCAAAGCGCCTCTGATTGTTTTGATTTTACTTTTGGTGCTGGTGGCTTTGGTTGCGGGACTTTATTTCGCCAACCAACGCTACGGATTTATCGACCGGCTGACAGAGGGCAAGACCACCGAGCAGGAGACCGAGTCCAAACCGACCGAGCCTGTCGCCAATCTGATTACGCTGCCCGAAAGCACTCTCTCCACCGAGCCGAGCACAACCGATGAATCAGAGACCGAAACAACGGAAGCCGAGGACGAGGACGAAGAAGAAGAGGAGCGTGAAGAAACCCGCCGCTCGACAACGACGACCAAACGGACCACAACGACGCGCCGTCCGACCGATCCGCCGCAGACCGATCCGCCGGAAACCGACGCACCGGAAACGGATCCGCCGACCGATGAGCCCAGCGATGAACCCAGCGACGAGCCGAGCGCCGAGGAGCCTTCCGACGAACCCTCGGCTGACGAGCCTTCCGATGACGAGCCCCCTGCGGTGGACGCGCCGGGCGACGGTGAGCTGGAAGACCGCTGATGATACAAAATGACAACGGATGCTGTGTTGCACAGCGTCCGTTTTTTTGCGAAAAATTTGACAGATGATTTTTCATTTCGCCGGAAATACTATAAGCAGAAACAGCGAAAGGATGAAAGCCAGTGAAAAAATCACCGGATCCCGCCTATAATAAAATGGTAAAAAAAGCGTCCCCGCCCTCCGGCACCATGCGCAACACACTGAAAGCCTTTTTGGTCGGCGGGCTGATTTGCTGCCTCGGACAGGGGCTCAACAGTCTCTATCTTTCGACGGGAATGAAGGAAGATACCGCCTCTCTGGCGGTCTCTGTCAGCCTGATTGTGCTGACAGCCATTCTGACCGGCCTGGGCCTGTTCGGAAAAATCGCGAAATTTGCCGGCGCGGGAACCTTTGTCCCGATCACGGGCTTTGCCAATTCGATGGTCTCCCCTGCCATGGAATTTCAGACCGAGGGGCGGGTATTGGGTACCGGTGCGAAAATGTTTACCCTTGCCGGACCGGTTATCGCCTACGGGTGCAGTCTGGCGGCGCTGTATGGGCTGATTGATTACTGTTTTTTGCTGAACGGGTGAAAATAAATGGCGAAACGAATCGGACGATATGTCATTGAACTGGAAAACCGCCCTTCCCTGCTATCGGGCGCGGCGGCGGTCGGCAAGACCGAGGGGGAAGGCCCCCTGCGAGAGGACTTTGACCTTTGCTATGAGAGCGATAAAATCTGCGAGGGCAGCTGGGAGCAGTGCGAGACCCATCTGGCGGCGGATGCGGTCAACCGCGCGCTGATCAAAGCGGGGAAAACCTACGGCGATATTGATTTGATTTTTGCCGGAGATTTACTCAATCAGTGCGTCGCCTCCGCGTTTTTCGTTAAAAACACCGATATGCCCTTTGTCGGGCTATTCGGCGCCTGCTCCACCATGGCGCTGGCGATGGCGCTCTCCGGGCTTTCGATCAACAGCGGCGCGGCAAAGCTTGCCCTCGCCGCCGCGTCGTCCCATTTCTGCTCGGCGGAGCGGCAGTTTCGCTTTCCGCTGGAATACGGCGGACAGCGCGCGCCCACGGCGCAGCGGACCGTAACCGGCGCAGGCGCGGTGCTTTTGGGCGAGCACGACAAACATCTCCCTGGGATTCGCGCGGTGATGATCGGAAGGATCCGCGACCAGGGCATCGCCGACGCCAACAATATGGGCGCAGCGATGGCGCCCGCCGCTGCCTGCACCATCGTCGATTTTTTGCGGGACACCGACAAAAAGCCGGAGGATTTTGATATGATTTTAACCGGCGATCTGGGATTGGTGGGCTCAAGGCTGCTGCTGGAGCTATTGCAAAAAAGGGAAAACACCGATATTTCCGCCGTGCATCAGGATTGCGGCAATCTTATTTTTGATATTGAAAAACAGGATGTCCACGCCGGCGGGTCGGGCTGCGGGTGTTCGGCGGCGGTGGTCTGCTCGCTGATTTTCAAAAAGCTGATGCGCAGGGAACTAAACAATGTATTATTTGTCGGCACCGGTGCATTGATGTCCCCCACCACCGCCCAACAGGGCAGCCCGATCCCCGGCATCGCCCATGCGGTATGGCTCACAAGCGATGCATAAAAATATCCGTGCAGCCGCTTGTGGTAAAATTTTTTTGACTTAAAGCAAAAGAAACGGGGAATTTTATGGCAAAGCTTACGACCTATCGTCACTAAAGCGGAAAATTGAGCACGATGGTTTCTTGTCTACAGCAAAGGCTCCATGGGCAGAGAAGCGCTTGCGGCTTTTCTGCCCTTTATATTTTATGCAAACCTCACAACAACGCAGGCGATGACTTGTATAAGTCTCCAAAAAAAACAATTGTCGAAAAAAGATTGCATTTTTGCCTGTCATCGCTTATACTATAAATGGAAAGCTACTGTACTCTGGAGCCATTTTCATAACGAAAGGAAGAGAACCATGAAGAAAAAAGGCTTTGTTCTTTTTATTTGTACGCTGGTGCTGCTGTTCGGGGTTGGAACCGTGACGGCGCTGTCCGAAGGGCGGTTTTCATGGAGGACGGAAGCTTTTACAACCACCTCCTATTATGTGGACGAAAACGGTAATTGCTACCTTGTCACCGAGCCGCCGGAAAACCCTGAGGATATTATCGACCCGGATATCTCTGTTCCGACCACCGCTGCGCCGCCAACACAGCCCGCCGCTCAGGCACAGGCTGTTCAGCCGACGATACCGGAGACTCAGCCGACACTGCCCGAAGCCCTTCAGAATACTCCGGAAAATATCGCCCGGTATGCCGAGAACGTTGAGCATAATATTCAGGTGTTTCTTGAAAAACAGCATTTCGATCGCAATAATTTTGATACCATGATTGAAGATAATGACCTGGATCCGGACTCTCCTGCGCTAAAAGAAGAACTGGAGGAATTAAATATTCTGGAATCCGAAGGTAAAGCGCTTCTGGCAAACTATCAGGCAGGTCTATTGAGCGACGAGGAAGCTGGCGAGCAGCTTATGAATTTGTATTTCAAAGACTGGGGGCTCCTTGACCTGAAATAAGCCCCATTTCCAACGCGCCGCAGTATTTCATCAGCAAATCAACAGGGGACGCAGGCATTTGTCTGCGTCCCCTGTTTTTCCAATATGCGGCAATCTCCTTTGCCGCCTTCCTTTGCTGCTCGTCCGGTAACAGCTCCGCCCTGTTTTACATGGGGCGCGCAGCGCTGCTTTTATTCCGCTTCCGCCGGCTGCGCCATTCGTGCTTCGCGCTTTTCGCGCATGGCTTGATAGATCGGCTGCAATCTGCCCTTGGTCAGCGGATAGCCGAACTGCATCAGCACGAAGACCAGCGTATAGACCACGGCGGGCACAATGGTGCAGACAAAGAGAATGCCTTCGCCAACGCCGGGGATATAGCCGCTGCTGCCCATGGTGGCGCCGTCATAGCCCGCGATGCTGCTCAAAAGCAGCAAGCCGCCGGTATCCGCCGCCGTCTGCCCGAGCTTGCGGCAGAAGGTATAGACCGCGTAAATCGTACTCTCACAGCGCAGACCAGTTTTATATTCCTGATAATCAATCACATCGGCAACGACCGCCCAATTGGTGATGCTGACAAACGAATAGCCGAAGCCAATGATAAACAGCAGAATCATAAACACCACCGGCGCGCTGCCGAGACGGTCGCACCTGGGAACAATGAAATACATTAAAATAGACGCCAGCGCCGAAAAAAAGGTGCCAATGCCGCAAAGCTCTTTTTTCCCGAACCGCTCCACCAGCTTCGGCATAAAGAGGATCATAATTGCCATCGGCAGATAGTTGGCAATGGTCCCGATGATGGAGAGATTGGTATTTTCAAAATAATTTTTATACAGATACTGATTCAGCGAGGCAAATTGCAGCTGACCACTGATCAGGATGCCTGCCAGCGCGCAGGTTACAAAGGGGCGGCTTTTGAGCATACCGAGATAGGTCGCCTTCATATTGACCTTGGGCTGTGCCTCCGAAGGGATGCGTTCTTTGGTAGAGCGGTAACACAGCATATAGAAGGTCATGGACAGAATGCCCATCACCACGGCAAACCAGAACATGCCGCCGGCATCCGCCGCCTCAACCTCTGTGCCGTCCGCGTTGACACCGACGGTCCGATAAATCAGCAGAGGCGCCAGCAGCAAAGGCGCCGCGCCGCCGACGCCGCCGCCAATCGAGCGGAAGGTCGAAAGCAGCGTTCTGCCCTTGGGGTCATCGGTGATAACCGACGCCAGCGAGCCAAAGGGAATATTGATGCCGGTATAGAGCATCCCGAACAGGATATAGGTCAAATAGGCAAACAGCAGGATCAAAGTTTCATTCCGGGTGAACATCCGAAAATCCACAAAACAGAGGATCGCGGAGATGCCCAGCGGGATGGAAACGGATTTCAGATAAGGACGGAACTTGCCGTTTTTGCTCGGTTTGCGTTTGGCGACAATCGCGCCCCACATCGGATCATTGATGGCGTCCCAGAGGCGCGCGATGAAAAACAGCGTCGCCGCCTTTGTTTCGGGGATTTTCAACACATCGGTATAAAAAACCTTGAGGAAGGAGGAAACATAGGTCAACACAAACAGGTTGCCTGCGTCGCCGAGCATATAGCCCAGCCCCTCCCTGATGCCGATTTGGTTCGGGTGCCGCTGCTGCGGTGCTTCGCTTTGTTTTTCTTTTTTCGCCATCCTAAGCCCTCCCAATGCTTATTCCGTCACTTTTTTTGCCTGCTCGATTTCTTCCTCGGCGGCTTTCTCAACGTCAAACCAGAATCGCACGCCGCCGTCCATATTCTCCACGCCGAACGCCTGCCCGTGCAATCGCTGGATCGAGGACACCGCCGCCAGCCCCAAGCCGAACCGTCCCTCCTTGCGGGACATGGACTTATCGGCGCGATAGAAGCTGGACCAGATTTTATCGATATCCCGGTCGGCAATCGGCTCTCCGGTGTTAAAAATACTGATTCGATAGGCGCTGCCAACGTCATCGCACCAGGCTTTCAGCAATCGCTCCCCGCCGATATGGGCAACGCCGTTGGACAGGTAATTGCTCGCCGTCACCCCCAAAAGCATCGCGTCACCACTGCCCGCAAGCCCCCTGGGTATGTTGTTTTCATATCGGATATTTTTCTCGGCAAGAATATTTTCTTCGCGAGTGAACCATTCCTGCACCAGATCGCGCACATCAAAGACGGCACGGTTGATGATATAGTCCCCGGAATCATAGCGGATGATCTCTAAAAGCCGCAGCACCAAATCATTCATGCGCTTTGTTTCGCCGACGATGGTTTCGGCGTATTGCTTGGCGGTTTCGGGATCAGAGTCCACAAAACAGGTCAGCCCCTCCGCGTAGCCCTGAATGATGGCAATGGGCGTTTTTAACTCGTGGGACGCGCCGGTGATAAAGTCAAAGCGCAGATGCTCCAATGTCTTTTCTTTTTCATAATCATCCTGTAGTTTTTTATTCTTTTCTCTTAAATCGCACAGCGCCGCCTGGAGAGAATCGCTCATGACATTGACAGAATCGGAGAGCAGGGCAATCTCCCTCGTATTGCTGGGCGGACAGCGCTTGGAAAAGTCCAGCCGCGCCATCTTTTGGGTCACAGCGCTGATCTCCGTCAGCGGCTTTGTAAACTTGACCGAAAACAGACGGATGATAATCGCGGAAATGAAAATGATCCCGATTGCCGTGAACGCCACGGTCTGGATCGCCATCTGCACGCCCTCGTCCATTGGTGTTTTCATCTTATAGGCTTTGACGATATAATTATTCTCCAGCGTGGAGACATAGACGATATACTCCATCTGGAAACTGGAGCGCAAATCCCGCTGGATCTCAAAATGGCGATTGACGCCGATGTCGCTGGAGGCAATCATTTCATAATGACGAATCAGCGACTGATCGGTATCCTCCCCGTAATGATCCGGCTCCGAATCGGAGGAATAGACCAAGCGCTCCTCCGGGTTATAGATTTCCAGCGAGATGCTGTATTTATTTTCCAAATCCGAAAGTCCCCGCAAAAAGTCGCCGTCAGATTCATACAGCGCATTGACCTCATCCCCCAGCTCCCAGAGCTGCCACGCTGTGGAAAAGATATTGGCAACATTAAGCAGGCGGGTATCCACCAGAATAATCGTCGCGATAAAAATCAGCACCATCGTCATGATATATAAAAACAGACGGGTGCTGATGCTCATACCGAGCCGGCGTTTTTTGCGCCGGCTCGATTCTTCTTCCAAAATATCATCAATATAGGAGGGAACGTATTCGTTTTTTTTGCCGTTTGCCGCTTGCTTATCCGTCATTCCCGTTTACCTCAATTTTATAGCCGGTGCCGTAAATGGTCTTGATGTATTTGATCCCCCAATCGCCCAGCTTGGTGCGAAGACGCGCCACATGGGAATCGACCGTGCGGATATCGCCGTAAAAATCATAGCCCCAGATATCATCCAGAAGCTGCTCGCGGGTAAAGACCCGATCCGCCGAAGACATCAGCTTGACAAGGATGCTGTATTCTTTTAAGGTCAGGGAAACGGGCTTGCCGTCCAGGGTGACGGAATGGGCGCTCTGATTCAGCTCCAGATTGTCCAGCGTCAGCACCTCGGCGGCAGCGCCGGTATTGGCGCGCCGAAGCTGCGCCGCGACCCGCTTCATCAAAACCGAAGGACTGAAGGGCTTTGTCACATAATCATCCGCACCGACCTCAAAGCCCATCAATTCGTCAAATTCCTGGCTTCTGGCGGTCAGCATGATAACGGGGACACTGCTTTTTTCCCGCAGCTTGCGGCAAGCCTCCCAGCCGTCCATATTCGGCATCATAATATCCAGAATCAAAAGCGCCGTATCCGGATTGTGCTCGTACAATTCCAGCGCTTCCTCGCCGTCCGCCGCCTGCAAAGGCTCATAGCCTTCTTTGGTTAAAAAATCGCAAACCAGCTTTCGAATCAATTCCTCATCGTCCGCAACAATGATTTTTTTCATTCCATCCACTCCCTCTTCCGGAAGAATGCCCGATCGGGCGCATCCCTTTGTATTTTTTGTACAAGTGTATTATAGCACGCCCGAAAGAAATAGTCAACATTCTCATAAATTCTCCGCGCATCCTTGTTTTTTCGCGGGACACTTGACGGAAATCCCCGGGAGTGATAAAATATTCTTATTAGTGATTAGTTTCTTTGGAAAGGAAAATATATTGTATGTCCGGACATTCAAAATGGAGCACCATTAAACGCAAGAAAGAAAAAACCGACAACCAGCGCGCAAAGGTCTTTACCAAAATCGGAAGAGAGATCGCCGTCGCCGTACGCGAAGGCGGGCCGGACCCGGCGGGCAACTCCAAGCTCAAGGACGTCATCGCCAAAGCAAAAGCCAATAACGTACCCAACGACAATATTGAGCGCATCATCAAAAAAGCCGCCGGCGACACCAGCGCGGACAATTACGAAGAGATCATCTATGAGGGCTACGGCCCCTGCGGCATTGCCGTGGTGGTCGAAGCGCTGACCGACAACCGCAACCGCACCGCAGGCGACGTGCGCCATTATTTTGACAAATATGGCGGAAACATGGGGCAGAGCGGCAGCGTGATGTTCATGTTCAACCGGCAGGGCGTTATTCTGATTGAAAAAGAAGGCGTCGATGAGGAAAAACTGATGGAAGACGCGCTGGAAGCGGGCGCGGTGGACTTTTTGACCGACGGCGACGTCTTTGACATTCGCACCGAGCCGACCGATGTGGGTGCCATCCGTGAGCAGCTGGAAAGCAAGGGCTATACACTGATCTCCAGCGAAGCGGAATATGTTCCCTCGACCTATACGCGCATCGACAATCCCGATGACATCAAAGCCATGGGCAAAATGCTGGAGATGTTCGAGGACAACGACGATGTGCAGGCGGTCTGGCACAATTGGGAAAACGAAGACGATTACGAAGGCTGAGTGAATACAGGCACGGCAGGCGGCAGTCGCATACCGTGCCTTTTTTACAGGACGGTGAGTGATATGAAATTTTTTCAGAACGCTGTGGATGTCTTCTTCAAGGGGCTTGGCGACACCGCCTTCCCGGTCTCGTCCGTGTTCTGCGAATTTACCGTGGGCGGTCATGAAGTCAGCATCAAATGGTACGGCGTGATCATTGCCTTCGGCTTCCTTCTGGCTGTTTTATTCGGCGGAAGGATGGCGTACAAATGGAAAATGAGCCTGGACAAGATGATCGACGTGCTGATTTACGGCACCATCCTGGGCATCATCGGCGCGCGGCTCTATTATGTGGTTTTTGAGTGGGACTCCTACAGGGACAATCTTCTGGATATTTTCGCCATATGGAAGGGCGGGCTCGCCATTTACGGCGGCATCATCGGCGGTGTGATCGGCGCGTTTATCGTCTGTAAGGTCCGCAAGCTGAATTTTTACAACCTGCTGGATATCGCCGCCATGAGCCTTCTGATCGGTCAGGGCATCGGTCGCTGGGGCAATTTTGCCAATCAGGAAGCCTTTGGCACCAACACCGATATGCCCTGGGGTATGTGGAGCGAAAAAATCGCCGAAAACATCACCTATAACGCCTCTACCCTTTCCGAACATCAAATCGCCATGGATCCAAACGGGTTTGTACATCCAACCTTTTTGTATGAATCCGTCTGGTGTCTTGCGGGCTTTCTCCTGCTTTATATCATCTGCAAAAAGCTGCGCACCTTCAGCGGGCAGGTATTTCTGTGCTACGGGATCTGGTACGGCATCGGACGCATGATCATTGAAGGACTGCGCACCGACAGTCTTTACATCGGCAGCACAAATATCCGCGTCTCGCAGCTATTATCTGCCATACTGGTTCTGGCGTGTCTGGCGGCGTTGTTTGTGCTGACGCTCCGCTTCACCAAGCACCCGAAGCCCATTGAAGGCGTAGACTTCTTCCCGCCGGATGAAGAAAAAAAGCCGGTCAAAAAACGTAAAAAAGACGCAAAGCCGGCATTCACCGCAGCGGAAGAATCGGAAGCCGCCACAAGCACCGCAGGAGCGGAAGAGCCGGGAACCGACGCAAGTCCTGACGAATCGAAAGAGTCAACGGATCAATAAAATAAATCAATATTCGCCTTTGCCGCCTGAAGCCGCTGAATCTCCGGCTCCAGGCGGTAAATTTTTCCATCCTTGCGGAAATACGAGCCGGTCTGCGCAAAACAAAAGGGCACCCGATATTTTTCACACGCCGTCCGCAGCGCCAAAATCCAGTTAAAATCGCAGATTCGCGCGCGACTCCCCTCCTCTCCGCCGCAAACAACGCCCTGCAATGATTCGGCGCCGTATTTTTTGAAGTAGGCTTCCATATCGATGGGCTCCAGCAGCGGACGAAAAATCAAATAACGGCGGCGGATGGCAAGCTCAAAAAAAGCCGGCAGCTTCGTTTCCGCGCTGCGCATGTTTTCGCAAACACAGGCAACGGCGACATTATGATAGCCCCCGCGCCAATCAAAGGGCAGCGACGCATAAAAACGCTGAATGCGCCGGGTTGCAAACACAAACTGCAAATCCTCGCGCGCACGCATCATATGCCACGCGTCGCGCCGGTACGCATCCGCCATCGGATGAAGAAAATCCGAAAAAGCGCAAACCGACACATATCCGCCGTCACTTTGCAGCTCGTATGCGCCGTCTTTTTTTCGCCGCAGCGGCAAATCCCAGTCCGGCGTCAGAAAAATCCCCCCGCTGCCGTCGGCGGCAGAACAGTGCAGGCACCCTTCGCCGCACCGGGAACAACCGGTCCATGGATTCCATATCGACATGATAAACGCCCCAATAAGAACATTTGTTTGCTTTTATTTTATCAGAACAAATGTTCCATGTCAATAGGAAAGATTTTCCGAAAACTTTTTTCTTGCGCCTTGCTTTTTATCTTTTTCAGGTGTAAAATAAGGAAAAGAATTGTTTTGGAGGATGTTTTTATGGCGAAAGAAGTTTTGGTCGAGGTTTCCGCCCGTCATGTCCATGTGACACGGGAGGCTTTGGATATTCTCTTTGGGAAGGATTATGAATTAACACCAAAAAAAGCGCTCTCACAGCCCGGTCAGTTCGCCTGTAACGAGCGGGTCGCTGTGGTTGGAGAAAAAAGCAGCTTCCCCGCCGTATCCATTCTCGGTCCGCTGAGAAAAGAGGTTCAGGTCGAGCTCTCCGCCACCGACGCGCGCACCATCGGCGTCAAAGCGCCGGTGCGCGAATCCGGCGACATCAAAGGCTCCGGCGCCTGCAAGCTGGTCGGTCCCGCCGGCGAAATCGAAATTCAGGAGGGCGTCATCATCGCCAAGCGCCATATTCACATGACGACGGCGGACGCAGCGAAATTCGGTCTTTCGGACAAGCAGGTCGTTTCGGTCAAAATCGACTCCCCCGACCGCAGCCTCACCTTCGGCGATGTGGTGGTCCGCGTCAGCGACAGCTACGCGCTGGCAATGCACATCGACACCGACGAAGCCAACGCCGTTCTGGCGCCCGCCGGCACAATGGGTGAAATTTTAGATTGATCATCAAAAAAACAGCTTCCCGACAAAAACGGGAGGCTGTTTTTTATTACAAAGGTGTTTTATGGGCGTTTGTCGGCGGGGGTTTTGGGCGACTCTTCGTTGTGTTGAGTGCCGATGGCTTCGCCTCTGGCTTCCCGGCGTTCTTTGATCTCCTTGATCATCTGCCGGTGAGAAGCTCCGGTGATATTATAGAAAATCATCGGAATCAGCATCAGCGCATAGCCCAAAAGGGGCACCAGGGTGGTCATGGAGAACAGCCCCAACCGCGTGGCGTGGTTCTGGACGGTGGGAACGCTTTCGGTATGCTCGATATAACCGGTGGCGCTGAGAATACGCAGACAAATGAAGGAAGAAAGGGTGCCCTCCAGCTTACCGGTGAAGCTCATGATCGAGAGCATGGTGCCCTCGACGCGCTTGCCGGTTTTCCATTCCACATAGTCCACCGTTTCGGCTTCCATTTCTTTTTGCATCAGATTCTTAAACTCCAACGGGAAGGTAACCAGCATGGAGAAAACCAGAACCAGAATGCCGATGGGCAGCGAAACCGGCTGGTCGGCAGGCTTATTCATAATACCGTTATAAGTTGTCAGGGCATAGAGTCCGTTCAGCGCAATACCCAGCACGCAGCAAATCTGATAGAATTTTTTGGAGTCGGCTTTTTCCCCGAGCTTTTCAATGATCATCGGCACAAAAATACCGGCAAGGAAGGAGCCGGGCGCCTTGACCACATCCAAAAAGCCGTTGTAGCGCGGCTCAAACAGGCTGTCATAGGAGAAATAGAAGGACGCCTGTTCGGAGACTTTAATCAGCACAAAAAAGATATTTCCCAGGAAAAGCATCAACAGCGGACGGTTGGTGAACAGCAGACGGAAGCACTCCTTTACGCTGGGGGCTTCTTCATGATGCTCATAACGTTCGACGCAGTTGCGGAAGGTAAATCGCGTCAAAATAATAATGAATACGGCGGAGAAAATCGCGGCGACCAGATAGGCTTTATCCAGATTCTCATTAAAATACGGCAGCCATGCCGCAAAGGCAACCAGCGCGGCGGGAATGGCGCCTAAAATCATGCGCCCGATAGAAGCGATACCGTATAGTTTGGTTCGTTCGGTGCCGTTGGGGGTCATACTGTACGCCAGCGCTCCCATGGGAACATCAAAGGCGGTATAGGTAACATCCAGTCCCACAAAGGCGAAGGTCGTCAGCGCGATTTTGAGCCCGTAGGGCAGCGAATCGCTTCCGATAAAAAACATAATCATGAACAGAGAGACCAGATAAGGCGCAATTTTGATATAGGGGCGCATCTTGCCGTATTTGGTGCGGGTCTTATCGACTAAAACCCCCATAACCGGATCATTGATCGCGTCAAAAATACCACAATACAGGCGGATATTGGATGCCGCTTTTGCGCTGATATGCAGAACGTCGGTAATGAAGAAATTGACATATTTGGAAGCGGTCATCGAGGTACTCATTCCCTGGGCGCCTCTGCCGACGGTATAGGACAGCGCCTCGTTCCATGTCAGATAGGTTTCTTCGCCGACGTCTTTTTTGACGATTTTACTGTTTAGAAAATTTTGGATTTTACCCATAAAATTCCTCGATTCTTTTCGTTTTGCTGAATTACGCCATGATTAGTATATCATTTCTCCTGTAAAAGAATATGACGAGCGGCTGAACAAAGGATGAATAACAAACGGACAAACAACGGCAGTTTTGACTGTATTTGCAATACTATCTTGATTTCTGAAATGAAAACAGTATAATGAAAAGAAAGAATCGGGAGATGAGCATATGAATAAAAAACCTGTAACCGCTGTCATCGTCGGCGCGGGACACCGCGCGTTTGTTTACAGCAAGCTGGCGCTGACCGATCCGGATCAGCTGAAAATCGTCGGCGTTGCCGACCCGGACCCCATCCGCCGCCAAAAAGCGAGGGAAATGTTCGGCTTTTCCGAGGACGCCTGCTTTGAGGACGCCGATGCGCTGGCTGCGGCGCCGAAGCTCGCCGACGCGGTAATCAACGGGACCATGGATCAGCAGCACCTGGCTACGACGATTCCCCTTTTGGACAAGGGGTATGATATGCTTTTGGAAAAGCCCTTTGCCGTTTGTAAGGAGGATATGGAGCAGATCGTCGCCTGCGCAAAGAAAAACCATTCCAAGGTCATGATCTGCCACGTGCTGCGCTATACGCCCTTTTATTACGGCATTAAGCAGCGCGTTGTTCAAGGTGAAATTGGCGATATTATCAATATACAGACCCTGGAAAATGTATCCTACCATCATTTGTCCACGTCCTATGTGCGGGGCAAATGGGCAAATTCCGACCTTTGCGGCACCAGTATGCTGCTGGCGAAATGCTGTCATGATTTGGACATCATGATGTGGATGATGAGTGAAACCAAGCCGGCGGCGGTATCGTCCTTCGGCGGCAAATACCAGTTCCGCCCCGAAAACGCGCCAAAGGAGGCAGGGAATTATTGCATGATTGACTGCCCGCTGGTGGACACCTGTCTGTTTTCGACCAAGCGGCTATATATCGATCACCCCGACCGCTGGGCGTTTTATGTCTGGGATGCACTGGAAGATAAGGCAAACCCGACCATCGAAGATAAAATCGCATGGATGAAAAACAAAAACAGCCCCTATGCCCGCTGCATTTACAAATGCGACAACAATGTGGTGGATCATCAGAGCGTGCTGGTACAGTTCCAAAACGGTGCGACAGGCACTCACAACATGACCGGCGGCGCCTCCGCTCCCCTGCGGCGCATCCATATCATTGGCACGAAAGGCGAGATTTACGGAAACTTTGAAGAGAGTAAATTCTTTGTCTCTAAAATCAATCCGGATCCGGGCAAGGAATGCGACATCGAAGAAGTGGATCTGAATGTCACCGGTGATATGGTCGGCGCTTACGGCGGTCATGGCGGCGGTGATGAGCGTCTGGCGGCGGATTTTGTTCATTTTATCCGCGGCGATAAGACCAGTCTCGCCTGCACCTCCATTTTTGACAGTACCGCCGGACATCTGACGGTTTATCTTGCCGACATTTCCCGCGAGCAGGGCGGCAAGGTCCAGTGGTTTGAGGAATAAAACCGCTTTCTGTGTCTAAAAAAGAGCCGTTGCTTCCTTTTTCAGAAGAAGCAACGGCTCTTTTAATGATTAAAGCAACTCAGGATTTGTCTTCCGAGGGCTGCGCGGCTCCTTCGTCCGGGCGCTCCGCTTCATCGCTCGCGGATTCCTTCTCAGCTTCGGTAAAATCCTCCTGACTCAGGACGCCATCCTGCGTCGGTGCATCGGCGGCAGTCTCTTCCGCCTCCTGCGGCAAACGGATGGTGGGAACAAAGGACTTCAGGGAAACCGCCTCGACGCATTTTTCGGAGAAGAGCAAAATCTTCTTTTTCTTCATCACCAGAAGCGCCGCCAGAATCAGAATCGAAACGACCATCATTCCGACGCCAACGGTCAACCCCTGCGGCGTATATTCAAAACGCACCGTGTGCTCGCCTGCGGTGATCGGCACCGCCAAAAGGGAGTTGCCGATCTGGATATAATCATCGGGATCGACTTTGACCTCATCGATATAAACGCTCCAGCCCAAATCATAGGGAATGGAAGTATACAGAATTTTGTCGGCACCGGCGGTGATGGTGCCCTCAAAACGGCTCTCATCAAAGGACGTCAGCGTCAGCGTGCCGCCGTCCAGGATTGCCTGATACCCTTTTTCAAAGGCATCCTGATCAATACTGACCGCATAGAAGCGCACGTCCGCTGTATCCTTTTCATTTGGCATCTGGATTTCCACACTGACCGTCTCACCGGCGTTCAGATAGCCGCAATCCATCAGATAAGGTGAATCCATGGTGATGTCTTTGTTGATGGTTGGGCTGCTGACCAGTGCGGTATCGCAGTCGGCGGATTGGGTATAGAGATACATATTACCGCTCTGCGTCGCAGTCAGGGTCAGAGAGACGGAAGCAAAGGATCCGCCGGTCGTCTTGGAAAGAGTAAAGCGTCCGGACGCGACGGCGTCATCGGTCAGGGACGAAATATTATCGGTCTTTTCAATTGTCGGGGCAACGTCCACAAACACCCCCGCCGAGCCGGTAGCAAGATTCCACAGCGCCGCCTGATCGTCAAAGGGATTTTCACCGGCGGTTTCCCATTTGGAAAGATCGGAATTGACGCAGAACGCCAGCGGCAGCTTGTAATTGTTCTCATACACGGTGAACGTCTCATTGGAATCAACGGAGGTATAATAGGCGTTGTCCGAAAGACGTTCGGAATTATCGAACACATAGCTCAGAGAGAACATGGCGTTGAAAACCGGCGTCTGGGGATAATAGGTATAGCTGTTGACGTCATTGCCGAACATGCCGATATCCTTCATCATTTTAGAAACACTCTCATACGCCATGGAGGAAAAAATCGAAACACCGTTATAATAATACCAGCTGGGGTCCATCCGCGCCTTCAGCTGCGACAGCTCCATGCGGTAAAAGCCTTCCGCGCCGGGATTTTCTTCCAGCTCCTTTTGATCGATCGCCTCTTTCAGCGGCTTGTAGTCGTCATATTCTTCCACAAACCATTGCTTTTCCTGCTGGAACTCATAATTCTGGGTATCCACCACAATGATCTCCGTCACGGTGCAGCACAGAAGCAGCGAGCACATGGCGGTGGAGAAATACTTGGGATTTTTGATCAGCGCCAGTACCACCACATAGATCACAACAAAGACAATGGTCGCCCAGATGACCATATCGTTGGCAACGGAGGTGCCGTCCTGATCGACCATTACATTCTTTGAGCCGATTTCCTGAACCAGCACAGTAAAGCCGATCACCGCGACGCCGGAGCCGATCAATGCCTTGGACGAAACGGAATCCAGCATGGTAAACGCCTGATACGCCATAAACAACAGGAAAAACGTATAAGCAAAGGAGAAGCGGTAGGGCAGGTCGTTCGGGAAATGGAAGCCGTGCCAGATGAAATTCAAATAGTTGATGTTAAAGCTGAAATAGAAAACAGCCAGCAGGCAGATTGAAGCGACTTTTTGCCGGAACTTAATTTTGTTGGAAAACAGATATATCGGCAGAAGCAGCAAGGGCAGCACGCCGGAATAAATATTGGGCAAAACATCTTCGCCGCTGCTGCGGATGGTCGGCGTGACCCCTGCCAAATGGTTGGCGAGAAAATCAAAAATGGTGAAATAGGATTTATAATCGGCGGGGAAGGAGTTGCCGGTCGCCGAGCAGCTTTTCAGCACGAAATACAGCGGGATCAGCGCGGCAGCGGACAGCCCGAACGCAAGGAAAGAGGCGCCCGCAAATTTTACGCCGGTGTGGAAGAACCGGTTGTTATACAGATTTCTTCTTGTCAATTTTGACTTGTCCGAAGCGGAAAGAGAGTTATACTCCCGCTTGGTCAGACGCAGATCATATTCGACCATCACGGAGTCGAAGCTGTATTTCCCGAAGAAATAGACCAAAAACCAGATCACGGAAAGAAGGCAGATCATATACGCCATATAGTAACTGGAAAGCATCGACATTGTCAGTGCCGCCAGATACAGCCAGGGCGTTTTGCCTTCGATAATTTTCACGATGCCCAGCACCACCAGCGGGAACAGCACCATGCCGTTCAGCCACATAATGTTCCAGTAATAGGCGACAAAGAAGCCGCAAAATGCGTACAGCACACTGAAAGCGCAGGAGGACATATCGCGGCGCTCAAAGTAGTTATTGATAAAATAGGTGAAAGCTGCCGCTGCCATGGCTGCCTTGATCAGCACCATCACGGCAATGGCTTCCGGCATATTGTCATGTCCGGCAAGCAGCATGATCAGATTGCCGATGGGGCTCGCCATATAGTTCAGGTAATTGCCCGTAAAGCTGCTGCCCAGTCCGGTTGTCCAGGAATAAATCAGGCTGTCCAGATTGGTGACCCGCTCATAAAACTCGGCGAACAATGGACCGTATTGATGATACAGATCCATACGCAGGATGGACATTTCGCCGAAAGGAATAAACTTGTATACAATGTATACAAAGAGCATAATCGCAGCGGCGATTAAAAACGAGTAGGCGCAATAGCGGTTGCGGTAAACCGCGTTGCGGAACGCGCTTTTTTCGGTCGTTGGGGCTCGTTTTTTCATATTTCTTTCCTCTCTTGCTCAAGAAATAGTGCATACAAAGTTATTTTATCATAGAGCTTCGCACATTGCAAGTTTTGCTTTCAGGCTTTTTTCAGCAAGCCTTTGATTTCATCCGATGAAAAGGTATAAACCTTATCGCAAAAATGACAGGTCACCTCGGTCATCGGGTCCTTTGCCATCTCCAGAAGTCCGGCTTTGCCGGTAGAAAGCAGCGCCTGCTCCACCTTTTCACGACTACAGGCACAGCGATAGGCGGTTTCGTATTCTCCCAGACATTCCATCTCAAAGGCTGGCAGCGCCGTCCGGCAAATCTCAAAGGGGGAAAGCCCGTCGGTCAGCATCGCCGTGACCGGCTTTATTCCCTTGACACATTCTTCCACCTTTGCAATGACAGCTTCGTCCGCCGTCGGCAGCAGCTGAATCAGCAGCCCGCCGGCGGTGATGATCTGCCGCTGGACAGGAACGGTCAGCACGCCAAGGGCGCAGACTGTCGGTGTTTGTTCGCTGACAGCATAATAGGCAGTGATATCCTCTGCGATTTCCCCGCTGACCAGCGGCGTCTGTCCGATATACGGATCGCCGGCGCCGAAATCCTTCATGACGGTCAGCGCGCCGTCCTTGCCGACCGCCTTGCCGACATCCAGCTTTCCCGGCGCTTTCAGCGGCAGCTCCACCGTGGAATTTTCAATATAACCGCGCACATTGCCCCTGCTGTCGGAAACAGCGATCACGCTGCCCGCCTCGCCGCCGCCGTTGACGCGCAGGGTAACGCTGCCGTTTTCTTCTTTGAGCATATGTCCCATAAAGGAAGCGGCAGTCAAAAGCCTGCCCAGCGCCGCCGAGCAGACATTGGTTGTATGATGAATGGCGGCAGCCTCCCGAACGATGTCGGTCGTGTCCGCTGCCATGGCAAGAAGGGTGCCGTCCCGGGAGATGCACCGTACCAGTTTTCCCATGTTTTCTCTCCTTATTGATCCTTTACCTTGCGGCATATATAATAAAGCCGCTGCGCCTTGCCGCTTCCGTCGGTCTCAAACGGCGCAGGCAGGCAGTCAAGACAATCAAAAGCCGCCTGCTTCAATCCTTCCCGAAGTATATTGTCGTCATAAAACCATTCCGAAAAGCTCTCGCTTTCCCTACAGTAGACGTCTTGCTCCGGAAAAAAGAAATCCAGCTGTATATCGGTCCGTTTTTCGCTTTCATCATATTGGTTCCGCCAGACGCAATACACCTCCTCCTCGTCATAAACAAAGGTTTCGTTGCCCAAAACCACGCGATGCTTATATTCCGTGTTAACATCAAAAATAAAAATGCCGTCCTTTTCCATAAAAAAGCCAATGGAGCGCAGCGCGGCAAAAAGGCTCTCCTTTCCCGGCAAATGGTTCAACCCGTCCAGCAGGCAGACGGCACAATCCACAGTACCATACAGATCCAGCGCCCGCATATCCTGCCGCAGATAGAGAATGTCCTGCCCG
>CASFQZ010000086.1 GCA_949296825.1 uncultured Eubacteriales bacterium
CAGACCGCAAGGCTGATTTACGGGCTGATTTTGAACCGAATGTCGCTGTCGGAAAAAAACCATTGGGTCGATGAAAACGGCGAGGTTTATGTTTTTTTCCCGGTGGAGGAGCTGGCGCAGCAAATCCATCGCAGCAGCACGGCGGTCAAGCACGCCCTGAATGAGCTGACCGGGGCGGGGCTTTTACGGCGAAGACACAAGAGGGGGCATCCTGCCAATTTTTTGTATTTGAACTATCCGGAAGCCGCAGCCGTCGGAAATCCGGTGGTCAGCGCCCGGTGGAAGACCCGGCGGAAAACCGACCCCGCCCCGGGCGGAAAACCGACCGGTCCGCAGGCGGAAACCTGCCCGGACTCCGGGTGGGAAACCGACCCCACTCCGGGCGGAAAACCGACCCCAAAGAACCTTACAAGAAATACATTACAGAAACACCATACGTGTTTGTTGGAAAACGCAACGGCGTACGGCTCCTATGAAAATGTGATTCTGACAGAAAAACAGCTCCAGCGGCTGCGGGAGGAATACCCGCAGCAGCTGGATTCGCTGATTGAGCAGATGAGCCGGTATATCGCCGCCTATGGCAAGCGCTATGAAAATTACGAAGCGGCGCTGCGCATCTGGGCGGAGACGGACAATGCAAAAAAAGAAGCGCGGGAGGATACCCCGCAGGAAGGTGATTGGGAATGGTAAATAATATTTTGAAGCAGGCGGCGGAAAAAGGTCTTGAGGCGCAGACAGCGCCGAAAGACTATGTGGACGAGACGGACGGCTTGCTGCACTGCGGCGTCTGCCGCGCGCCGAAGAGGGCGCGGCTGGACGCCCAGACCGCCGCGGTGGTGGGGATGGAATTTGTCCCCTGCGATTGCGAATGTCAAAAAAAGGAGGAGGAAGAGCGAAAAAAGAGAGAGCACGACGCCCGTATCCTGCGGCGAAAGAAGGCGGCTTTTCCCGACCGGAATATGCTCCAGTGGACCTTTGACAGGGACAACGGCAGGCAGCGCATCACCGGGACCGCCCGCCGCTATGTGGAGAGGTGGGAAAAGATACGCGGCGGCAATTACGGCTTGTTGTTTTGGGGCGGCACCGGCTGCGGCAAGAGCTTTTTGGCAGGCTGTATCGCCAACGCGCTGCTGGAGAAGGACGTCACGGTCCTTATGACCAATACGGCGCAAATCCTCGCGGACCTGAACGCCAATTATGACGGCAGGGGCGAATATATGGCGCGGCTGAATCGATACGAATTGCTGATTTTGGACGATTTCAGCGCGACGCGGCACTCCGAACACTCGCTGGAGCAGATTTATCAGATCATCGACAACCGCTATTGCAGCAAAAAGCCCCTGATCGTGACCACCAACATGACCGCCGGGCAGCTGGCAAACCCAAAAAACGCCGTACAGGCACGCCTGTACAGCCGGCTCAAGGAGATGTGCGTTTCTATCCACTTTGCCAACGTGGATTTTCGGGAGGAGACCGCCAACCGGAAACAAGAAGAGCTGCGCCGGATTTTGCGGGGGGACGATTGAGCGGACCGGCGGCTGATGGGAGCCGCCGCCGTCCGCGCCGAAGCATTCCCGCCCGGCAATCGATGGCGTTTCGCTTTTGACCGGCGGGAGGATGCTGCCCGGGCGTCCCGCCCGGGAATCGATGGTTTCACGGGAAACAGCCTTATACGTCCTCCTGCCGGTAGGACAGGGTCAGCGCGTCCAGCCGGCAGCGCAGGCGGCGCAGGGCAACCCCGGCGGAGGTAAGCATCCGTTTGGAGGCGGTGACCGACGGCGTGCCGTCGTATTTATCCGACAGATAGATGACCTCGCGGATACCGCTCTGGATGATCGCCTTGGCACATTCGTTGCAGGGGAACAGCGGCACGTAAATGCGGCAGCCGGTCAGATCGCCGCCCCGGTTGTTGAGGATGGCGTTCAGCTCCGCGTGGCAGACATAGGGATATTTGGTCGCCAGCTCGTCGCCCTCACGCTCCCAGGGGTATTCGTCGTCGTCGCAGCCTCGGGGAAAACCGTTGTAGCCTACGGACATGATCTTGTTGTTTTCGCTGACGATGCAGGCGCCGACCTGGGTGTTCGGATCCTTGCTGCGGCGGGCGGAGAGCAGGGCGATGCCCATAAAATATTCGTCCCAGGAAAGATAGTTCTCGCGTTTCGGCATAACCGCCGTCCCTTCTTTCTTTGATTTTTCGATATGGAAGCCGGAAAGATTTTTTGAGCTCTTTTCCGATATGGAAGCCGGAAAGATTTCTTGAGCTCTTTTTTCGATATGGAAGCCGGAAAGATTTCTTGAGCTCTTTTTCCGGTACGGAAGCCGGAAGGATTTCTTGATCTTTATTTCCCAACGCAAAAATCGGAAAAAATTCTTTCGACCACCAGCTCGGAGACATGTTCGCCGGTCAGCTCCGACAGGCTGTCGATGGCGCCGTCGATGCTGACGTTGACCGCGTCAAAGGTCACGCCCGTCTCCAGCGCCTGACGCGCCTGGCGCACCTGCGCAAGGGCGCGGCGGCAGCAGGCGAGCTGCCGTTCGTTTTGCAGCATGGGGGCGGCGGTGTCCACCCCGTCGGTGCCCAGCAGCGCTTCGGTCTGCGCCCGAAGGGGCTCATAGCCCTCTCCGGTTTTGGCGGAAATTTCCACAATGGTTTCAAACTCCCGGCGCAGCTCACCGGCGGTCAATACCGGCGGCAGATCGGATTTATTTAATACGGCGATACAGCGCCTGCCCCGGCACAGGGCGATCAGCGTCCGGTCCTCCTCGTCCAGCGCCCGGGAGGAATCAAAGACCGCGTAAATCAGCGCGGCGTTTTCCAGCCGCCGGCGGGCGCGGTCCACGCCGATCTGCTCCACCGTATCGCCGGTCTCGCGGATGCCCGCCGTGTCGGAGAGGCGCAGCAGCACATTGCCCAGCAGCACCGTTTCCTCAATCACGTCCCGGGTGGTACCGGCAACGTCGGTCACAATGGAGCGCTCCTTGCCGGTCAAAAGGTTCATCAGCGCCGATTTGCCCACATTGGGCTTGCCGCAGATGACCGCGTCAACCCCCTCGGTGATCGCCTGACCGCTGTCAAAGGAACGGATCAGCGCGCTAAGGGCAGTTTCGGCGTCCTCCAGCGTCTGGAGCAGCTCGCCGCTTTCCACCTCGGGCACGTCCTCATCCGGGTAATCCGCCCAGACGCCGAGCCCGGCGGAGGCGGCAATCAGACGGCTGCGCACCGAGCGGATCCTGTCCCCCAGCGCGCCGTTCAGGGTCGAGAGCGCGGCGCGCAGCGCGTCGTCGCCCCGCGCGCTGACCACGCGCATCACAGCCTCCGCCCGGGTCAGATCCATTTTTCCGTTCAAAAAAGCCCGTTTGGTAAATTCGCCCGGTCCCGCCGGTGCGGCGCCCTGCGAAAACAGCAGCCGCAGCACTCGGGAGAGCACGTAGCCGCCGCCGTGGCAGGACAGCTCCACCACATCCTCGCCGGTATAGCTCTTTGGCGCGCGGAAGACCAGCGCCACCGCCTCGTCCAGCGTCTCTGTACCGTCGATAATTTTTCCGTAAAGGGCGGTATAGCCGGGGATCTGCCCCAGCTTTTTCCCGCTGTGCGAGCGAAAGACCCGGTCGGCGACGGCAATGGCGTGCTCGCCCGACAGGCGGATCACGCCAATGCCCCCCGTCCCCGCCGGGGTCGCGATGGCAGCAATGGTTCCCATGGGTTTCACCTTCTTTTTTCTTTCCCTATTATAGCACCGCCCGGTCAATTGTCAAGGCAGGGGCCCGTCCGGTGTTTTCCGCCATGAAAAAAGCGCCGCCGCCATGGGTGTCCATGGCACGCGGCGCGCAGCAGTCGCAGCACCGGCGCTTATGCGTTCGGCACCGGGTGGGTCTTGATATATTGCAGCCAGGCGCCGGCGGCGTCATAGGTCAAATGCAGCCCCATGGTCGGATAGTCGCTGCAATAGCTGCGTTTCAGATAGCCGTTGGCATCGGAAAGCGCCTCGGCGACATTCAGAAAATACCAGCGTCTCTCCTCGCAGACCCCCTGCATTTTCTGATTGAACTGGGAGATGGTGGAATTGTTTAATCGGGAGGTGGTGGAGGTGCTGCCCTGCGCCATGGGGGTCACCGACTCGACGATGATCGTTACCCCCGGGGATTTCTGCACGATCAGGTCGCACAGTTTGGTCATATTCTGCACCGCAGCGTCCACGCCCATGGAAATTTCGTTCATACCCAGCATAATATAGACTTTTTTTGCGCCGAGCATTTTTACGCCGTCCTCCACGCGGACCCGCTGACCGTTGAGCTTGGGATGATAGGACGAGGAAGAAACCGGCCACAGGGCGTTGCGCGCGCTCATGCTGCCGCGGACCAGGAAGCGGGCGTTGCCGAAGCTGTTATAGCGGTTGTCGTGATAGCTGAGCATCATGCTGACCGAATCGCCGACAAACACCGTGTCGTTGAAATAACTCATGTCCACCGCCGGACCCTCTTTCAGCACCGGGTCAAACCGCATGGCGTCCAGCCGGGACTGCTCGAGGGACGCTTCAATCGACGCGGCGATGGAGCGGCTTTCCTCCTCCGACTGGCGGACCGAGGATTCGTATTCTTCGCGGGTCTGGACCGGAAGCTCGATCGCCTGGCGCAGAACCTGCCGCGCATCAAAGGTGCTCACCTCGCCGTCGAGGTCCTGATCCGCCGCCTCCAGCTGAACTGCCACCAGCTGGCTCAGCGAGATACTGCAGCGCAGGATCTGCCGCGCGTCAAAGGTGGTGATCCTGCCATCCCCCGTTACATCGCCCCGGATGACGGCGTAGTAGGTCTTTTCCGCGATGCCGGTTTCATTCAGAACCTGTATAAAGGCGCCGGTGCCCAGCGGATCCTCCGGCTGCTTTTCATCGCTGTTGTTGTCAAAGACGCGGTAGGCTTGGTCTCCCCAGAGGGAGGTCCAGCTCGCGGCGCTGTCGCCCACGCTGCCGAGGATACAGTCCTTTCCGTTTATCTGCTTACAGACAATGGAGTTCTCCTGGGCGACCGCCGGGAAAAACAGGGAGACTCCCAGGCTGATACACAGAAGAACCGCCAACGACCGATAGATTCGCTTCATTCTCCATACCCCATTTCCAAAAAAAGATAAAATGATTTCACAATTATTATATAAATATCATGGTATTTTGTCAACCTTTTTCTGTGTTATTTGACAAAACATCCCCGCTTTTTTAAGAAGCGGGGGATGTTTGTGTTGTTGTCCGGCAGGCGTTCCCCTTTTTTTGCCGGCGTCTTCGGTTCCCCCGGCGGAGCTTCTCTGGCGCTTCACGGAAAGAAAGGGGGATTTTTATGCAGATTTTATACAATTTGCCGGAAGATTTGATTTGACATTCTGCGGCGGGAAGTTTATAATGTAAAATAGACTCAAATGACAGGAAGTGAAGGAATGGCAAAAAAACAGACCGCTGCCAAAGCCGAGACCGCCGCCGAGCTGGCGCGGGAGGAAGCCGAGCAGGAGGAAGTGCTCAAACAGCTGGAGCAGCAGCATAAAAACTATCTTTCGCCCCGGGATTATGTCGCCTATATTCTTTCGGGCGCGGGGGATAAAAACTGGGAGACCTTTAACGGCGCCCAGTCGGACTTTTTTTACCGCACCTTTCTGAACGCCAAGCCCAGCTCCCTGGCGCTGTCCAGCGTGATTTCCACCGTAATCGATACCTTTGACAATGCGATCTCCGGTCTGATGATTGACCGGACCCGGACCCGCTGGGGTCGGGTGCGTCCGTGGCTGATACTGACGCTGCCGCTGTGGGTCACCGGCTCGCTGGCGCCCTGGCTTTTGCCCGGCAACCTGTCGCAGCTGACGCTGATTATCTTTTTCGCCATCGATTATTATCTGACCTCCATTGCCAATTCCTTTTATACGCCGTCCTATCAGGCGCTTCTTTTCAACCTGACCCCCAATGTGGAGGAAAGAAACAAGCTGATCGCCACCGATACCTATATTGACCTGCTGGGCGTGTGGCTGCCGTCGCTGTTCCCGTTCTTTGTGGACTTCTTAAAGGTCGACACCCGCCTGATCTACACCGGCGGCGCGGTGATCTTTATCGCGATGGTTGTTGTTTTCCGCATCTTCGGCTTCTTTACGCTGCGCGAGCGGGTGCCGCTGGCGGCGAAGGAGGACCTGAAAAAGGTCAGCGTCTGGAAATCGGTCAAGCAGGTGATGACCTGTCAGCCGATGTGGATTATCCTGATCAAGAGCTTTTTTGGCGTCGGCAAGGCGGTCGGCGTGCGGGTGCAGAACGATTTCTGGCTCAATTGTTTCGGAAAAATCTCCTACGGCACCATCACCGGTCTGTTTACCGGTCTGCCGTCCTATTTTGTCTTGCCCTTCGCCCCGCGCATGAGCGAAAAGATGGGCGTCAAGAACCTGTGCTCCTTCAGCTACGGCTTCTGCGGCGCGGCGTATCTGCTGATGTATTTTGTCGGCTATAACCCGACGGGCAACACCATCGTCAACCTGATCTGGGTCACCTTTGCCCTGACCGTCGCCGGCTCGCTCAACAGCATCCAGCGCTATTCCTCCACCGCCATGACCGGCGAGGTGTATGATTATATCGAGTGGAAAACCGGCATCCGCAGCGAGGGCACGGTCTCGGCGGCGATGAACTATGTCAACCTGATCCTGACCCCGCTGTCCACCTTTATCAGCAGCTGGATTCTCGAAGCGGCGCATATCCGCTCGGTCTATCAGAACGGACGGCTGATCCGCCAGACCAACCCCGAAATGCTCCGTTCGCTGTGGGCGGTCTTTGCGCTGGCGCCTGCCATCGGGCGGATTTCCAAGGCGGTTATCCTGTATTTCTTCAAGGTTCACGGCAAGACCAAGGAGCGCATGATGCGTGAATTGGCGGAGATCCGCGCCGCCAAGGTGCTGGATACCGGGATCGGGGAAGGCGATTCCGCTCCCGGCGAAGCCGAACAGAAGGAATAATAATTTCCGAAGAGAAAATATAAAGAAAAGGGGCTGCCTTGCCGCAGCTCCTTTTTTCAAGAGGGTTCGATGATGGAATATTTTGCAGCGGAATACGAGGTGGCGGTGATCGGCGCCGGACACGCGGGCATAGAGGCGGCGCTGGCGTCGGCGCGGCTGGGCTGCCGCACGATCTGCTTTACAATCAATCTGGACTGGATCGGCAATATGCCCTGCAACCCGTCCATCGGCGGCACCTCCAAGGGGCACCTGGTCCGGGAAATCGACGCGCTGGGCGGCGAAATGGGGCTGGCGGCGGACGCGACGCTGATCCAGAGCCGGATGCTTAATTTGGGCAAGGGTCCCGCCGTCCATTCCCTGCGCGCCCAGATCGACCGGCGCAAATATTCGGAATATATGAAGCACGCCATGGAAAAGCAGGAGGGGCTGGATCTGAAGCAGGCGGAGATCGTCTCGCTCTCGCGCACCGGCGAGGGGCAGTGGCGGCTGGTGACGCAGTTTGGCGCGGTGTTTTTTGCCCGGGCGGTGATTCTGGCGACCGGCACCTTTCTGGCGGGCAAAATCTTTGTGGGAGACGTGTCCTTTTCCGGGGGGCCGGACGGGATGTTCCCCGCCAACCGCCTCTCCGAATCCCTGCGCCGGTATATGACGCTGCGCCGCTTCAAAACCGGCACCCCCGCCCGCGTCAATCGCCGTACGGTCTGCTTTGACGGGCTGGAGGTACAGCGGGGCGACGAGCGGATCGTTCCCTTTTCCTTTGCCGGCGCCAGCCATCCGCAGAACCGGGCGGTCTGCCATATCACCTATACCAACGATGAAACAAAAAAAATCATTCTGGACAATCTGTCCCGCTCTCCTCTGTTCGGCGGGGAGATCGTCGGTACCGGTCCGCGCTATTGCCCGAGCATCGAAGATAAGATGGTGCGCTTTGCCGAAAAAAAGCGCCACCAGATCTTCATCGAGCCCTGCGGGCTGGATACCGAGGAGCTGTATTTGCAGGGGCTTTCGTCCTCGCTGCCGGAGGATGTGCAGCTGCGCTTTATCCATTCCATCAAGGGACTGGAGCATTGCATGGTCATGCGCACCGCCTATGCCATTGAATATGACTGTGTGGACCCCCAGCTGTTGAATGCCACGCTGGAATTTACCGACGTGCCCTATCTGTACGGCGCGGGGCAGTTCAACGGCTCCAGCGGCTATGAGGAGGCGGCAGCCCAGGGGCTGGTCGCCGGGATCAACGCCGCCCGCAAGGTGCAGGGCAAGCCGCCCTTTGTCCTGGACCGCGCCGGGTCCTATATCGGCACGCTGATTGACGATCTGGTCACCAAGGGCTGCAATGAGCCTTACCGCATGATGACCTCCCGGTCGGAATACCGTCTGCTGCTGCGGCAGGACAACGCGGACCTGCGTCTGAGCGAGGAGGGCTGGCGGCTGGGGCTGATCAGCCGGGCGCGCATCGACGCGCTGCGGGAAAAAAAGGCGCAGATCGAGGCGGAAAAGCGACGGGTGGAGACCACGACACTGCCCTGTACGCCCGCGCTGAACGAATGTCTTGCCGCCCACGGCACCACGCCGGTGGAGAAGGGCGTGCGCCTGATGGAGCTGCTGCGCCGTCCGCAGCTGGATTATGAGGCGCTGGCGCCCTTTGATCCGGAGCGCCCGCCGGTCAGCGGCGAGGTGCTCGAACAGGTGCAGATCGATGTGAAATATGACGGCTATATCCGCCGCCAGCAGGCACAGGTACGGGAAATGCGCCGGCTGGAGGTAAAAAAGCTGCCCGCGGACATCGACTATGCCGCCATCGAGGGACTGCGGCTGGAGGCGCGGGAAAAGCTGGCGAAAATCAAGCCGCAGAACATCGGGCAGGCGTCCCGCATTTCCGGCGTCAGCCCGGCGGATATTTCGGTATTGCTGATTTATCTTGCCAAGCGCTCAGGAGGGGAAAACCATGACGGATGAACAGGTAAAAAAGGCGCTGGGGTTTCTGGACGAAACCGCCTGCCGCCGGTTGGCGGTGTATGCCGATTTTCTGACGCTGTACAACCAAAAGGTCAATCTGACCGCCATCACCGATCCGGAAGGGATTTTAATCAAGCATTTTGAGGACAGCCTCCGGCTGCTGCCTTATCTGCCGCAGGAGAAGGAGATCACACTGGCGGATGTGGGTACCGGCGCGGGCTTCCCGGGGGTGGTGCTGCTCATTGCCCGGCCGGAGCTTCGCCTGACGCTGATCGAGGCAACGGAAAAGAAGCTGCGGTTTTTGGAAGAGCTGCTGGCACAGCTGGCGCTTTCCGCCGAGCTGCACCATGGCAGGGCGGAGGAAGCGGGCAGGGACCGCGCCTTCCGGGAGCGCTTTGACGTGGTGACCGCCCGGGCGGTGGCGCCGCTGCCGTCGCTGGCGGAATACTGTCTGCCGCTGGTGAAGACGGGCGGGAGGTTTCTGGCGATGAAATCCGCCCAGGGGGCGCAGGAGCTGGTCCGGAGCCGCCGCGCCATTGCCCTTTTGGGCGGCGAAATCGCCGGCGAGGCGGAATACGCCCTGTCCAACGGCGACCCCCGGCGGCTGATCGTGGTGAAAAAAATATCGCAGACTTCGCCAAAATATCCCCGTCCTACCCCAATGATCCGAAAAAACCCCCTTTGAATACAGGAAAAAACAAGAAGAAAGCATTTTTCTGTCGACGAAAAATGCTTTTCTTTTTGTCCGGGCTGTGGTACACTAAGGGCAGCAAAGGAGGCGTGCGCCATGTTTTTTTCTAAATCCGACAAACCGGAAAAGGCAGGTCAGATCGCGCTGATCTGCGCGCAGAAGATTTTCCCCAACCCCTGCCAGCCGCGCGCGTCCTTTTCCTACGACCAGCTGCAGGAGCTGGCGGCGTCCATCCGGCAAAACGGGCTGCTGCAGCCGCTGACGGTCCGCCCCTTTGCCGACGGGACCTATGAGCTGGTCTGCGGGGAGCGGCGGCTGCGGGCTTGCCGGCTGGCGGGGATCGAAAAAATCCCCTGTGTGATCACCGAGATGAGCGATGAGCAATCTGCGGTTTTTGCGCTGCTGGAAAATATCCAGCGCTGCGATTTGAATTTTTTTGAAGAGGCGGCGGCGCTGCAAAAATTGCAGTGCTTTTACGGGCTCTCGCAGGAGGAAATCGCCGCCCGGCTGGGCAAGTCCCAGTCCTTTTTATCCAATAAATTGCGGCTGCTGCGCCTGTCGGAGGATCTGAGGGCGGATATTTTATCCGCACAGCTGACGGAGCGCCACGCCCGCGCCCTGCTGCGCCTGGCCGGCGATCAGCGGCGGCAGGCGCTGGATATGATCCGCGCCCGGCGGCTGACCGTCGCCGAGACCGAAAAGCTGGTGGAGCAGATGCTGCGCACCCTGCCGGAGCGGCGCCGGGAGCCGGTCAGCGCCTTTCGGGATCTGACGGTCTTTATCAACACCCTGAACCACGCGGTGGACACCATGCGCAAGGCGGGCATCGCCGCCAATTCCGCCAAAAGCGAAACCCAGGAGTATATCGAGTATGTGGTGCGCATCCCGAAAACCGATGAAAAGAGCCGCGCGGTCTAACTTGCTTTCTTCTTATCTTCCATATCCCATCCACGGAAAGGGGGCAGCCTTCGGGCTGTCCTTTTTCCGTTCTGCCGGTGTTTCACATGAAACATTCGGGATTTTCTGCGTCTTTGCCGGGAAAGCGGTTGATTTTTCCCGCCGGAGTTGGTACAATAGGGGCAGTGATTTTTTGGAGAAGGGGAGAGCGTATGGCGAAAGTGATTTCCATCGTCAACCAGAAGGGCGGCGTCGGCAAGACCACCACGGCGGTGAACCTGACCGCCAGCCTGGGCGCGGCGGGCAAGCGGGTGCTGCTGATCGACATGGACCCGCAGGGCAACTCTACCAGCGGCTTCGGCGTCAACAAGCGGCAGACGGAGCGCACCAGCTATGAGGTGCTGACCGGCGGCTGTCCGATGAAGGAGGCGATCCGCGCCACCGATTACCGGGGGGTGGCGCTCTGCCCGGCGAATATGAATCTGGCGGGGGCGGAGATTGAGATCATCGACGCGCCGCAGCGTGAGCGGCTGTTAAAAAACGCGCTGGTGCCGGTGCGGGCGGACTATGATTTTATTTTGCTGGACTGTCCGCCGTCGCTGGGGTTGATTACTTTGAACGCCCTGAGCGCGTCCGACACCTTTCTGGTGCCGATCCAGTGCGAATATTACGCGCTGGAGGGGCTGTCGCAGCTGATGACGACGGTGCGCCAGATCAAGCGCAAATATAACCCGCTGCTGGAGCTGGAGGGGGTATTGCTGACCATGTACGACGGGCGGCTGAACCTGACGCGGCAGGTGGTGGAGGAAGTGAAAAAATTCTTTCCCGGCAAGGTCTACGCCTCGGTGATCCCGCGCAATGTCCGGCTTTCGGAGGCGCCGGGCTTTGGACAGCCGGTGCTGTATTATGACGGCGCTTCCAACGGTGCGAAGGCGTATGACGCGCTGGCGGAGGAGTTTTTGAGAAAACAGGCATAGGAGTGAGCATATGGCAGGAAAAAAAGGCGGGCTCGGCAGGGGCTTTGAGGCGCTGTTTGCCGACAACGCGACGGAGGACGCTTCGCCCGGGGCGACGCTGCCGGTGGGGGAGCTTTCGCCAAACCATGACCAGCCCCGCCGCAGCTTTGACGACGAGAGTCTGGCGGAGCTGGCGGCAAGCATCCGGGAGCACGGCGTATTGCAGCCGCTGCTGGTGCGCCCGATCTCCGGCGGCGGCTATCAGATCGTGGCGGGAGAGCGGCGCTATCGGGCGGCGCGGATGGCGGGGCTTTCGGAGGTGCCGGTCATTATCCGCACTCTGAGCGACGAGCAGACCGCCCTGTTGGCGCTGATTGAAAATTTACAGCGGGAGGACCTGAGCCCCTTTGAGGAGGCGGAGGGTATCCGGCGGCTGACCGAGGAATACGGCATGACCCAGGAGCAGGCAGCCCGGCGGCTGGGCAAAAGCCGCCCGGCGGTGGCGAACGCCCTGCGGCTTTTACACCTGCCCGAGGCGGTACGCGAGATGGTGGAGGCGAAGGAGCTGACCGCCGGTCACGCCAGAGCTTTGTTGGCGATTGAGGACGCAGAGCTGCTGACCGCCTGCGCCGACGAGGTGCGCGGGCGGGGACTTTCGGTGCGCGAGACCGAGCGGCTGGTGAAAAAATACTGCGCCCAGCCAAAGGAAAAGGCGCCCCGCAAGCGCCACAGCGACCCCTTTTTTACCGAAGCGGAGCTGTCTCTCAGCCGGGCGCTGGGCAGAAGCGTCCAGATCAAAGAGGGCAAAAAGGGCGGCAGGCTGATTTTGGAATATTTTGACAAAGAGGATTTGAAACGGCTTTCCGCTTTGTTTGAGGATTGAGACGAAGGGAAGCCGGCGCGGACAGTGAAATGATGAAGCGAGGAGAACGTTATGATTGATATTAAATTTTTGCGGGAAAATCCCGACGCGGTGCGCGAAAACATCAAAAAGAAATTTCAGGACCAAAAGCTGCCGCTGGTGGACGAGGTCATCGCCCTGGATGCCCAGTCCCGCGCCAACAAGCAGGCGGCGGACGCGCTGCGCGCCGAGCGCAATAAATACAGCAAGCAGATCGGCGCGCTGATGGGGCAGGGCAAGCGGGACGAGGCGGAGCAGATGAAGCGCCTGGTCACCGAAAAATCCGACGAGCTGGCGGCGCGGGAAGAAAAAGAGAACGAATTGCAGGAGAAAATCCGCAGCATCATGCTGGTGATCCCCAATATCATCGACCCCAGCGTGCCCATCGGCGAGGACGACAGCAAGAACGTAGAGGTCCGGCGCTACGGCGAGCCGGTGGTGCCGGATTTTGAGATTCCCTATCATACCGAGATCATGGAGCGGTTCTGCGGCATCGATCTGGACAGCGCCCGCAAGGTCGCCGGCAACGGCTTTTATTATCTGATGGGCGATATTGCCCGGCTGCATTCGGCGGTGCTGGCGTACGCCCGGGATTTCATGATCGGGCGCGGCTTTACCTATTGCGTGCCGCCCTTTATGATCCGCAGCGAGGTGGTCACCGGCGTGATGAGCTTCGCGGAGATGGACGCGATGATGTATAAGATTGAGGGCGAGGACCTCTATCTGATCGGTACCAGCGAGCATTCGATGATCGGCAAATTCATTGATACCATCCTGCCCGAGCAGGAGCTGCCCTATACCCTGACGAGCTATTCGCCCTGCTTCCGGAAAGAAAAGGGCGCCCACGGCATCGAGGAGCGGGGCGTCTACCGCATCCATCAGTTTGAAAAGCAGGAAATGATCGTGGTCTGCAAGCCCGAGGAAAGCAAGCTGTGGTTCGACCGGCTCTGGCAGAACACCGTCGATCTGTTCCGCAGTCTGGACATCCCCGTGCGCACGCTGGAATGCTGCTCCGGCGATCTGGCGGACTTAAAGGTCAAGTCGGTGGACGTGGAGGCGTGGTCCCCCCGCCAGAAGAAATATTTTGAGGTCGGCAGCTGCTCCAATCTCGGCGACGCCCAGGCGCGGCGGCTGAAAATCCGCGTCAACGGCAAAGACGGCAAGTATTTCGCCCACACGCTCAACAATACCGTCGTCGCTCCGCCCCGGATGCTGATCGCCTTTTTGGAGAACAACCTCCGGCCCGATTTTACCGTCCGCATCCCCGAGGCGCTGCGCCCCTATATGGGCGGCGCCGAAGCGCTTGTGCCTAAAAAATAAATGCCCGTCACCAAAAAACAGCCGCCTTTTTCGGGACGGCTGTTTTTGCTGCCGTGTCCGGCGGGAGAAGCCGGGAAATTTTCGTAAAAACGCCAAAAATATTGTGGCATTCTTCGGTTAAAAATGTGAAAAGATTTTGATAAATGAACGAAGGGCAAAAAAATTGTCATTTTATCAACAAATTCTCCGTTTTTGTCTCTTGCAAATCCCCAAACAATCTTTATAATTTAGAGTAGGGATATTCTCTGCAAGGGGGCATTCTGCCTTCCTGCGGGGAGACACCGCATTCGTATTTTTGAAGCAGCCGGAGGAGCCGGCTGATAAGGAGCTGTTAGCATGAAGTTGTCGAAAAAGATCGGCTGCGTACTGCTTTCCGTGCTGATGTTTGTCACCTCGCTGTCGGTGGGCTTTGCTGCCGTGGCGGCGGACGCACAGTACGAGAACCTGATCGATGCGATCAGGGAGGGGCAGAAGACGCTGGATCCGTCCTATGATTTTTATGTCAAGGACCTGACCAATTATATCGTTGAAAATGTCAGCGATCAGTGGAGCGAAGAGGGCAATACCCTCGGCTACCGCCATCAGGTGACGGCAAAGGATAATTACGACGGCGCGATTGCCAACGCAGCCATGAGGTTTTACGCGGTGGTGGATGAGATCATGTCCACCGAGTATGACGTGGGTGCGTACACCACGGCGCTGCTGGCTTCCGAGATCAAAGCGGCGCTTTATGAGCGCATGACCGGCGAAGCGCATATGCTGCGCACCGACTCTACGGGCAACGCCCTTTACGTCGGCGTACAGGGCGTGACGGTCAACCAGGGCATGACCAGCACCGCGCCCATCGAGCTCGACGAGCTGTCCTCCACCCAGGTGCGCGCCTCGATCTTTCCGGCGAACGCCTCCAACCAGACCGTGTTCTGGCGGGTGCAGCAGGGCACTGATGTCGTCGCCGTGGACCAGGAGGGCAGAGTGTATGCCAAAGCCCCCGGTGACGCCACGCTTGAATGCGTCGCGGTGGATTCGCTGGAGGTTGTCAGCCCCGCCGTGTATGATCAGGAGGGCAATGTCATTGTCGCGCCTGTGATCAGCTTTGATCATGCGAAATATGCGCAATTTTATGTTCACGTCAACGCCGCGCCCTTTACCCGCGCGGAGCTGGAAGAGATGCTCACCCAGTTTACCGACGCCAACGGCGATCCCATTCTCCCGGATCCGGACGACGCCGCGCTGAAGGAGCAGGTCCGCGCGCTGACGCTGGCGACCCTGCCCGATTACGGCAAGACCAACGCCGATGTGCTGACGGAGCTGGCGGCGCTGGTGCCCGCCCAGCTGGCGGAGACGGACGCCAAGCGCATCCGCCATCTGCTGGATCAGGAAGCCCGCTCCGACGGGGACTATGCCGAGCTGGCTTCCTTCTGCTATTCCGCTGTACAGGAAGCGGTGCTTTCCGAGCAGAATATCAATATTGCCGATTATGATCTGGAACATCTCTCCAACGCCGGACTGACCCCGGCGCAGGTCACCGCCATCCGCGAGATCATCTCCGATCAGGCGGAGGCGCTGTATGATGAATGCGGCTACAGCGACGAATATCAGTTCTTTAATATCGACGGGCTGGTCAATTATTTCCTTGGCTCCGCCAATGTGATCAACGCCGCCAACTGGTACCATGAATTTACCTTTACCGTGGCGACCGACCGGGAAACCGCCATGATGGATGTGATCAAGGAGCAGGCGTCGACCAACAGCAACGGCGCGCCGATCACCTCGGTCGGCGGCTC
>CASFQZ010000087.1 GCA_949296825.1 uncultured Eubacteriales bacterium
GCTTTTGCGCCGGACATGAAGATCATTGCCCCCTGGCGGGAGTGGGACATCAAATCCCGCGAGGAGGAGATCGAGTACGCCGAGGCGCACCATATCCCGCTGAAAATCAACCGCGAGACCAACTATTCCAAGGATAAAAACCTGTGGCACCTCTCTCACGAGGGACTGGATCTGGAGAACCCCGCCAACGAGCCGACCTATAACAAGCCGGGCTTTTTGGAGCTGGGCGTTTCACCGGAGCAGGCGCCGGATGTGCCGGAATATGTAACCATCACCTTTGAGAAGGGCGAGCCGGTCGCCGTCAACGGCGAAAAGCTTTCCCCCGCCAATCTGGTGCTCAAGCTCAACGAGCTGGGCGGCAAAAACGGCATCGGGCTCTATGATGTGGTCGAGAACCGGCTGGTAGGCATGAAATCCCGCGGCGTATACGAGACCCCCGGCGGCACCATCCTCTACAAGGCGCACGAGGCGCTGGAGACCCTCTGTCTCGACCGGGACACCCAGCATTATAAAGAGCTGGTTTCCAAAAAATTCGCCGAGCTGGTCTACTTCGGTCAGTGGTTCACCCCCTTAAGAGAAGCTCTGTCCGCCTTTGTGGACAAAACCCAGGAGACCGTCACCGGCGAAGTGAAGCTCAAGCTCTATAAGGGCAATATCATCAACGCCGGCGTCACCTCGCCCTATTCGCTGTACAGCGAGGAAATCGCCACCTTTGCCGAGGACGACGTATACGATCAGACCGACTCCAGGGGCTTTATCAACCTGTTTGGGCTACCCATCAAGGTCAAGGCAAAATACGGCAAAAAAGACTGATTTCTTATCCAATAAAAAAGAGCCGGGCGACTTGCAAAAGAAGCCCGGCTCGCTTATGATTCTATTTTTCGGAGGCTCCCATGGAAAAGCTTTGGACCGGACGATTCAAAAAAGCGCTGGACAGCGAGGTCAACGACTTCAACTCCTCCATTCGTTTTGACAGCAAAATGGCGAAGGAGGACATCACCGGCTCGATTGCCCACGCCGCCATGCTCGGCAAACAGGGCATCATCACGAAAGAAGAGAGCGAGATCATCCAGACGACGCTGCGGGAAATCCTCGGCGACTTACAGAGCGGCAAGCTCACCATTGACCCGATGGCGGAGGACATCCATTCCTTTGTGGAAGGTGAGCTGACAAAGCGCGTCGGCGATACCGGCAAGCGCCTGCACACCGCCCGCAGCCGCAATGACCAGGTGGCACTGGATGTACGGCTATATCTGAGAGGAAAAACAGACGAGCTGCAAGCTGAGCTTTCGGCGCTGGTGGAAACACTGCTTTCCCTCGCCAAAGAGCACCGGGACACCATCATGCCCGGCTACACCCATTTACAGCGCGCCCAGCCCATCACCTTCGGACATCATCTGATGGCGTACGCCATGATGTTCCTGCGGGATATGGACCGTCTGAACGACTGCCGCCGCCGCATGAACCGTTCCCCCTTAGGCAGCTGCGCCCTGGCGGGCACAACCTTCCCGATCGACCGGCTCTATACCGCCGAGCTTCTGGGCTTTGACGGCGTTTGCGAAAACAGCCTGGACGGCGTATCCGACCGGGATTTCATCCTTGAGCTTTCCTCCGATTTATCCATCCTCATGGCGCACCTCTCCCGGTTTTCCGAGGAGATCATCCTCTGGTGCAGCTGGGAGTTCAAATTCATCGAGCTGGACGACGGCTACTCCACCGGCTCGAGCATCATGCCGCAAAAAAAGAACCCGGACATTGCCGAGCTGGTACGGGGCAAAACCGGACGGGTATACGGCGATCTGATGACGATCCTGACTGTGATGAAGGGACTGCCGCTGGCGTACAACAAGGATATGCAGGAGGACAAGGAATGTGTGTTTGACGCGGTGGATACGGTATTGCAGTGCCTTTCGGTCTTTGCGCCGATGCTGAAAACCATGGGCGTACGCAAGGACAATATGAGAAAGGCGGCGGCAAAGGGCTTTATCAACGCCACCGACTGCGCCGATTATCTGGTCGGCAGGGGGCTTCCCTTCCGCACCGCCTATAAAATCACCGGCGAGCTGGTCGCCTTCTGTATCGACCGGGGCAAAACGCTGGAAGAGCTGACGCTGGACGAATACCGCGCCTTTGATGAGCATTTCGCGCCGGACGTATATGAGCACATTGATCTGACCGTCTGCGCCGCCAAGCGCACCTCCCGCGGCGGGACCGCACCGCAGGCAGTGGATTTTGAAATCGAACAGGCAAAAAAGCAATGGGCAGCCCTGACCGGAAAAAGCGGAGAGAAATAACAAACACGCCAATCAAAAAGGCAAACGAAAACAAACCCCACGCCGCAGGAGAAAACAGCAAAACAATAAACCCCCGAAACGGGAATAAAACAGGGACGCCGCCGAAGCAAAGCGGCGTTCCCTGTTTTTTGTCCTTTCCCTGCGCCGGAGCAGCCAAAACACCGGACCCTTCCGCATCAGCCCAGGCCTGCGAGCTTTTTCGCCCAAGCAGACGAGCTTTTTTACCAAAAGCGCCAGGCTGTCGAAAAAAACCGACAGCTGCGCTTTTTTCTGTTTTTATGCTTTACAAAACCTCCGCAGGGCGGTATAATAAGAACAAATGTTCTATACAAAGGAGACGATGCCATGGAACAGAAACCGCCGCGCCCGCCCCTGCGCTTCATCGGCGCATCACTGCCGCCCCTTCCGTTTATGCCGCTGCCGAAATTTCTATTTGATTTTACCCTCTCGATGACCGCCCGGGTCCTATACGCAGTGCTGCTGGACCGGGTGACGCTGTCACAGAAGAACCAGTGGCTGGACGAGCAGGGAAACGCCTTCGTTTATTTTCCGGTAGAAAAGCTGGCGAAAACGCTGCACCGGAGCAGAAGCTCCATATGCCGCGCCCTGGCGGAGCTGGAGCACGCCGGGCTGCTCCGGAAATGCAGCACGGCGCAGGGCGGCGCCAACCGCCTGCTGCTGAAATATCCGCCGGATGCCGCGCCGAAAGAGCCGGAATCTGCGGAAATATGCCGCAAATAGACCGGTCGGGAAACTGCCCCCACCACCGGGCGGGAAACCGACCCCCCACGGACGGAAAACCGCCCCCGCTACAGGCGGAAAACCGACCCGGTGGTTGCAAAAATGAATCCCCCCCGTTGCGAAAATGCGTACATAACTAACTGATATAACAAACTGAATGAAACACTTCAAATAATTACATAAAAAATAGTCATACATTTGCGTGTGTTTGTTTTTATTTCTTTGTAAGGTTTATATATTTATAGAGAAAAAACCAAAAAAAGAAACGAACACAAAAAACGGCTTCGTTTTTCATTTTCAACGCTGCTTCCGTGCCTTCCCCGGCTGGTTGCCGGGAAGGCACCGCACCATAATTTTTTCGTGGCTTGATATTAGTATTTCGTTTATCGTTTTTCTGATTGCCGCCGGAACCGGGCGTGAGCCAAAACTTTTTTTCGCGGCTCGATGTCAGTATTTATTTTTATTGTCCTTTCCTTGTCGACGGGACCGGGCGAGCGATGGCAGCGGGGACATTGGGGCGAAAGCGGGAGACCGCAGAGCGATCAATGGCGGGGCGGGATATTTTTCCCGCTCACAGCGCCGATCAGCGTGCAAAGCAGGATTGCCGTCAGCGTTGCGAAGAGGCGAATCCCGCCGCCTCCGGCAAGCAGGCGAAGCAGCACGCCGTGGAGCAAAAGAAAGCCCAGTCCGTAGGCAAGCCCGGACAGCACGCCCCGCAGGGGCAGCCGTCCGGCGGCAAACAGGGCAGCAAAAAAAGCAGCTGGCAAGGCGGCAGCCGGATAAATCAGCCAGAGAAACGCGGCATCCGGCGCCGTCTGATAGCCGAGGTATCCCAGGGCAAAAAACAGCAGGACAAACACCGCTCCATGCAACAGGATGCTGCCGGCAACGGTCCATATCAGACGGCGTCTTTTCCCACCGCCGTCAATTGCTTCTTTGGTTCTGCCAATCCGTTTTCTCATATTCGCCACCTCGGTTCAGCATATGCGCCAGCCCGCGCCGTTATGCCGCCGCAAAACCGCATGAGCCGCCAACGGCAAGTTCAGGGAAAAACAGCAAGCCGCCGGGGCTGCATTCGGCAGCGCCCCGGCGGCGAAGATAGACGGCGCTGCGATAAAAAAAAGCCGGACAGCGGAGCCGTCCGACCTTTACTGCGGGGATTTATTCGCCCTTCATTTCCAGCAGCTTTGCGGTGCCCTTATAGGCTTCCTCGCTGAGCTTGATGGAATCGAAAATGGCGGATTTGATGTCGTCTTCCTCGACGCCCAGTTCCAGACAATATTTCTTGTCGGTAAACAGGTTCAGGTTCATGATATTGGGCAGGAACATCGGATCCATGCCGCTGTCGATGCCGCGAGCCTTGTAATCCTTGACCACTCTGCCCATGCCCATGCGCATCATCCAGGCGGGCACGCCGATGATCTTGCGGTCCGCACCCATGCCGCGGGCGTCATAAACGATGGAAAGGAATTCTTTCCAGGTCATGTTATACATGCCGATGGGCCACGCCTTGAAGCCGTGAACCTCCTTCTCCGCCGCACCAGCGATGGTCTGACCGACCTGCTTGGCGGTCAACATGGTGGTGCCGCCCTTCGGATACATGGTGAAGGGCCATTTGTCCATAATGGCAATCTGCTCAATCAGGATAACCCAGACGGGGCGTCTGCCGGGCTGGGTGCCGAAGATATAGGGCAGCTCCAGAACGGATACATCGAAGTTATCGTCGGCAAAGGATTTGCAGACATTCTCCTGATCAATGCGGCTCTTGATGTAGGGGTTGCGCTCACAGATGGGCATTTCCGGATGGCTCTTGGCAAGCCCGGAGAAATAGGAACCCAGCACCACCGCGCGCTTCATGCCCATTTCCTTGCACAGGGGCAGCAGCCGTTTCAGCGGGGCGATGTTGTACTTATAGTAATATTCATAGACCGGCGCGGGAAATTCCACGCGCTCGTCCACACCGGCAGCAAAGATAAACACATCGCTGCCCTTCGCCATTTCGCGGATCTCATCGTCGGACTTTTTGTTGATGTCGCCGAAAATGATTTCCATCTCTTCGGGAATCGGCGCGCCTTCGGGAAGGGGCGGCAGGGCGACGGTAGTCACCTGATGACCGCGCTCAATCAGGACCTTTGCGGCTTCGCAGCCCAAAAGACCGGTGCCGCCAATCATAAATACTTTCATGATTTTCACCTTTTCTTTCTTACAAAGAAAAGTCAGCGCCCAAACGCCGTTGCTTTTCTTCGATTGCCTATAGTATAATACGGTGGAACGGAATTTTCAAGATTTATTCAGAAGTTATACAACAAAATGACAATTTAACCGATTTTTCCACTCGTTTATGAACAAAAAAAGAAGCCGTCTTTTTGCAACATTTCGCCGCGCCCGGGCGTATATTCAGTGAAAGGAGGAAGGACGATGAAGCAAAAACAGCCAAGGACAAACGAGCAGATCGCGGCGATTTATGAACGGCAATTTTCCTCGGTCTGGCGGCTCTGCCGCTTACTGATGAAAAACGACGCCGACGCCGAGGATGCGGCGCAGGACGTCTTTTTGCGGCTGATCGACGCCTGTCCGGCGCTGGAGAGCGAGGCGCACGAGCGGGCGTGGCTGCTGCGGGTCGCCGCCAACCGCTGCAAAAGCCTCTTGCGGCTGAAATGGCGTCGGCGGGAGGATATTGACGAGCTGCCCCTTGCCGCCGCCGAGCCGCCCGACACGGGGGCGGTACGGCAGGCGGTGGAACACCTGCCGCCCCATTACAAAGCGCCGGTCTATCTGTACTATTACGAGGATTATTCCGGCGAGGAGATCGCACAGCTGCTGCGCCTGCCCGCCTCCACCGTCCGCAGCCGCCTTCGGCGCGCCCGCCTCCTGTTACAGAAACAGCTGGGAGATGATTTTCTTGAAGAATGAAGCAATCCGAGCCGCCCTGCAGGATCTTTCGCCCGACGAGGAAACCGCGCGGCGGGTGAAAAACGCCGTGCTGTCCCGACCGGCAGCGAAGACAAAAACAGCGCCGGTAAAAATTCTCGCGCCCCTTGCCGCCTGTCTGGCAGTGGCGCTGCTGGTGCTGTGTCTGCCGCAGTTTTCCACAGAAAGCGAAAGGACGGACAGCGGCGAAAAGCTGATCTTTTATCGCGGAAGCCAGGCGCTCTCGGACAAGAGCCTTGCTTTTGTGCCGGTCACCCGGGCGCTGACCGCCGAAGAAAGCGAAGCGCTGTTCGCTTCCCTGCCGGTACAAGAGGCGACCGGCGCCTTCGACGAAAAAACCGGGGCGATCCGCTGGGCGCAGGCAGTTTACAGCGAAACGGAGATTTTTCTCGGCGTTCCGGGAGATCTGCCGCTGGACACGGTGATTGTGGGCGAGGAAAAGACCTCGCAGATCAACGGCACTGCCGTGACGGCGGGGCGCCTTCTGACCGAACGCAACAGCCGGGGCGAGCGCAATGTAATCTATTACGCCTCTTTTGAAAAGGACGGCGCCGCCTGTTATCTGGAATGCGGCGGGGCGCAGGCGCAAGGCGATACGCTGCGCCGGCAGATCACCGACGCGGTTGACGCCCTGACCAAAGCCGCCCTCCCCTCCCTTGCCTCCCTGACCTACTGAGCGGCTCTTTTGACCTGACGAAGCGAAGCTGCTTCTTCCTCGGCAAAAAAGCGCCGCAGTGAACCTATTGCGGGCAATAAAAAGGGCTCCTTCCACGGCGGAAAGAGCCCTTTCTGTTCTTTGCTTTATTTTTCTAAAACAGATTCTTTTTCCTGTTCTTTTTGCTCCTGCCTTTTCGCCAGGTCGTTGGTGTCCATCGATTTGCCGTAGACCCAGAAGCGGCAGACCAGAAATTCCGTCGCCATATTGCAGATCATGGTGACCGCCAGCACGATATATTCGTTGACGCCGGCGCCCTCCGCCATATTGCCCAGCCAGGTGGACAGAGGGGTAAAGATACAGTAATAAATCGCGACCTTCAGCATGGCAACGGGCACATTGGTCGCCGATTTGAAGGTAAAACGGCGGTTGACCGTAAAATTATACAGCACCGACAGCACCAGCGCCGGCAGATAGCTCAGCCAATAGTCCAGATGCAGCACTTCGTTCAGCAGGGTGAAGGTGACGATCTGGATGATGCCCGCGCCCAGGGAAAAGGCGACGAACTTGGCGATACGGATCAGAGTCTGTTTGGCGGTATCCTTTTTCGCGGGGACTTGAGCAGGCTGCTGGGACATGGCAAGGCTTCCTTTCCGAAACATCAGCGGTGATTTCTGGTTTTATTATACCCTTTCGGCAGTACCACTGTCAATAGGAGAAAACAAAGGGGGCTGCCCTGCGGCTGCCCCCTCGGTTTTCGATATATCACGAGTCCAGGGAAGTGAAATTGCGGCAAACCACCGGAACGATGGCTTTGCCGGAGCAAACCTGAATCGCCGCGACGAGATTGCTGACCATAATAATCAACATCATCACGCCGCCCGCCAAAGGCGCCAGGATCGTAAAGAACAACAGCGCGGAAAAAATCACGGTAAAGTTCTGCATAATCAACAGTTTCAGCGCCTGCTTGACATGGAAGCGCACATAAGCGGACTTGGGCGCGGCGACCATGGCGAAGATCAGACCGATAACTCCCAGCAGATAGGGCAGAACGGCAAAGAGCTTATTGTCGGAAATATCTCTCCCGTCAAACATCGCCGTCCTGTCGTAGGAATTGTAAATAGGAACCTGCCCCATCCTGCTCGGGTCCTGCCAGGCTGACGAATAGGAGGCGCCCTCGCTCCGGCGGGCTTCCTGCTGCCGGTCAAACGCCGGCGCTTCCTGGGCGGGCGTATCCTCCAAAGCTATCTTCGCGCCGCAATTGGTGCAAAACAGCGAGTTTTCCTCGACCGCAGCACCGCAGTTCTGACAAATTTTCATACTGCAACATCCTCCTTTTTTCATACCGAACCGGAACGGCTCTTACACGGCTCCATGAACCGCCGTCTCTGTTCCAAAAAAGGAACCGCGTCCTGCGCCATTCTCTATGAACAGAATAACAGAAAATCGGCGCGATTGCAAGATGCTTTTGCCGTTTGCGGAAAAAACGGCGCGCCTTTTGAAAAAAAATCCCCTTCCCGCCGATGGGAAAAGGTTTTTGATCCTTCAACCGGCAAAAAAAGGAAAAAAGAAAAACCCGCAGCGCCCCGGTGGGGGTTCTGCGGGCGACACACGATCAAACGGTATCTGTCAGACGGCTCTGGTGACCTTGCCGGAGCGAAGGCAGCGGGTGCAAACGTTGATTCGTTTGGGGGTCCCGTTCACGATCGCCTTGACCTTGACGACGTTGGGTTTCCAGGTTCTGTTGGAGCGTCTGTGGGAGTGGGAGACCTTGATCCCGAACGTAACGCCCTTGCCGCATACATCACATTTTGCCATGCGGAGCACCTCCTTATCTACTGATAAAACAATTCGCTTTCTAAACGCATACGCTATCTTAACAGAATTCTTTTGAAAATGCAAGGGGTTTCGCAAATTTTTTCGTTTTCTTACAGGAAAACCCTTGCTTTTTCTGCCCGTATCAGGTATAATAACAAGTGAACATTCGTTCGGCTGTTTTTCTTTCGACGGGTTCCCGGCTTTTCTATTGATTTTTTGCCGATTCTGTTGTATGATAGACAGGATACAGGGATTGCGAAAAGGCAGCCGAAGGACGGAAAGGAAGCTGAGCTATGGCAGCAGATAAAGAAAAGGCATTGAATACCGCGGTGGAGCAGCTGGAAAAGCGCTTTGGCGCGGGGACGATCATGCGCCTTGGTTCCACCAGCGCGCTGAACGTGGAGGCAATCTCCACCGGTTCGCTGACGCTGGACGCGGCAACCGGCATCGGCGGCGTTCCCAAGGGGCGCATCATTGAAATTTTCGGTCCGGAGTCCTCCGGTAAAACCACGCTGGCGCTGCACATTGTGGCGGAGGCGCAGAAGCAGGGCGGCGAGGCTGCGTTCATCGACGCGGAGCACGCGCTGGACCCGATCTATGCGGAAAATCTGGGCGTAGATGTAGACTCCCTGCTGGTTGCCCAGCCCGACAACGGCGAACAGGCGCTGGAAATTGCCGAGGCGCTGACCCGCTCTGGGGCGCTGGATGTAATCATCGTCGACTCGGTGGCGGCGCTGGTGCCCCGCAGCGAGATCGAGGGCGATATGGGCGAGAGCCACGTCGGACAGCACGCGCGCCTGATGTCACAGGCGCTGCGCAAGCTGGCGGGCGCGGTCAACCGCTCCAACACCATCATCATTTTCATCAACCAGCTGAGGGAAAAGATCGGCGTTATGTACGGCAATCCCGAAACCACCACCGGCGGACGGGCGCTGAAGTTTTACGCCTCCATGCGCATCGATGTACGCAAGGCGGAGCAGCTCAAAGGGACGGGCGGAGAATTTATCGGCTCGCGCACCCGCGTAAAAATCGTGAAAAACAAGGTCGCTCCGCCCTTCAAAGAAGCCGAATTTGATATCATGTACGGAAAAGGCATCTCCAAGGTCGGCGAAATCATTGACATCGGCGCAAAATACGATATCATACAAAAAAGCGGCGCCTGGTTCTCCTATCAGGGGACCCGCCTCGGTCAGGGACGGGACAACGCCAAGCAGTTTTTGACCGACAACCCCGACATCATGACGGAAATCGAGCAGAAAACCGTCGCCGCCATGAAGGAAGCCGCCGCCAACGCCAAAAAGCCCGCAGCCAAGGCAGCGCCCAAGCGGACCGCCACCGCCGAAAAGGCGGAAGCCGCCTCGCAGGCGGGCGCAAAAGCCATGCTGGACATTACCGTGGACGAAGACGAATAAGCGGGGGATCCCTTTTGATTATCACCACCGAGCAGACCAAAGGCGGAAAAATCCGCGTCTTTGCCGACGGAGAATATGCCTTTACGGTCAGCGGGGAGTTCTGGTATTCCTTCTCGATTTATGATGAAGACGAAATTTCCGCAGAGCGGCTTGCCCAAATTGCCCGGCTGGCTGAAATCAACCGCTGCACGAGCAAGGCCTATTCCCTTTTGGCGCGGCGCGACCACAGCGAATGGGAGCTGCGGCACAAGCTGGCGGCGTCCTTTGACGAAGAAGCCGTCAACCGGGCGGTTCAGCAGGCGAAGGAACTTTCCCTTCTGGACGACGCCCGCTATGCGGAAACTTATGCGGAAGAGCTGCTGCGCTTAAAGCATTACGCCCCGCCGCGTATCCGCGCCGAGCTGCAAAAACGCGGCGTGGGGCGCGAGGACATCGACCGCGCCCTTGCCGCGCTGGAATTTGACCCGCAAAAGGAGCTTTCCTTTTTGCTGAATAAAAAAACACACTGGAGCCCTGCCGACGAAAAGGAGCAAAAACGGATGTTCGCCACTTTACAGCGGCTGGGATATTCCTTTTATGACATACAGGACGCGCTGGATGCGCTTGTCCAAAGCGAGGACGAGACATGAGCAAAATCGGATTTATTTCCCTGGGCTGCCCAAAAAACCAGGTGGACGGCGAGCGGATGCTTGCGTTGCTGCAAAACGCCGGTCATGAGATTGTGGACGATCTGGACGGCGCGGACGCGGTCATAGTCAACACCTGCGCCTTTATCGAGGACGCGAAGCAGGAAGCCATCGAGACGATTTTGGACATGGCGTCAATGAAGGAAGACGGCATGATCGGAAAAATCATCGTGACCGGCTGTCTGCCGGAGCGCTACCGCGAAGAGCTTTTGCGGGAGCTTCCGGAGGCGGACGCGGTGCTGGGCATCGGCGCCAACGGCGATATTGTTTCGATAATAGAGCAGGTGCTCGGCGGCGAGGAATGCGTCGAGCGATTCCCGCCGAAGACCGACCTGCCCGAAAATGGCGCGCGGGTGCTGACCAGCCCCGCCCATTGGGCATATCTGAAAATCGCCGAGGGCTGTTCCAACGGCTGCACCTATTGCGCGATCCCGCAGATTCGCGGCAAATTCCGCAGCAGGCAGCCGCAGGATATTCTGGACGAAGCCGCCCGGCTTGCCGCCGGGGGCGTCAAAGAGTTGGTGCTGGTAGCGCAGGATACCGCCCGTTACGGCGAGGACATCTGCGGCAAACCGGCGCTGGCAGCGCTGCTGCGGGAGCTTTTGAAGCTTGACGGCATCCGGTGGATCCGCCTGCTTTACTGCTACCCCGAGCGGATTAACGACGAGCTGTTGGAGCTGATGGCAAGCGAAGAAAAAATCCTGCCCTATCTGGATATCCCCTTCCAGCACGCCGACCGAAGCGTGCTGCGGGCGATGGGACGCCCCGGCAGCGGTGAGGAATATTTAGCTCTGATCGAAAAAATCCGGCAGAAGATCCCGGAGATTACCCTGCGCACCAGCCTGATCGCCGGCTTCCCCGGCGAAACGGAGGAAGCCTTTGAAGCCCTGGCGGAATTTGTCAAGGCGGCGCGCTTTGACCGGCTGGGCTGTTTTGCCTATTCGAGGGAGGAGGGCACAAAGGCCTACGACCTGCCCGATCAATGGGACGAGCAGACCAAACGGGACCGTGCCGAGATCATCGAGGAGCAGCAGGGCTTCATCACCGAAGAAAAAGCAAAGGAAAAAATCGGTAAGGAGCTGCCCGTGCTGGTGGAAGGGTATGACGGGTACACCGACAGCTACACCGGCAGAAGTCCCGCCGACGCGCCGGAAATCGACCGCTGCGTTTATTTCACCTCCAAAAAAGACTTAAGCGACGGCGATCTGGTGACCGTCCGGATTTTTTCCTGCCGGGACGGGGATCTGCTCGGCGAGGTTTGCGACTGAAAGCCACGGAAAGGAGCTTTTTCCGATGAAAAGCACGACCATGAACACCCCCAACAAGCTGACCATCGCGCGGATGATTTTAACGCCGATTTTTCTGTTTGTTTTTACCTTTGACGCCATCCCCCAGCACGAGCTGTGGGGCACGCTGCTGTTTATCCTCGGATCCTTCACCGATTTTCTGGACGGTAAAATCGCCAGAAAGCAAAATATTGTCACAACCTTCGGCAAGCTGACCGACCCGATTGCCGACAAGATGCTGACCACTGCCGCCCTGCTGGTCTTCTTGCAGGAGGGGCTTTGCAGCGTATGGGTGCCGATGATCGTCCTGACGCGGGAATTTGCCGTCGCTTCGGTGCGTATGGTCTCCTCCGCCCAGGGGCTGGTCATCCCCGCTAATATCTGGGGCAAGCTGAAAACCATCAGCCAGATGGTCTTTACCATCCTGATCATGGTGCTGATGATTTTGGAGAGCAACGCCCTGCTGCCCGCCGGCTTCCCGCTGGCGATGCTGTCCAATATTCTTTTATGGATCACCGCCGTTCTGACCATCATCTCCGGCGTGATCTATGTGGTAAACGCCGCTAAAGTCATCGATTTTACCAAGTGAGAGGTTTTTTCATATGCCACAGGAGAACGAAAACCGTCCGGTTACGGCGGTGATCGTGGGGTGCGGCCATCGCTCCATGATCTACGCTTCCTATGCGAAAGAGCACCCGCAGCATCTGCGGATCGTCGGCGCCGCCGACCCATCCGAAGAGGCGCTGCGGCAGGCGGCGGAGGAATACGGCATTGACCCAAGCAGGCTGTTTTCCTCTGCGGAAGAATTGGCGCATGTGCCGAGATTCGCCGACGTGGTAATCAACGGCACCATGGACCAACAGCACGTGCAGACCTCCCTGCCCCTTTTGCGGCTGGGGTACGATATGCTGCTGGAGAAGCCCTTCGCGGTCAACGCAGAGGAAGCGTTTGCCCTGCTGCGCTGCGCCCGGGAATCCGGCAGCCGGGTCATGGTCTGCCATGTTTTGCGCTACGCCCATTTTTATCAGGCAATCAAAGAGAGGATTTTGGCGGGGGAGATCGGCAAGATCATCACCATCGCTTCCAACGAGTATGTCTCCTATGACCATATCGTCACCTCCTATGTGCGCGGGAAATGGGCGAAATTTGAAAACTGCCAGTCCTCGATGCTTTTGGCGAAATGCAGCCACGACATTGACATCCTGACCTGGCTGTTGGGCGAGGACCGCCCCGCGCGGGTCTGCTCCTTTGGCAGCCGGTCGCTGTTCCGTGAAGAAAACGCTCCCAAGGGGGCGGGCACCCGCTGTACGCTGGACTGTCCGCTGGTCGACACCTGCGACTATTCTGCCAAGCGGATTTATCTCGACCGCCCCGGCGCCTGGGACGGCTATGTCTGGAAGGAATTCGGCTGCCGGCGCCCCGAGCGCATGGAGACGATGCTGCACAGCCTGAACACGGACAACCCTTACGGCAGATGCGTTTTTCGCTGCGACAACGATGTAGTGGACCGCCAGTCGGTGCTGATTGAATTCCAAAGCGGCGCCACCGGCACCCATAATATGATCGGCGGCGCAGCGGGCGGCAGCCGCTCCATCCATGTGACGGGCACCGGAGGCGAGATTTACGGCTCCTTTGAACAGCACCGCCTGCACATCAAAAAGATTCATCCGACGCCCGAGGGGCTGTATGAGGAAGAGCTGCTTGATTTTTCCGGCGAGGATGTCGGCGGTCACGGCGGTGGCGACACCCGCCTGATGGAGGATTTTATCCACTTCGCCCGGGGCGAAAAAACCTCGGTCTCCTGCACCGGGCTGGACGATTCGCTGCCCGGACACATGACGGTTTTCATGGCGGACAAGTCCCGCGAGCAGGGCGGCAGCCCGATGAAAATTACTCTGGACGAATAATATTTCCCACTCTACATAACGGAGGTATTTTTATGGCAAACAAGCAAAAACCAACCCGCAAGCAGCGCATCGACCTGCTGGCGATCTTTCTGGGCGTACTGCTCTCGTCCTTTGTCTTCGGCTGCCTTTTGGGCACCGTGGAGCCATATGTCGGCGACGGCACCGCTGCCACCGCACTGAAAACCGGGCTTTATATGATGCTCGGCGCGACCATGGTCATCAACGGCACGGTGTTGCTGGCACAGTATCTGTCCCGCCGCTCCACGGCGTTTCGCACCGTTGCCGCCGTGCTCTGGCCGCTGACGCTGCTGGCAGGCGGACTGGTCGGCGCCGTCTGCGCAATCCCCTACCAAATCTATAACATCATCCGCATCCTTGCCAAAAAGGACGCGGCGGCAATTGCCGAGATTCCCGAGACAAAAACGCAGGCATAAACGGCAAAAACAGCCCTGATTCCGGCACAGGAAACGGGCAAATCCGCCCCCCGTATGCGCTCCGACGAAAGAGGCAGAAAACCCCCCACCCGACAGTCGCTCCGGCGCGGGAATGGGGCAAAACAGCCGCCTGCGAGGAAGTCGGCGGGGAAACGGTTATTCTTACACCAGAAAAGCGGGAAGCTCCCTTCATCGGAGCTTCCCGCTTTTTCGCGGCTTATTTCAGCTTCACTAGAACGGAACTGCCTCGTATCGGCATCTGTCCGTTTACCGTGCCTCCACCGTGATATTTACGGTGAAAGAATCCACAATTGCCTCTTGACCGATCTGTACGTTTCTCTGTTGAAAGGTTATCTGATATTCCCCGGGTACATCGGAAGAAATATTATAGGAATACACCATCGGATCGCCGGGATTCCCCTCTCCGTCGATTTGGCTGGAAATTTCCACAACCAGGTTTTCATCGGAAACCATCGGCTCCAGCCAAAAGATCGAACCGCTGCCCGCATTCCGCAGCTCCTTCATCAAATAGGATTGACCTGTCTTCAAAACCACATTCGCTTCATTCAGATCCCCCAAGCCGATCGCGCTGCGCAAAATTTTGCGTGCTGTGGCGGTTGAAAAATCCATATTTGCACTCGCGGTTGCCGCATTGTCAACGCTGGCAGCGGCATTTATCTGCCAATCATCGTCCGACAGCGAAACAAGACCAATCGCCGCTTGCAGGCACAATCTCGCGTCATCCGTGCCGATCTGCCCGTCGCCGTTCAGATCACCGGGACGATAGGACATCACCGGTTTTAAGGCGTCCATCGAAAATTCTGCGGAAACCGGCAAAAGCGCCGAACAAAACAGGAGTGATACACACAATAAGATAATCATTCTTTTTTTCATTTTTTTCTCCTCCAAACATTTTATTGATACAGCGGCAGTTTGGAAATGGTTCCGCTACATATTGTAAAAAACAAAACCATTTTCCTACAAAGCAAAATACCACATGGGCTCCCTCTCCCTTCAAAACTAAAAACTATACAGATATACAAAAACGCATATTTCATGTCTCTTTATTTATATTATATCAAAGTTTTACATAATCCTGTGATATTTGTATAAATATTTCATGAATTAGCTTATATTTAATCTATAAAACTCATTTTGCCTGCAACACCGCGCTGCGCTTTTTTGGATGAAGCACAGGCAAAATCACCCAACAGTCGCTCCGGCGCGGGAAATTGTTGTTATATAAAAAGCGGGAAGCTCCCTTCATCGGAGCGTCCCGCTTTTTTTCTTGTTATTCAGGATTCTTTCAGGACCTTTTCGGTGATTTCGCCGAGCTTCACCGGATTGGCTCTGCCGCCCAGGGCTTTCATCACCTGACCGACAAT
>CASFQZ010000088.1 GCA_949296825.1 uncultured Eubacteriales bacterium
TACGCTGTCCGGGATCACTATTGAGGTCAGGGCATCGCAGCCAAAGAACGCAGAACCGCCGATGGTGGTTACGCTGTCGCCGATCTCTACCGTGGTCAGGGCAGAGCAGAACAGGAACGCAACATCGCCGATGGTGGTGACGCTGTCCGGGATGGTAAATGCGGTTCTGCTGCTGCCAATGGGATATTGAATCAGCGTGGTTTTATCTTTATTATACAATACCCCATAGGCATCCGAAGAATAGTTCGGATTCTCTGCCGCTACCGTTATGGCGGTCAAGGCATCGCAGTAAGCGAACGCTATATAGCCGATGGTGGTTACGCTGTCGCCCATCTCTACCGTGGTCAGGGCATCGCAGTGAGCGAACGCATCATCGCCGATGGTGGTGACGCTGTCCGGGATCACGATCGAGGTCAGGGCATCGCAATCATAGAACGCCTCATCGCCGATGGTGGTGACGCTGTCCGGAATGGTATATTCGGTTCTGCTGTTTCCTACGGGATATTGAATCAGAGTGGTTTTATCTTTATTATACAATACCCCGTAGGCATCCGAAGAATAGTTCGGATTCTCTTCCGCTACCGTTATGGCGGTCAGAGCAGCGCACAAAGCGAACGCCCGATCGCCGATGGTGGTGACGCTGTCCGGAATCACGATCGAGGTCAGGGCTTCGCAATAATAGAACGCCCGATCGCCGATGGTGGTTACGCTGTCCGGGATCACGATCGAGGTCAGGGCATCGCAGGAATAGAACGCACCATCGCCGATGGTGGTTACGCTGTTGCCTATCACTACCGGAGTCAGAGCAGTGCAATCAGAGAACGCAGAAGCGCCGATGGCGGTGACGCTGTCCGGAATCTCTACCGTGGTCAGAGCATCGCAGCTCCGGAACGCAGAATCGCCGATGGTGGTTACGATATAGCCGTCAAGGGTATCCGGAATGATCACATCCCCGCCCGCACCGGTGTAGTCGGTAATTTCCGCCGTGCCGTCTTCAAGTATTGTATACTCATAATCCCCGGAGGTAGCTATTGTATACACATAATCCCCGGAGGCAGCCGCACGAGCTACCGGGAAGAGTTCCTCCCCCAGTCCGACAAAGCCGGTGAGCGGGACTCCGGTCAGAACCAACAGCACCGCCAACAGCACCGCGACGATTCGCTTTCCAGTTTTCATGCGTTTCACCCTTCGACCGGCGCTTTTCCGGCGCTCCGGTCGCCTTTCTTTGTTTTTGTCCGCATTGTTTTTCAACACAATGGCAGGGACACACATTCATTTATGACGCAAAGAACCAACATATCCATCAAAAATGTATGGTTTTACCCTTCTGCCATGGCTTTACTCCTCTCCATGCTAACACATTCTTAACATTTTTGCAACCCACGATCTGTCATTTGCTGCAAAACGCGGTGAATTTTCACCCGGCGCTTCTGTGTTTGTGCTTTTTATCAATCTTCAAAAGGGCGAACAAACGGTTTTGCGCCGGCCATTTCACGCCCGGCGGGCTGCTGGTTTCATAAAACAAAAACCGACGCTCCGTTTGGGGTTGGAACATCGGTTTGCTGATCTATATGGGGTTCTTATTTTTTCTTCTTCCCGAAGAAGCCTTTTTTCTCTTCGTTCTCGCGGATATTGCCCTGACCGAACTCTTTGCCCAGCTCGCGGATCAGCTCCTTCTGGCGGGGGGTCAGGTTTTTGGGGATCTCCACGACAATGCGCACCAGCTGGTCGCCCCTGCCTCTGCCGTTGACATTGGCGATGCCCCGGTCGCGCAGCTTAAAGACGTCGCCGGGCTGGGTGCCGGCGGGGATGCTGTATTTGACCTTGCCGTCCAGGGTGGGTACCTCCAATTCGTCGCCCAGCGCCGCCTGGGCAAAGCTGACGGTGACCTCGCACCACACATTGTCGCCGTCGCGCTCAAAGAAGGGATGGGGACGCACATTGACCCCGACGCGCAAATCGCCCGCCGGGCCGCCGTTGACGCCCTTATTGCCCTGTCCGCGGACCGTAAAGACCTGACGGTCGTCGATGCCGGCGGGGATGGTGACCTCGATCTTTACATTCCGGCGAATTCTGCCGTTGCCCTTACATTTATTGCAGGGGGTGGGGATGATCGTGCCCCGTCCGCCGCAGCGCGGACAGACCTTGGAGGTCTGGATCACGCCGAAGGGCGTCCGCTGCTGGGTGTTGACCTGTCCCCTGCCGCCGCATTCCGGGCAGGTTTGGGTGCTGGTCCCCCGCGCCGCGCCGGTGCCGCTGCACTCGTCGCAGACCTCGATGCGGGGCACCTCGATGGTCCGGCGGCAGCCCTTGGCGGCTTCCTCAAAAGAAACGGTCACGCCGGTCTGGATGTCGCTGCCGCGCCGGGGGGCGTTGGGATTGGCGCGCTGGGTCGAGCCGCCAAAGCCCCCGCCGAAAAAGCTGGAGAAAATATCCCCCAGGTCAAAATCCATATTCATCCCGCCGAAGCCGCTGCCCTGCCCCGCCCCGTAGGACGGGTCGACGCCTGCGTGCCCAAAGCGGTCATACTTCGCCTTTTTATCGCTGTCGGACAGCACCTCGTATGCTTCGTTGATCTCCTTGAATTTTTCCTCCGCCGTCTTGTCGCCGGGATGCAGGTCGGGGTGGTATTTCTTCGCCTGCACCCGGTATGCCTTTTTGATCTCATCGGCGCTCGCGCTGCGGTCTACGCCCAGCACCTCGTAATAATCACGTTTTTCAGCCATGTTGTTTCCCTTTCTTATTGCAAAAAAAATCCCATCGGAATGTCACACAAATACCGGCTTTTTTAAACCGGCATTGGTCTGACCGCCCGAGACAGGCTTCGCAGGGAAGCGGAAAATCCCGCTCCCCCGCGCTAAGGACAAGCCTTATTGATTGTCGTCCGTCACGTCCGTATAGGGCGCCTCGTAATAACCGTTGGCGTCCTGCGGACCGGCTGCGCCGCCGGCGGCGTTGGGATCAAAGCCCGCGCCGGGCTGTGCGCCGGGCTGCTGCGCCTGGTACAGCTTCTCGGACACCGCGTAAAACGCCTGGGTCAGCGCGTCGTTCTTCGCCTTGATCGCCTCGATGTCCGAGCCCTTCAGCGCTTCGCGCAGGTCGCCGATCTTCGCCTCGATATCGCTCTTATCGCCGGCGGAGAATTTATCGCCGTTTTCGCTCAAGAGCTTTTCCGCCTGATAGACCATCTGGTCGGCATTGTTGCGGATATCCATTTCCTCGCGGCGCTTCTTGTCCTCCGCCTCATACTGCTTGGCTTCGTTGACCGCTTTGTCAATATCCTCCTTTGACATATTGGTCGAGGAGGTGATGGAGATGGACTGCTCCTTGCCGGTACCCTTGTCAACGGCGGAGACATGAACGATGCCGTTGGCGTCGATATCAAAGGTCACCTCAATCTGCGGTACGCCGCGTCTGGCAGGCATGATGCCGTCCAGCGAGAAGACGCCGAGGGTCTTATTATCCTTGGCGAACTCTCTTTCGCCCTGCAGGACATGGATTTCCACCGAGGTCTGGTTATCCGCCGCCGTGGAGAAGATCTGGCTCTTCTTGACGGGAATGGTGGTATTTCTTTCAATGATTCTGGTGCAGACGCCGCCCAGGGTCTCAAGACCCAGCGACAGCGGCGTCACGTCCAAAAGCAGCAAGCCTTCGACCTCGCCGCCCAGGACGCCCGCCTGAATGGCGGCGCCCACGGCGACGCATTCGTCGGGGTTGATGCCCTTGAAGGGCTCCTTGCCGGTAAAGGACTTGATCGCGTCCTGTACGGCGGGGATACGGGAGGAGCCGCCGACCATCAATACCTTATCCAGCGCGCTCGCCTGAATGCCCGCGTCGGACAGCGCCTGACGGACCGGTCCCATCGTCGCCTCCACCAGATCGGCGGTCAGCTCGTTGAATTTCGCTCTGGTCAGCGTCAGCTCCAGATGCTTGGGTCCGTTGGCGTCGGCGGTGATAAAGGGCAGGCTGATGGTGGAGTTGGTCACGCCGGACAGCTCGATCTTTGCCTTTTCCGCCGCCTCCTTTAACCGCTGCATCGCCATTTTATCGCTTCTGAGGTCGATGCCGTCGCTCTTTTTAAATTCATCCAAAATCCAGTTGATGATCCGCTGGTCAAAGTCGTCGCCGCCCAGGCGGTTGTTGCCCGCCGTCGCCAGCACTTCCTGTACGCCGTCGCCCATCTCGATGATGGACACATCAAAGGTGCCGCCGCCCAGGTCGTAGACCATGACCTTCTGATCCTGTTCCTTATCAATGCCGTACGCCAGCGCCGCCGCCGTCGGCTCGTTGATGATGCGCTTGACGTCCAGACCGGCAATTTTGCCCGCGTCCTTGGTCGCCTGACGCTGCGAATCGGTGAAATAGGCGGGCACGGTAATGACCGCCTCGGTCACCGGCGAACCGATATAGCTTTCGGCGTCCGCCTTCAGCTTTTGCAGGATCATTGCGGAAATTTCCTGCGGAGAATACTTTTTGCCGTCGATGGTCACATGGTAATCCGAGCCCATCTGACGTTTGATGGAAGAAACGGTGCGGTCAGGGTTGGTGATCGCCTGACGCTTGGCGACCTGACCGACCATCCGCTCGCCGTTTTTGCCGAACGCCACCACCGAGGGCGTGGTCCGCGCGCCTTCCGCGTTGGCGATAACGACCGGCTCGCCGCCTTCGATCACAGCGACGCAGGAGTTTGTGGTACCCAGGTCAATACCGATAACTTTAGACATAATCAATTCCTCCAATATTGCTTCTATCTGAAACAGATGATATTTTTATACAAAACCCGCGGGGGTATTGCTTTTTAATTGGCGACACGAACGCTGGCGGGACGCAGGATCTGATCGCCCAGCCGGTAGCCCCTGGCGAAGACATCCACAATCTCGTTTTCGCCATAGGCGTCGTCCTCAATGTGCATCACGGCGGCGTGCAGGTTCGGGTCAAAGGTATCGCCCGCTTCGCCGAAGGCCTCCACCCCCAGGCTCTGCAGGCTCTCGCAAAACTGCTTGTGGATCATCTGCACGCCTTTTTTGTAGTCCGCAAAGCTCGCGCTTTCATTCAGCGCCGCCCGCTCAAAATTATCCACCAGCGGCAGGATTTTCAAAAGCACCTCGCTTTTGGCTTGGCGGCAGGCGTTTTCCCGGTCCTTGAGCGAACGCTTGCGGAAATTATCGTATTCCGCCAGCGACCGCAGCAGCCGGTCTTTTACCTCCGCAAGCTCGCTGCGCAGCGCTTCCAGCTCTCCGTTGACAGCTTCGGCTTCCTGTCCCTTTTCTTCTTCCGTGCTCTGCCCGTTTTCCTTTGCGGCTTCCTGTGCTTCGGCTGCCTTCTTTTCCTGTTCGGGCGCTTCGGCAGCCTGCTGCTTTTCTTGGTTCATACTCATTCTCTTTTCTATCCGGAGATTTTTCAGCCCTGACCGGCTTCCTTCAAAACTTCACTGACCGCGCGGCACATAAATTCCAGCTGCGCCATATACCGCGCGTAATCCATCCGCGTGGGCCCCACCAGCGCCAGAACGCCGGCGCGCTGCCCCTCCACCTGATAATCGGCGGTCAGAATGCTGGAATTTTCGGTCTCCCGACAGCCGGTCTCCCGACCGATCAGCACGTTGACCCCGTCGGCGGCGCGGTTCAGAATCCGCTTCAATTGTCCGCCTCTGCCGAGAAACTCCGCCACCTCATAGGCGCTGCCCTCATAATCGCGGCTGCGCAGGATATTGTTCTGTCCCCGGACGATCAGCTCGCAGTCGTTGACCGCCGAAGCCAAATCATAAAGGGATACCAGAAGCGGCGCCATATAAAGGCTGCTCTCGCCGAGGCTTGCGTCGATGGTTTGCAGCCGCGCGCGGGTCAGCTCCGAGGCGCGCTTGCCGATAAAATCGGCGGCGGCGATGCGGTAAAACAACTGCGCGTCGCCCATCTCGATCTTTTCGTAACAGCGGCAGACCGTATTTTTTACCACGCCGGTGGAGGTCAGAACCACCACCATCGCGCTGCCCTCCCCCAGGGGGATCAGCTCCACCCGCCGCACCGTGGTTCGCTCGTTCAGCGGCGTGGTCGCCACGGCGGCGCAGCCGGTCATCTCCGCCAGCATCCGGCAGGCGTCCTCCAAAATCCCTTCCGGCTGTCCGGCGTTGCGGTCCAGCCCGCTGAGCATCCGATACTGCTCGGCGGGCTGCGGCTCGTAATGATGCATCAGATGATCGATATAGTACCGATAGCCCTGCTGAGACGGAATCCGCCCCGCCGAGGTGTAAGGCTGCTCAAGATAACCGCGCAGCGAAAGATCGCTCATCTCGTTGCGGATGGTCGCGGAGGAAATCGACGTCTCAAACAAATCGGAAAGGAACCGGGACCCCACCGGCTCGCCGGTGGCGATGAAATGCTCCACCACCAGTCCCAGAACCTTTTCTTTTCTGGCGGTCAGCTCCATCTTCCTTCCTCCTTTTGATTTAGCACTCTATATATTCGAGTGCTAATCACTATCCATAGTGTACCCCCATCCCTCGCTTTTGTCAACGATTTTTCCGGGAAATTTTATGAATTTTTTATGAACATTCAAAATTTGCAAAATAAATCGGCACTCCGGCGGGAAAAGTGCGAATTTTTCCGCCGAAGCGCCGTTTTTCCGTCAAACCCCGGCCTTTTCCGCCCAAGCGCCGTTTTTTTGCGCCGTCCTGCGCCCGATTTGACATTTCCGGCGGATTCTTTTACAATAGCCTTATTCCTCCAGCCGCAGCGATTCCACCGAGGCGCGGATCTGACGCCGGGCTTCGTCCAGCATGGTTTTGACACAGCGCGGACAGTCGAGCGGCTGCTCCTCCAGGCGCTCGGCGGCTTTGCCAAGGGCTTGCAGCTCCCGATGGGCGGCGACGCCGAAATACAGCGGCTCATACATCTCTCCCACCCCGCGGATCGCGCCCTTTTCCCGCAGCACGCAAACCATCCGGCAGATCGCCAACACATACAGCCGCAGCACCCGCGATCCCAGCAGCGGCGAACGCGCGTCCGCCTCCCGCCAGAGCATCGCCAGCGCGCGGTAGACGGTCTGGGGCGTCACATCGCCGTCCAGCGGCTGCTCCTGCGGCGAAAACATCGCGTTGGTATTGCGCTTTTCCTCCGCCAGCCCCAGCAGATAATCGGCGGACACGCCATAATAAACCGCCGCCTTTGCCAAAAACGCCGGGCTGCATTCGCGGATGCCCTTTTCATAGTGCGACAGCAGCGCCTGCGACACGCCCAGATCCAGCGCCGCCATTTTTTGCGGGATTTCCTTTTCCTTACGTACGGCTGCCAGCCGCTCGCTCCAAATGGTTGCCATCCTCTCTCCTCCGATATACATTTTGTATAATTATAACAGGTTTTCCTTTGCCTGTAAACCTGCGAAAGGATTTTTTCATGAAGACCTATCAAATTCACCTGATCCGCAACGGCTTGACCCAGGGCAATCTGGACGGCGCGTACATCGGCAGGACCGACGAGCCGCTCTGCCCCGAGGGCGTCGCGGGCATTCTGGACTTAAAAGAAAAATACGGCTACCCCCTCGCCGACCATGTGTTTACCTCGCCGCAGAAGCGCTGTATCGAAACGGCGCGGCTGATCTACCCCGACTTTCCGACGGCGGTCATTCAGCAGCTGCGCGAATGCGATTTCGGCGCCTTTGAGGGGAAAACGCCGGACGAGCTGAAAATTGACCCGGCATATAAGGCCTGGCTGTCCGGCAGCGCCGGCGTCTGCCCGCCGGGCGGCGAGAGCAACCGCGCCTTTGCCACAAGGGTGCTGGGCGGCTTTTGCCGGGTGGTGGACGGCATGATTTCCTCCGGCATACAAAAAACCGCCATCGTGACCCACGGCGGCGCGATTATGGCGATATTGGCGGCGTATGGCGTCCCCCAGCTGCCCATGAGCGAATGGCTGACCCCGGCGGGCTGCGGCTATACGGTGCTGATTACCCCCGGCCTGTGGGCGTCCCACAAAAAGCTGGAGGTCTACTGCGATGTGCCCGAGCTGCCCATGAGCGATGAGGAGCAGGCGCAGTTCTGGGACTGGTACCCTCCGCAGACCGGCGACGATCCGCTCCCGTCTTAAGCGCCGGCGCAGCAAGAGGCAAAATGCCGCCTTTTGCCCGCCGCTTTTTCCGCAAAAAAAACCACCGCTTCGGGGCGATGGTTTTTTCTTTATGAACGGAACCCGCCGAAGCCGCCGACAAAGGGCGAGGTATCGTCGTTCCAGTATTTGGACAATAAGGTTCTTAGCCCCACGCCGATCCAATACAGCAAAAGCAGCGCCGCCGCATAAAAAACATACAGCACCCATTCGCCGGCGTCAAAGGCGCTGATCAGCGCATACAGGGGGCTGAAGAAAAACCGGCTGGTCGGCAAAAGGGGGAGGGAAAAAACGACGTGCGCCGCCAGCGGATAAAAAAAGCCTTTTTTCTTTATCACGCCGAGGATCAGAGAGGCGACCAGCGTTACGCCGCCGTACGCCAGCGAAAAAATCAGCTGGAAGGTCGTCGGCTTGCCGTCCTCGAAGGCATAGCCCAGAAAGGCGCAGAGCGTTCCCGCAAGCAGCAGTACCAGAAAGGGAATCGCGGCGCGCAGGATGATGTTTCGTTTTTCGATGGTCATGGCGGACTCCTTTGTTTTCCGTAAAAAGGCGCAGCTCACCGGGCAAGCCGATGGCGGGCGGCTTTCTGCCCCCGGGGACGGATCGGATCGTATTTGTATTTTACCATAAATCCTCCCCCGTCAGGGGGCAGCGGCGCAGCCGCGCTTTTGCCGCAGGCAAAAAAGGGATTTATGATACAATGTTCGCAAGCGAGCGCTATGCGCCCGTCACCGCGCAGCGGGGACAAATCCTCGTTGCGCGGATGGATGCTTAAGGTTATTCTACCAAACCACCCCCGCCCGGGTCAAGTGCTTTTTCTCATTCCGCGAAATTTTCCCCTTTTTCCTGCGGATATCCCCTCTTTTTTCTGGGAAATTTGACAGATGATGAAAAAACCTCAAATTTTCCGGCGGGTCTATTTACTTTACTTCCGTCTTATAGTAAAATCATAGTGGAATACTGTGACAGGGAGGTATATGACATGCGGGTAACGGTCCTGTTTGGCTCGCCGAACCCGGAGGGGACGACGGCATCGCTGACCCAAAGCTTTTTGCGGGCGCTGCCCGAGGGGACGCCGGTGCGCTTTTTTGACTGCGCCGCCCTCGCGCCGAAAAGCTGCGAGGGCTGCGGCGCCTGTGAAGCCTCCGGCGCCTGCAAATACCGGGATCTGGACGATCTGTTCGCTGCCTGCGAGGACTGCGATGTGCTGCTGGTGGCGACGCCGGTCTATAACTATTCGGTGCCCGCCCCCTTAAAAGCGGTGTTTGACCGCTGCCAGCCCTATTATTTCAGGAATTTCCGCGCCATCGATATGCCGACGGACCCCAAACGCCGGGGGCTGCTTTTTATCACAGCGGGCAGAAGCGGCAAATACAGCTTCGACATCATCAAAAAACAAACCGGTATTTTTTTCAAAAATCTGGATATTACTTATACCTGCGGCAGATTTTATCCAAACACCGACGCGGCGAACTTTGATTTTTCCGTTCTGCGCGCCGACGATATCGCCCGGGTTCTTTTAAGGGAGGAAGGAGAATGAAAAAAGCGCTGGTATTCGCCGGCGGCGGCTCCAAGGGCGCCTATCAATACGGCGCCTGGCGGGCGCTGCGCGAAGAGGGCGAAACCTTTGATTTCGCGGTGGGCACCTCCATCGGCGCAATCAACGCCGCCTTTTATGTCCAGGATGATTTTGACGCGGCGGGCGAGCTGTGGCATGAGCTGAACCCCGATTCGGTGATGACCAACGGCATGAATTTTGAAAAATCCCTTGCCGCCCTCTATGAGCAGCGCGACAGCATCGCCCCCTTTCTGAAAACCTATTTCAAGGACGGCGCCGGCGCGGACATTACCCCTTTTTTGAACTGTCTGAAAAAATACGCCAACGAGGAAAAGTTTTTCGGCTCTTCGGTGGATTACGCCCTCCTGACGGTCAAATCCCAGGGAATGCAGCCGCTGGAAATCCGCAAAAAGGACATCCGGCCCGGCTATCTTGTCCAATGGCTCAGCGCGTCCTGCGCCTGCTTCCCCGCCTTTCCCCGGTGCGAGATCGACGGGCAGCTGTATCTGGACGGCGGATACTATGACAACCTGCCGATCCTGACCGCCCTGCGTATGGGCGGCGACGATATTACCGCCATCGATCTGCGCCCCGAGGGGAACCATCCCGCCTACCTGCACCACCCCCAGGTGCGCTATCTGAAGCCCTCGCGGGATCTGGGCAGCTTTCTCTGCTTTGACCGGCAGGTGCTGGACGGCCTGATCCGCCTGGGCTATCACGACACCCTGCGATTTTTTGACAGGGCGAGGGGCAGGGATTATTTCTTTGACAACAGCCCCGACCAGCAGCAGCGCCGCGCGCCGGCAGCCCATCGGCTCCTGCGGCAGCTCAACGCCGCCGAGCTGATGTACGAGACCAATAAGCGCTCCGTGTTAAGCCGCTCCACCCGCTCCGCCCCCTTTCTCAAATGCCTGCTGCCCCATCTGGCGCAGGAGGGCGAGGACGGCGTCTTCCTGGCGGCGTGCGAATTGGCGTTTTCCCGTACCGGCGCACCGGCGGATACGCTCTATACCTTTGATGCAATAAAAGAAAATATACTGACCTATTACGAGGAGCTGCGCGAAACGGTCTTTTTTGACCTGACGGCGGCGGCTGCGGCGGTGGGCAGGCGCAGCGAGGAGAAAAACCGCTCGCTGCTGTCCGAGCTGAAGCGAAACGACCCGGAGACGGAGGATTACCTGATCGCCCTGTTGGCGCGGGTGCTCTGGGACGAATAATATGAAAAGAAACCATTTTTGGATAAGGTGATACTATGACAATCGACCAGCTGCTAAAAACAGCCAAGCGCATCCATATGATCGGCATCGGCGGGGCGGGCATGTGCCCGCTGGCGGAGATTCTGCACCACGACGGCTATCTTCTCTCCGGCTCCGACAACAACGAGAGCGACACCCTGTCGCGCATCCGGGCGCTGGGCATTCCCGTCCAACTGGGGCACCGCCCCGAAAATGTGGACGGCGCCCAGATGGTGGTCTATACCGCCGCCCTGCTGCCGGACAATCCGGAGCTGCTGGAGGCAAAAAAGCGGGGCATCCCAACCTTTGAGCGGGCGGCGCTCTTCGGCGCGGTCAGCCGCCGGTTCCAAAACTGCATCGGCATCTGCGGCACCCACGGCAAAACCACCACCACCTCCATGACCATGCAGATTTTAATGCAGTCCGACCTGGACCCCTCGGCGGTCATCGGCGGCAGACTGCCCCTGATCGGCGCCAACGGCAGGGTCGGCAAATCAGAGCTCTTCGTCTGCGAAGCCTGTGAGTTCAAGGATACCTTTTTGCAGCTCTCCCCCCGCTGCGCCGTGGTGCTGAACATTGACGCCGACCATCTGGATTATTTCAAAACCATGGAAAATCTCAAGCGCAGCTTTACCAAATTTGCCGATATGGCAGAAACCGTTATTTACAACGGCGACGACGCCAACACCGTCGAAGCGGTCGGCGCCCTTGCGGGCAAGACCATGGTCTCCTTCGGCTTAGCGCCGGAGAACCAATGGTCCGCCGCCCATATTGAGGAGACCGGCGGCGCGTTCGCGCTCTTTGATATTTCGCATGACGGGAAATTCTTTACCCGGGTCCAGCTGGCGGTACCCGGCAGACATAATATTTACAACGCCCTGGCGGCGACGGCGGCGGCGGTCTATGCCGGCGCGGACGCCGCCCATGTCAAAAAAGGCCTGGAGAGCTTTTTCGGCGCCGGACGGCGGTTTGAAACGCTGTACAACCGGGACGGCATCCGGGTGGTGGACGATTATGCCCACCATCCCAAAGAGCTGCTGGTCACCCTGCGCAGCGCGCTGGAGATGAAGCCACGGCGGCTGTGGGCGGTTTTTCAGCCCTTCACCTATTCGCGCACCTATCTGCTGATGGAGGATTTCGCCCGGGTGCTTTCGCTGGCGGACCGCTGCGTGCTGACCGAGATCATGGGCTCGCGGGAGGTCAACGAATGGGGCGTCACTGCCGGCGAGCTCGCCGGCAAAATCCCCGGCAGCGTGCTGATCGGCGATTTTGATCAGGCGGCGCAGTATCTCTATGAAAATTTACAGCCCGGCGATATGGTCCTGACCCTCGGCTGCGGCGACGTGTATAAGATTGCGAAAAAACTGGTCCAAAAATATGAAAACCACTGAGCCCATCGGGCTGTATATCCATCTCCCCTTCTGTCGGAGCAAATGCCCCTACTGTGATTTTTATTCCGTCCCGGGCAGGGAGGAGGAGATGGACCGCTACCTGTCCGCTCTTTTGGAGGAGATCGCAACGCTGCGGCGGGTGTCGCCCTTCCTTACGGGCGCGCTCCCGCCGGTTGCCACGGTCTATCTCGGCGGCGGTACCCCCTCGCTGTTCGGCGGCAAACGGATCGCCCGGCTGCTGGACGCCGTCGCAAAGCGCTTTTCCCTCCCGGAGAACCCGGAAATCACCGTGGAAGCCAATCCGTCCTCGGCGAGCGGGACGTTTTTCGCCGACATCCACAGCGCCGGCGCCAATCGCCTTTCGCTGGGGCTGCAATCGGCGGTTCAGCAGGAGCGAAGGGCGCTGGGACGCCTCAGCGGCGCGGCGAAGGCTGCCCAGTCGCTGGAGAGCGCCCGGCAGGCCGGGTTTTCCCGCCTGTCTCTGGATCTGATGGTCGGCATCCCCCGACAGACGCCGCAAACACTGGCGCAAAGCATCAATTTCTGCCTCTCTGCCGGCGTCGGACATATCAGCGCCTATCTGCTGCAAATCGAGGAGGGCACGGTGTTTTACAAAAAGCGGGCTTCCCTCCCCCTGCCCGACGAGGACGCCCAATGCGCACTGTACCGGCTGCTCTGCGACCGGCTGCGCGGCGCAGGCTTTTGCCATTATGAGATCTCCAATTTTGCCGTGCCCGGACAGGAAAGCCGCCACAATCTGAATTACTGGCGCTGCGGCGGCTATCTGGGGCTGGGCGCCGCCGCCCATTCCTTTCTGTTCGGCAGACGGTTCTTTTTCCCCCGCGACAGGGAAGCCTTCCTGCGCGGCGAAAACCCCGTGGATGACGGCGCGGGCGGCGGCAGAGAGGAGTTTATCCTCCTTGCCCTGCGCACCGGCGAGGGGCTGCGCTTTGACCGGTACCGCGCCCGCTTCGGCGAGGACGTTCCCCCCGCCCTTTTGCGGGAAGCGCGGAAAGTCCCCCCGGCGTATCTGCGCCAAAATGCCGGCGCCCTGGCGCTGACCGAGGAGGGCTTCCTGCTGGAAAACGAAATCCTTTCCCTCCTGCTCGCCGCCCTGCCGGAGGAAAGCAAGGGGTAAAAAAACCACTCCCGCCTTTTTGAGGAAAAGCAAGGGGTAAAAAACCGCTCCCGCCTTTTTAAGGGAAAGCAAGGGGTAAAAAACCCGCTCCCGCTTTTTTGAGGGAAACTTGCGTAAAATCAGCGCGCCCGCGCCTCATTTTTTGCGCAAAATTAAAAAAATTCAGAAAAATTTCTTGTTTTATGAGGAAATCTTTCATTTGTGTTGTTTATAGTAGTAGAAAAAGGAAAGGGGTATCATATGGAAGACGGTTTTCACGGGTATAACCGCTTCCTGGAGGGTGACGACGACGCCTTCGGCGCAACGGTCAGCGAATATGCCAACCGGCTGCTGCTTTACATCAATCGATATCTCCAAAACCTGACCGCAGCCGAGGATGTGATGGAGGATGTCTTTGCCGAGCTGATTATCCGCCGCAAAAAATTCGACTCGGAAAAAGCCTTCAAAGCCTATCTTTTCAAAGCCGCGCGCAATAAATCGCTGAACGCGCTCAAAAAAGAATCCCGCTTCGCCGGGGAGCTTCCCGAGGACGCCCCCGACGAAGACGCGCTGATCGAGGAGCAATGGTTTTCGGAAGAAAAAAAACAGCTTTTGCACCTCTGTCTGCGGGAGCTGAAGGACGATTACCGCGAGGCGCTCTATCTGGTCTATTTTGAACAGCTGTCCTACGAACAGGCGGCGAAGGTCATGCGCAAAAGCAAAAAACAGATCGACAATCTCGTCCAGCGCGCCAAAGCGGCGCTGAAAACCCGCCTGGAGCACGAAGACATCTACAGTCTTGCTGATCTTTGACGAAAGGGGAAGAATCATGAGAAGCAACGACGAACGTTTAGAACGTATCTTTCAAAAAGCGAAAGAAAAACAAAGAAAACAAAAAATATGGGCGCGCACCGCGATCATCACCGCCCTGTGCCTTGTCTGCACAGTGACGGGCGTCGCCGTGGTGCTGAGCAATCCGGACCGGGTGATCACCGTCCTGCCTCAGACCGACAGCAACGGTCCCACCACCTTAAAGCCCCATTCCCGCCCGGCGCAGACCATCGTCCCAAACATCTCTTCGTCCGGCGCATCCCAAAACCCGAGCGAAACGGTCTCTGCCGGCGAAAGCGCGCCTCCCGTCAGCGAGAGCGCCCCGGCGCAGACCACCGCCACGCCCACCGAGCCGTCGCTGGGCGACCGTCCCGCGCCCAGCGCGCCGGCGACCAAACCGGCGCAGACCGAACCGCCGGCGCAGACCACCGAGCCGGCGTTGGACGACACCGAGCCGCCGGAGCCGACCGAAGAAATGATCTTGCCGACCGTGCCGGTCCTTCCCGACGACCTGCCGACCGAGCCCCAGCTGGAGACACCCGACAACGGCGAGAGCTCCGACGGCGAATCGCCGGACGACGTCTCGTCAACCGTGCCGTCCGCCTCGGCGCCCTATGACACGCCGGTGGTCGAATACTTCGACAGCACGTACGAGACCGCCTTCCTGCACGCCTTTCAACGCTTTGACACCGAGGATGGCGCCCCCAAGCGCCGTATCCTGATCAGCGACGCCTTTGCGCAAAAGGCGGACGAAGCCGCGCCGGACGCCGTGCTGCGCGCCAGGATCTATGCGAACACCCGCCAGAGCGAGGACGTGATTGCCTTTTTGGAGCAGAGCGTCCTGTCCTATACCTTCTCCGGCGACTCCTATCTGGTATATCTGACCGGCGAGCAGGCGCAGTCCCTCGGCGAGCACACCGTTCCCGACTCCTTCTATTTGCTGATTACCTCCGGCTAACCCATCCTTTTTACATCCTTCTTTACCAAACCGCCGGTCCCTCTTACTCGGGACCGGCGGTTTGGCTTTTGGGATATTCTTTTCTCTTACGACCCGGTGGAGCGGTAATGCCGGACGCCCAGCCGCCAAAGCAGGGCGACGGGCAAAAGGAAGAGCAGCGAAAGCAGCGGCGAAAAAAACAACAGGGGGTTGTCGCTTCTGCCCAGGACATAGAGCATCGGATAATACTGAAACAGCGCCATCGGCACCACGAAGGTATAAAAGCGCAGCATCTCCTTGCCGTAAACAGAGAGGGGATAACGCCCGAACTCCCGTCCGCCGTCGGTGAAGATGTTCAGCACTTCCAGCCCCTCGGTGGTAAAAAAGCAGACGGCAGCCCCCAGCACAAAGAGCGCGGCGAAAAAGACCGCGCCGCAGAGGGTCATCAGCGCAAGCAGGACGATTTTGTCCGCCGTCCAGTCCCCTTCGCCGGTCCCCACGGCGACCCCGAAGGTCAGCACCGCCTGTAAAAGCCGCCCCATCCGCGAAAGCTCGACCTTGGAGGCGATGACCTGAAAGACCGTGCCTTTCGGCCGGAGCAGAATGCGGTCAAACTCGCCGTTGCCGAGCATGGACGAAAAGGTGTCGAACCCCCGGGCGAAGCATTCCGCCAACGAGAAGGACAGCAGCGTCACGGCGAAAAACAGCAGCACCTCGGAAAAAGTAAAGCCCCGCACCGTCTGAAAGCGCTCCATCAAAAAGAAAATGCCCAGAAAGGCGGAAAAAGAGGTCAAAAACTGCCCGATGGTCAACAGCACAAAGGATGCGCGGTACTGCGTCAGGCTTTTCAGATGGATGGCGAAATATCGAAAATACAGCTTCATCCTTTTACCCTCCCTGTACCACGACGCGCCTTTGCGCCCGCCGGATCAGTCCGCCGCCCAGCGCCCAGAGCGCCAGCAGCCAGAATAGCTGCACCAGCAGAAAAACCAGCGCCTCTGTCCCGGCGAGATTGCCGCTGTAAATGCGCAGCGGCAGGTTCTGTACGGCGGCGAAGGGCGAAAGCTCGGCGATCAGCCGCAGCTTTTCCGGAAAGAAGGGCAGGGGCACCACCGCGCCGGACAGCAGCTCGGCGACGGCGGCGGCAAAAATACGCACCCCGCCGGGCGACATCGTGAAAAAGGTCAGCCCGTAGACCAGCATCGTCAGCGCCGCCACCACCAGAAGCCCCAAAAAAGCGGTGAGCAGAAAACCCAAAAAAGCCAGGGGGCTTGCCGGCAGGGTCATGCGGTAGGGCGAGGGCAGCAAGGAGGCAACCAGCAAAATCGGTACGCACCGCAGCAGCGCCCGGGAAAGACGCTGGGCAACCACCCGGGTAAACCACATCCGGTACAGCCCCATCGGGCGCGCCAGTTCATAGGCGATATTTCCCTTTGTGATACATTCGATAATATCCGCGTCCCAGAACCAGAGCATAAACAGCGCCAGAAACGCCTGCTGGAGCCATTCGTAGGTGACCAGCTGCGAAAAGGTCATCGGCGTTTCGGCGCCCGTTTCATAAAAGGCGCGAAACAAAAGAATCTCCATCGCGCCCCAGACAAACTGGGTCGCCACCCCCGCCAGCGCGGCGGCGCGGTATTGCAATTCCCGGACAAACCGCAGCCGGAACAGGGCGGCGTAGGGCCGGACGGAAGAACGCAGCTTTTTCATACGCGAAACTCCCGATACAGCGAAAGCACCAGCGCCTCCAGACTTTCGTCCTCCACCGTCAGGTCCCGCAGCTGCGCCAGAGCTGCCAGCGCCTCGATGGCGTCGCTGACCGGCAAAAGCGCCGGATCCACCGAAAACCGCCACAGCCCCGGCTTTTGCTCCAAAAGAACCAACCCTTCCCGGACGGGGACCGTGCCGCCGTCCACCACGGCGGTCAACAGCTTTTTGCCGCCGTGGCGCTTCCGCAGCTCCTCAAAGCTGCCGTCCAACAGAATTTTTCCTTTTCCAATCAAAAGGATCCGTTCCGCCAACGCCTCGATATCCGCCATATCATGGGTGGTCAGGATAATGGTTGTATTTTTTTCCCGGCGCAGGGTTTTCAGAAATTCCCGCACCGCGATCTTTGACGACGCGTCCAGCCCGATGGTCGGCTCGTCCAGAAACAGCGTCTTCGGCTCGTGCAAAAGCGAGGCGGCGATTTCACAGCGCATCCGCTGCCCCAGCGACAGCATCCGCGCCGGGGTTTTCAATATCTCGTCCAGCTCCAACAGCTCGGTCAGCTCCCGCAGGGTTTTCTGAAACCTTGCCTCCTCGACGCCGTAAATGTCCCGCAGCAACGCAAAGGAATCCGCCACCGGCACATCCCACCACAGCTGCGAGCGCTGTCCGAAAACTACGCCGATGTTCGCGACGTGCTTTTTCCGGTCCCGCCAGGGACAGAGCCCGTCAATCTCGCATTCGCCCCCGTCCGGGGTCAAAATGCCGCTCATGATCTTGACCGTGCTGCTCTTGCCCGCGCCGTTGGGACCGATATAGCCGACGGTCTGCCCGTCCGGGACGGTAAAGCTCACGCCGTCCAGCGCGCGAATCTCGGTGTATTCCCGCCGGAAAAACGAACGCGCCGCCCGCCCAAAGCCCGCCTCCCGCTTCGGCACGCGGAAGGTCTTTTGAATGTTCCTCAATGCAATCATGGTTTTTCCTTTCCGGCAAATAATGCCGACGGGTGCGCTCCAGCCGCAGACCGCACCGTGATTTCACAGCCCAAAAGACGAAAGGAAAAACATTCTACCACAGAGCCTTCCGACTTGTCAAGATTTTTCGCCTGCCCCTCCGCCGCGCAAGTCGGGGCGTCCCAAAGCGCCGCCGGGGGTTACGGCTGCCCGAACACCGTTTCCACCCGTTTTTCACAGCCCGGCGGCGAATAGCAAAAGGCGTCCATATGCCCGCCGGTAAAAAAATACCGCGGCTCCTGCGGCGGCGGCGGGGGAAAGGTATCCACCAGCAGCAGCTTGCACTTCATTTTTTCCGGCAGCAGGCTTTTGATAAAAACCGCCGCGCCGTCCCCCTCCCGGACGCCGTCGGTTTTTTCGCAAAGCCCCGACAGGTTCGGTGTCAGTTCCACAAAGATACCGTAGGGCGCCACCGAGCGCACCACGCCGGGCACGGTCTGCCCCGACGAAAACAGCGCCGCGTTTTGCAGCCAGGTGCCCAAAAGCTCCTTCATGCTTAAGGTCAGCCGCCCCCTCTCGTCCCGGGCTCGAACCACGGCGCGGATGCTCTGCCCCACCCGCAGCCGGGCGGCGGGGTGGGGGATGCGCGAGACCGACAAAAAGGCGATCGGCAGCAGCGCCGGGATGCCCTCCCCCACGTCGCAGAACGCGCCGAAGCTCTCCAGCCGCGTCACCGCCGCCTCGATCACATCCCCCAAAGCCAGCCGGTCCACATATTCCCGCCGGCAGCGCTCCTGGACCCGGCGGCGCGACAGCACGGCAAGGGGCGCGCCCTTCGTCTCCGCCTCCAATACCTGAAAGCGTACGACCCGCCCGACCCGCGAAAGAATCGCGCTCTCGGCGCAGTCCCCTTCCTCAATGCCCATCGCGCATTCGTTTTTCGGAATGATCCCGCGCATACAGCCCAGATCGATATGCAAATTTCTCTCCCGATCGCACAGCGCCACCCGTCCGGCTAAAATTTCCCCGCTCGCCGCCGCGCTCAAAATTTCACCGGTCGTATACCTGCGGCTTTGCGCCCGGTTTTCCGGCAGATACCGGTTCTCTCTGCTCATACTGACCCCGCCTTTGCGATAAATTACAATAAAATGTATTTTCTTTTGGCGGCAAGTATGCTATACTACTTTTTATAGAAACGAAAGGGCGGAGCGCGATGGATATCCAACTGGGCGACCGTTTGCTGATGAAAAAACCCCATCCCTGCGGCGCAAAGGAGTTTGAAGTGCTGCGCGTCGGGATGGATTTCCGGCTGCGCTGCGCCGGCTGCGGACGGGAATTTATGATCCCCCGACGCAAGGCGGAGCGAAATATCCGCCGGATCCTGCGCGCCGACCTGCCGCCCCGGACAAAGGAGAACACCGATGAATGACCGATACCGGCAGATTCTGGAAAAATACCGGACCTTAAGCGAGGAGCTTGCCGCCGGCGCCATTGCCGGCGACAGCCCCCGCTATGCCGGGGCGATGAAGGAATATGCCGACCTGGCGCCCGTCGCCGAAGCCATCCGGACCCTGCAAAAGCTGGAAAGGGACCTCGCCGAAGCCCACGCCCTGCTGGAGGACCCCGCCGAGGAGCTGCGGGCGCTGGCAAGGGATGAAATTTACAACATCGAAAAACAACAGGAGGAGACCGAGCAGAAGCTCCGCCTCTTGCTGCTGCCGAAGGACAAAAACAGCGACAAAAATGTCATCGTCGAAATTCGCGGCGGCACCGGCGGCGAGGAGGGGGCGCTGTTTGCCGCGACGCTGCAGCGGATGTATACCATGTACTGCGAGAGAAAGCACTGGCAGACCGAAACGCTTTTTCTCAACGAAACCGAGCGCGGCGGCATAAAGGAGATCGGATTTCTGGTCAGGGGCAGGGGCGCCTGGGACGCGCTGCGCTTTGAAAGCGGCGTCCACCGGGTCCAGCGGGTGCCCGAGACCGAGTCCCAGGGGCGGATCCACACCTCCGCCGCCACGGTGGCGGTGCTGCCGGAGGCTGAGGAGGTGGACGTCGCCCTCGACCCCGCCGACCTGCAAATCGACACCTTCCGTGCCGGGGGCGCCGGCGGACAGCACGTCAACAAGACCGAGTCCGCCATCCGCATCACCCATCTGCCCACCGGCATCGTCGCCGAGTGTCAGGATGAGCGAAGCCAATACAAAAACAAGGACAAAGCCCTGCGCATCCTCCGCGCCCGCCTTTTGCAGGCGGAGCAGGAGAAGCAGGCGCAGAAAATCGCCGGGGAGCGCAAGGCGCAGGTCGGCTCCGGCGACCGCAGCCAGCGCATCCGCACCTATAACTACCCCCAGGGGCGGGTCACCGATCACCGCATCAACCTGACGCTGTACCGCCTGACGGCGGTGCTGGACGGCGAGCTGGACGAGCTCATCGACGCCCTGCGCGAAGCGGATACGGCGAAAAAATTAGCAGAAGGTGAATAAATCTCATGGATACGGTAATCCTGCATTCCCATACCGACCTTGATTACGCCGAGAGAGCAGCCCAGGTGCTGCGGCGCGGCGGGCTGGTCGCCATCCCCACCGAAACGGTCTATGGGCTGGCTGCCAACGCGCTGGACGAAGAGGCGGTCCAAAAAATCTATGCCGCCAAGGGCAGACCCTCCGACAATCCGCTGATTGTCCATATCGCCTCCTTTGACGGCTGGGCGCCGCTGGTGCGGGAGATTCCCGCCCCGGCAATGAAGCTGGCAAAAGCCTTCTGGCCCGGTCCGCTGACCATCGTCCTGCCCAAATCCGACCGGGTGCCAAAGAGCACCTCCGGCGGGCTTGAGACGGTGGCGGTGCGTATGCCGTCCCACCCGGCGGCGCAGGCGATTATTGCGGCGGCGAAGCTGCCCCTTGCCGCCCCCAGCGCCAATATCTCCGGCTTCCCCAGCCCGACAAAGGCGGAGCATGTGATCGACGATATGAACGGCAGGATCGATATGATTATCGACGGCGGCGACGCGGCGGTGGGCGTAGAGTCCACGGTCATTTCCTTCACCGGCGAAACGCCGCAGATCCTGCGCCCCGGCGGCGTCACGCCGGAGCAGATCCGCAGCGTGATCGGCGAGGTGACCGTCAGCCCGGCGGCGCTGCATCCGCTCGGGAAGAACGAGACCGCCGAAAGCCCCGGCATGAAATACAGGCACTATGCCCCCAAGGCTGAGATCACGGTTTTCGCCGGCGCCGACCGCGCCTATTTCCGCCGTCTGGCGGAGGAAAAGGAGAACGGCGTTTTTGCCCTCTGCTTTACCGAGGACGCCGAGCGCTGCCCGGTGCCCTTTGTCACCATGGGCAGCCGGAGCGACCCCCTGTCTCAGGCGGCGCGGCTGTTCGACGCGCTGCGGGAGCTGGACGAAAGGGGCGCCTCGCAGGTGCTTGCCCGCCTGCCCGACGATACCGGCGTCGGACTGGCGGTCTGCAACCGGCTGTTCCGGGCGGCGGCGTTCCGCTTCCACTACGAAGCGCCGATCCTCGGCTTGACCGGCGCCAGCGGCGCGGGCAAAAGCACCGCCGCCTGTTACTTTATCCGGAAGGAATTCGGCTTCACCATGGTGTGCTGCGACCATATCGCCCGCAATATCGTCGAAGAACCGGAGATTCTCGCCCAATTGGTGGAAGCCTTCGGACCGGAGATTTTAGAGTTCGGCAGATTAGACCGCCGGCAGCTGGCGCAGCTGGCGTTTGCCAGCGAGGAAGCGACCCAGAAGCTCAACGCCATCACCCATCCGGCAATCCTGAAAAAGGTCAAGGAAATTACGCTTTTCCTTGCCCGAAAGGGCGAACCGACGGTGCTGGACGCGCCGCTGCTGTTTTCGACCGGGCTGGATACCCTTTGCGATTTGACCATCGCCATCACCACCGACAAAGAGAACCTCATTGCGCGGATCATGAAGCGGGACCGCATCAGCCGCGAGGAAGCCGAAAACCGGCTGGCGCGGCAGGAAAAGGAGCAGTTTACCAGCCGGGCGGACATAGTGGTGCGCAACGACAACCGCTTCAGCTTCCAGGCGCAGCTGAGGAAAATCATAAGAAGGGTCCGAGCTCTTGATGAAAAAAACAAAAAGCATCTCCCGTAACGCCCTTACGCTGGGGCTCGGCATTTTGCTGATGCTTGGCGCGTTTCTGGCGTGCGTGGCGGCTGGTCATTTCCTGCAAAACGGCGTGCCGCTGAAATATGAAGCTTATGTGGAAAAATACAGCGCGGAATATCAGGTGCCCGCGCCGCTGGTTTACGCCGTCATCCGCACCGAAAGCGATTTTGACCCCGCGGCGGTTTCCTCCGCCGGAGCGATGGGGCTGATGCAGATGACGCCGGAGACCTTTCACTGGCTGCAAAGCCGCACCGGCGAGGACCTGCCCGACGAAGCCCTGCTGGATCCGGAAACATCCATCCGCTACGGCGTCTATTTCCTTTCGGTTCTTTCCGACCGGTTTCCGGTGACCGACACCGTGCTGGCTGCCTATAACGCCGGCATGAACGCCGTCGCCGGCTGGCTTGAGGACCCGCAGCATTCGTCCGACGGGCAAAATCTGACGGATATTCCCTATCCGGAAACGGAATACTATGTAATCAAAGTCAACCGCGCGCTGGCGGATTACCGCGCGCTGTTGACACCCAATACAAGTGCATGAGGTGATTTTTTATGAAGGAAGAAAACAACAGCTCCGTGGAGCAGCTGCGGAAAAAGCTGCTCTTTACCAACGAGCACGCCGACGAAGTCCTGAGCGAGCAAGACAAGCGCGGCGCGGACGAATTCTGCGAGGGGTACAAGGATTTTCTGGACACGGCGAAAACCGAACGGGAAGCCGCCCGGGAGATTTTGCGTCTGGCGGAGGAAAACGGCTATACCCCCTTTGTCAAGGGCGCCTCTTACCGCCCCGGCGACAAGGTCAGCTATTCCGTCCACGGCAAGGCGGTCATCCTGACTGTCTTCGGCAAGCGCCCCCTTACCGACGGGGTGCGCATCGCCGCCGCCCATATCGATTCGCCCCGACTGGACCTCAAGCCCAACCCGCTCTATGAGGATTCGGACATCGCCTATTTCAAAACCCACTATTACGGCGGCATCCGCAAATATCAATGGCCCACGGTGCCTCTGGCGCTGCACGGCGTGGTCTGCAAAAAGGACGGCAGCCAGATTTATGTGCGCATCGGCGAGGAGCCCGGCGAGCCGAAATTTGTCATCAGCGACCTTTTGCCCCACCTGGGCGCCAAACAGGGGCAGCGCAAGCTCTCCGAGGGCATCCGGGGCGAGGAGCTGAACATCATCATCGGCTCCCGCCGTTTCCCCGACTGTACCAGCGAAGCGGTCAAGCTGGCGGTGATGGATCTTTTATATGAGCAATACGGCTTTACCGAGCAGGATTTCCAAAGCGCCGAGCTGGAGGCGGTGCCCGCCTATTCGGCGGACGATATCGGCTTTGACCGCAGCATGATCGGCGCCTACGGGCAGGACGACCGCGTCTGCGCCTATCCGGCGGTGATGGCGTCCCTCGATGCGGAAAATCCCGAATACACCTGCCTGTCGGTCCTGACCGACAAGGAGGAAATCGGCAGCGAGGGCAATACCGGTCTGGAGTCGCGCTATCTGGCGCAGTTCATCGAGGATCTGGCAAGGGGCGAGGGCGCAGACGTCAACGACGTGCTGCGCAGCAGCCGCTGCCTGTCCGCCGACGTCAACGCCGCCTATGACCCGAATTTTGCCGATGTCTTTGAAAAGCGCAATACCGCCCAGATCAACCACGGCGTGGTGATCACAAAATATACCGGCGCCCGGGGCAAGAGCGGCACCAACGACGCCTCGGCGGAGCTTATGGCGTGGGTGCGCGCCGTGCTGGAAAAGGAAAATATCCTCTGGCAGACCGGTGAATTGGGCAAGGTGGACGAGGGCGGCGGCGGCACCGTCGCAAAGTTCATCGCCCATCTCGGCGTCGAGACCGTCGACCTCGGCGTGCCGGTGCTCTCCATGCACGCCCCCTATGAGGTGACCGCCAAATACGACGTGTATATGGCGTACCGCGCCTTCTGCGCCTTCTTCCGCAACTAATCCCCAAAAGCATCCCGCCCCCGAAACGGGCGGGGTGGCTTTTTGTACGCTAAAAACCACCGCAGCCATCCCCACCCAAAACGGCCGGGATGGCTTTTTCCGTGTCAAAAAAATCCCCTGCAGCACGGATTGTTTTTCCGTGTCAAAAAAAAATCCCTCTACAACACGGATTGTTTTTCCGTATCAAAAAATCCCCCTACAGCACGGATTGTTTTTCCGTATCAAAAAAATTTCACCCCTGAGGGCAGGATTTTTTTCTTTGGCGAAGTTTATATTTTTATCCGGAGGAATAAAAGCAACTTTCCCACCGGGCGGGAAACCGACCTTCCATGGGCGGAAAACCGACCTTCCATGGACGGAAAACCGCCCTCCTTCGGACGGAAAACCGACCCCCCAAAAGCCGGAAAACCGACCCCAAAAAGCCGGAAAACCGACCCCGGTGATTGCGAAAATGAATCCCCCCCGTTGCGAAAATGCGTACCTAACGAACTGATATAACAAACTGAATGAAACACTTAAATAATTACATAAAAAATAGTCATACATTAGCGTGTGTGTTTTTTCTTTGCGAA
>CASFQZ010000089.1 GCA_949296825.1 uncultured Eubacteriales bacterium
ATATTACTATAGATATCAATAAATATTCCACCAACTATGCGCTAACTTTTGAAGATACCGGCATTACCTATTCTGTTTGTGTGGGCGGCATTGTCGGTGTTTGCTCGGATGGAACGGCACAAAAGACGAGAATTTTGAATTGCTCTGTCAGCGGAACCATTGATGTGCGGTATTGCAGCGATGCCTATGTCGGCGGAATCTGCGGCTATGGCGCACCGATGAACAGCCAGAATGATGCGCAAATCAATGTTTATGCCAATGCCAGCTGCCGGTCAGAATCCGATAGCGAAGTTTATTGTGGCGGCATCACCGGTTATTCTCGAGCCTCTGGTGATTCGATTGAAAACTGTGCCAATTACGGTAAAATTACAGCGACTGCCGGTAATTTTCTTTATCTCGGTGGCATTAGTGGACACGGTGGCGCATTAAAAAATTGTGTGAATATTGGGAATATCTCCGGTACGCGCCTATATGGCACCTCAACATCATCTCTTTCTTCCGACTGCATCGTTGGAGGCATTGTCGGCTATAACACTGTATCGGGGAAGCTCATTCAATGCGTCAATTATGGCGATATCAATGTGTTTTCAAATAAATATATCACTAATTCTGGGATAGCTGCCGGGGGTATTGCAGGTATAATGGCTGGCGCATATGGAGACTATGGTGATGTAAGAAGTTGTTACAATTATAATGATTATATCAATGCATCATATAAAGCAACGGAAGAAAATCCCAGGGCGAAAGTGGGACGCATTTTCGGTGTTGGCGATAAAGATCGGTGTTATGATTGCTATTCGTCAGACCAAACGATTGTTACAGGGAATACAAATACCTACGCTGTGGATGGCGCATCCCTAAGTGCCGATGCGTTTTTGCACGAAGATGCTTACATCGATTTCGATTTTGAAAATGTATGGGTAATTGACCCAGAAATCGGCGGCGCGGTTCTCAAATAAGACCGGCAGGCGGAAGTGGCAACGATATTGTCAATGCTGTTGAGATGTTCTGCATTTTGAATACTAGTGTCTCAAAAAGGAAGCCTGGACTTTGCTGTTGGCAAGCCAAGGCTTCCTTTTCAATGTTTTTTGACGTGGAGCAAAAGGATAAAATGAGCAATGTTTTCAGGGTATTAGTTCCCGCATTTTCCGCAATCCGAGCAGCCGTTGCAAATCGGTTTGCTGCCGCAGTGCGCGCAGCTTTCGCGGTACCGGGGCTGGTATAAATTTTCCGGCGGGATCGGGGCACCATCGCGGTCGGTCAGATGAAATATCATTGGCTTCCCGGCAAAGGAAATGCCGGATTTATATGCCATTTCACTCTGCACGCGCTTGTCGGGAAGATGATAGGTCTTTCCGTCTTTGATAAAAACCGAGCCGGTTTCTATAAAGCAAAAAGGAATGTTGTGTTTTTCGCAGGCATAGCGCAGCTTTTTGACCCAGTCATAGTTACAGGGGCGGGCGCCGCCGTAATTTTCGCCGCCGCAAATGACCTGTTCGATCTGTCCATCCCCCAAAAACGGCGCGAGATCGATTTCTCCAATCAGAGGGGCGCACATAATTCCCTTGTGACGGAAGGGCAGCTTTTTGAGCAGCGGAATGCGCTCCTTTGCCCGCCGCTGGTTTTCGGTGGTGACATTGAAAAAAACATTCTCCCAGCCATCGCCCCAGTCCTTCGGCAGACAGTCCCACACCCGCTGCGGGCGTTTGGTCAGAAGAAAAAATTTGACGTCGCTGCGGATGCGCATCATTTCCCATGCCTCAGCCCGCCAGGCGTCCGCCTCTTCCAAAAAGAAATCCGAGGTCATGCATACGCGGATCAATTCCCCGCTTTTTATTTGATACGCGCCGTCCTTTTTGCGCTGCAGGGGGTAGCGAAAGCCGGTTTTTGTTTTGAAAATATCCGACCCCACCCGGTCGCGCTGCCGGTCCAGATAATACATATAGCAGTTGTCGCACCCTTCGCTGCATTTGATGCAGCCGTGCCAGGGATTCCAAATATCATGCATTTGTTTTTCCTTCTTTCGGAAAGAAAAAAGCCGGAACCGCTCCGGCTTTTGTTATTTGAAGATTTTGCGGAACCATTTGCGCCATTGGTGTAAATACAGATAGACCAGCCGGGACAGGACATAATCAAATAAAAAGAACATCACGTTCGCCATGACAAGCAGAAGCGGGATCGTCCATTTGCCGAAGGTGTCCATGCCGTCCACCGGCAGGCGAAAGACGTAAATAATCAGAAGATATGCCACGACCACCGCGCCGTTGAACAGCAGGAATTTGACGATCCATTCCCAGACCCTGGACATCTTTTCCTCGATCACCGATTTCAGAATGGGATAATAGCCGAAAAACGCGGCGTACATGACGGCGGTTTCCTTGTCCGCCAGAATCAGCAGCGAAAGAATACTCACCGCCGCGTAAGCGCCCAGCGCCCACTTCCTGCCGATTTCGATGACCATGACCATTAAAATGATCCCCGCCGCTGCGGGCAATACATAAGTTAAAAACGGGATGATGGTGGACAGCAGCATCAGTACCAGCGACAGCGCGGCTATGATTCCGCCCAGGGCGGTCTTTGAGCTTTTTCTCACCGGGCGGGACCTCCTTTCAACAGCAGGGGATCAGGTCCCCGCCCATGCTTTCGCAGCAGCAATCAGCGCAGATCAGCCCGGAGCAGATGTCGCAGGTGCTGCAGCCGCGCCGCTCGGGACGGGCGCGATATCCGCCGCTTCGTTTGCTGAAAATGCTTTCATAGGTGCCGCGATATTCCGGATTGCCCGGTTCCATGCGGTAAGCCGCTTCAAATTCCTTCGACGCCTCTTCCAGCCAGCCCTTGTTGTAAAGGACCTGACCTTTCAGAAAATGCCATTCGGCATTGCGCCCCACCGGCGGCACACCGTCCAATATCATATTTGCGTCGTCGTACCGCCCCGAAGACACCAGCTGACGCACATCGGCGTAAGAGGTCGCGTCGGCATAGCCGTAGGGCGGCGAATAGGACCCGCCGCCGTAGGCATTTTGCCCGTTTGCGGAGGCGTTCGGATACGCATCGGTATAGGCAGTGCTGCCCATTCGCGCGTTCATGATCTGATCGTACGCGGCGTCCAGCTCTTTCATGCGGGCGGCGGAATCTTCCGGCGGCAGAGCGGACGCCTGCTTCGCCGCCTTTTTATAGGCTTTTTTGATTTGGGCGTCTGTCGCGCCCGGGGCAATGCCCAGTACCTGATAAGGATCGTTCATTCTCTTACCTCTTGCATTTGGGAATAGATACGGTCTGCCTGTTCATACAGACCCATTCGGATTACATTTTCCGTGATTTCAGAATATGCTCCCTTCGGCAGCGTTTCATAGGCGTCGATCAGCGCGCCGATGGTCAGCTCCAGCGCGTTTTTACAACGGGGAAAGGTCTCGGTCAAATTGTCCTTGCTGATGTGGTGCGTTTGGATAAAAGGATTGAAATTGCCGGTTTTGATGTCTTTTTTTAAATCGTCCAGCGCATCGGCAAGGTAGATATACCTGCCCAGCAGCCGTCCGAAGGCTGCCGCCTGCGCACGGTTTTGCTCCGGCGCATTTTTTGCCGCCAGATCGGCGATATAGTCCGCCGTCGGCTGGGCGGCAGCGTCAACGGTCGAGAGGGGAGAGTGCTCCGCTTTAAACTGCGCCGCCAGATATCGGGCGGTCCGTTTATCTTCCTCCGGACAGCGTTTTTTCGCCTTTCGGTGAAGATGAGAAAGATAGGGCAGCAGCAGATAGGCAGCGATTTTCTTAAAAAATCCGCCGTCCTCAATGGTGTCCTGCAGTTTGTAATAGGCGATCAGCACCGTCAGATCCGCCGCATATGCCAGCAGTGGCTGCGCCGGGTCGCAATAGGCACACCTTTTTGACGGGTTAAAGGGACAGCGCCCCGGCTGAAAGGAAACGGTTTCATCTTTTACACAGCAGATGAAAAGAATCAAAAAGGTCAGATCATAGCTGAGCAGCAGTCGAGCCGGCTGCCCGTAGCGTTTGCCCAGTGTCCGGCACAGTGAACAGTAAAAGGCGCGGTAGGTCTCATATTCTTTGATTTTCATTTCGGGCTTGTGCGCCCGGATATATCCAACCATGGTATCACCGCGACTTCATTATATAGGATAAGCCTCGCCAATGCTTGAATAACCTGTTAATTTTGGGGAAACAGAAAGATACAGAAAAGGACCGCCGCATATCCTTGCGGACAAGCGACAGTCCTTTTGCTCACGCAATCTGCCTTATTTGAGGACCTTGAAATCGTCCTCGCCCCAAACGGTGGGATCACCGCGGAGCTGCTTCACAAGGTTCTGGATGAGTTTAACGATATCTTTGATCGCGTCAATGATGGTGGTGAAGAAACCAACAATACCTTCCATGGGTCAATTGCCTCCTTTCACTCGAAGAGTAAGGATTTACCTTCATCGCTATCATACACCAAGTCCGAAAAAAATTCAAGAGGTTTTCGCAAAATCTTCAACTTTTAAAGTTTCTTTGATTCTTTGCAACCTTTTCGGCAAAATCTATAGAAGCAGACAATATTTGTTTACGGATTCTTTACGAAACAACGCGTGTAAAGTTTTTTAAATCGATTTTGCCCAAAAAAGGAACTTTCAAAAAGCCGTTCATGGTATCATCCTGAAACGTCAATTGGACGTCGACGGTTTTGCCGGGCAGCAGCGAAACCTCGGCGACGGCACGCAGCGTATCGCCCTCCTCTTTGATTTCCCGAAATGAAAATTCCGGCAGCTTGGCAGCGCCTTCGGGCAGATTCATGGAAAAATCATAGCCGCCGTCCTTTTCCCCGATGGTAAAGGTTACGTCGCCCGAAAAAAACATGGTGTTGACCTTTCCGGTCCAGGTTCCCAGTCCGATCATTTGGTCCGCCTCCGTTTTGTTTTATCACAGCATACGCAGGCAGAGGCTGCAATATGCCGCATCTTTATTGTAGCATACCTGAAAATGAAGGGCAATCCTTTTTTTGCGGCAAAATAGGAGATCTTCTGCGATTATTCGTCGAAATTACTAAAAATAATAAGCAAAATTTTACAATCCATGGAGAAATCGGTGGTTTACTTTAGTGCGCTAATCTGGTAAACTGATACCATAACAAATCTGGAGGTAGATACCTATGAAAAAAAGAGGAACCGCTCTGATTCTTGCCGCGATCATGGTCCTGATGACCTTTGTTTTCGCCGCCTGCAACAATGAGACCACGCCGGATTCAAAGGATCCCGCCGGTGAGGTTTCCACCGAAGAAGGCACCGACGCTCCCGCTGCCGACGCCGCGTCTGATCTGGACGACATCAAAGCCAAAGGCGAGCTGGTGATCGGTATCACCTATTTCTCCCCCATGAATTATCTGGACGATAACAATGAGCTGATCGGCTTTGAGACCGAGTTCGCCAAAGCCGTTTGCGAAAAGCTCGGCGTTGAGGCGAAATTCCAGGAGATTATCTGGGACAGCAAGGTGATGGAGCTGAATTCCGGCAGCATTGACTGCATCTGGAACGGCATGACCATGACGGAGGATCTTGCCCCGCAGATTGATTTTTCCACGCCTTATATGGCGAATAAGCAGGTCTGCGTCATCCGCACCGAGGATGCTGACACCTATACCGACCTTGCGTCGATGAACGGCGCCGCCGTGGTTGCCGAATCCGGTTCCGCCGGTGAAACAGCAGCCACCTCTGACCCGAATCTTGCCGCCAATTTTATTTCCGTGACCGCGCAGGCGGATGGCTTGAACGAAGTAAAAGCCGGAACGTCGGACATTGCCGTGATGGATGCCGTGATGGCGTATTCCATGGTCGGCGAAAATACCGATTTCAATGATCTGATGGTGCTGGATGTCTTTGGCGACGATGCCAACGAGCAGTATGCCGTCGGCTTCCGCAAGGGCAGCTCCCTGACCGCCGCCGTCAACACCGCCATGGAAGAGCTGGCTGCCGACGGTACGCTGGATCAGATTGCCCGCACCTATGGCCTGGAGTCCCGCATTCTGCTGGGCGAATAAGAAGCCCCCTTTTTGAGCAACCGAAAGCAAGGAACCGGTACGCGCGTTTCCCGCGTATCGGTTTTCTTTGCCGTAGATAAAGGAGCAATTTCATGAGCTTTGCCGCCGTTAATTTGCAGCTGCTGGACGGCTTCAAAACCACTTGTATGCTGTTTTTCGTTACGCTGGTCGCAGCGATCCCCTTAGGGCTTGTGGTCGCGTTTTTTTCCATGTCCAAATTTAAGCCCTTGCAGCTGTTGTCCCGCTTTTTTGTATGGGTCATCCGTGGTACGCCGCTGATGCTTCAGGTTATGGTGGTGTTTTACGGTCCCGGTCTGATGTTTGACATGAAAAGCTTTCCCCGGGAGGAAGCGGTCTGTATCGCCTTTATCATCAATTATGCGGTATATTTTTCCGAAATTTACCGCGGCGGCATCGAAAGCATCCCCCGCGGGCAATATGAAGCCGGACAGGTTCTGGGCATGAAAAAATCTCAGGTCTTTTTCAAGGTCGTGCTTTTGCAGGTCATCAAGCGTATCGTTCCGCCTATGAGCAACGAGATCATCACCCTGGTCAAGGACACCTCTCTGGCGCGGGTCATCGCCGTCGGCGAGCTGGTTAAGGCGGCGCAGGATATTATCAATACCAAGGGGCTGATCTGGCCGCTGTTCTACACCGCCGTGTTCTATCTGATTTTTAACGGCGGGCTGACGCTGATCTTCAGCCGGATCGAAAAGAAACTTGCTTATTTCAGAGGATAAAGTATGGCGATTTTGGAAGTCAACGGATTACGAAAGAGCTTCGGCAATGTGGAAGTTCTGAAAGATATTTCCTTCACCCTGGAAAAAGGGAAGGTCCTGTCGCTGATCGGTTCTTCCGGCAGCGGCAAAACAACCTTGCTGCGCTGCATCACATCTTTAGAGAAGGCTGACGCGGGGACGATCGTTGTCAACGGCGAAACGGTTTTTGACGCGGCAAAGAAAAAAGCCGACTCCCCGGCGGAGCGCCGCCGCAAGCAGCTGGCAGTGGGGCTGGTGTTCCAATCCTTTAACCTGTTTCCGCAGTATACTGCGCTAAAGAACATTACTCTGGCGGCGGAGCTGGCGGCAAAGGACGACCCTTCCTATAAAGCAAATAAAAAACAGATGCTGCAGCAGATTGAGCAGAAGGGCAGAGACCTGCTGGCGCAGGTAGGACTTTCCGAAAAGGCGGATTCCTATCCCTGGCAGTTGTCCGGCGGACAGCAGCAGCGCGTATCCATCGCCCGCGCGCTGTGTATGGATCCGAAAATTCTCTTCTTTGACGAGCCGACCTCAGCGCTGGACCCGGAGCTGACCGGCGAGATCCTGAAAGTTATTCAACAGCTGGCGCAGCGCCATATGACCATGGTCATCGTCACCCATGAGATGACCTTTGCGCGGGAAGTTTCCGATGAAGTGATTTTTATGGACGACGGCGTTATTGCCGCCGAAGGCACGCCGGAAGAAATTTTTGTGTCGCCGAAAAACCCCCGGCTAAGGGAATTTCTCAATAAATTCAACGATTGACGGAAAAAGCGTCTGCGGGCGCTTTTTCTTTTTTGCCCGAGGAAAGTTTGCGAAGTTTTGTTATCTTTGTCAAATTTTTCGAAAAGCCCTTGCTATTTCTTCCCGGTAATGGTATACTACGATTGAATGAAACTGTAAGAAGGTGAATTGCATTGGATTTTGAAAAGTATGGCTTTATCGGCGTTATGATCGATTATCTTCAGCTGTTTTTGCAGAAGATCGCCGACATTATCGCTTTTATTTTCGGCGGCGGTTCTTCTTCTTCGACCACCGCACCGACCACGACGGCGCCTGCCGTGACGGAAGCACCGTCCAACGTGATCGTTTATTGACGGCTGATTTTTTACGATTTTATAAAAAAGAAGGTGAATCAAATGTTGTATGAGGAATATGGCTTTATCGGCATCATGATCGGCTACCTTGAGCGGATCCTGAACATTATTGCGGATTTCTTCGCGCGTATTACCGGCGGCGGCAGCTCCACGACGGCTCCCGAGACGACGGTTCCCGCGACCACGGAAGCTCCCGTGACCGAGGTTATCATTTATCGCAACTGATCCGATCATTAAGCGCTTTCCTTCGCGGAGAGCGCTTTTTTTTGAAATAAGGAGAAAAAGATGTGGGAATACCGTCGGGCAACCCGAGATGAGGTGGCTTTTCTCTGGGATGAGAATATTCGGACACATACCGCCCGTAAGACCTGGGAACAATGGAAAGAGGAATATTTATATTATCTCGACCATCATATGGCGCTGACCTTCGCCGCCCTGCAAAACGGCGTACAGGTGGGGGAGGGAACGCTTCTGCTCTCGCCGGACTGTAAAGCAGTCCGCGGCAGAAGCTCCCTTTGTGACGGCAAAACAATCGCCAATGTCAACGCGCTTCGCATCCGCCGGACGTTTGAGGGACAGGGTCATATTTCCGCCTTGATAAAAGTGCTGGAAAGGGAAGCGGCAGCGCAGGGCATTTCCATGCTGACCATTGGCGTTCAAGAAGACGAGGCACGCAATCGTGCCATTTACCGGCATTGGGGGTATCTGGAGCCGGTGCTGCAGGAAAGGGAGGACGGCGTTCTGGTTCTGTATTTTGCCAAACACCTTTCCTTTTGACAATGCGGAGTCAGTTTTTTCGGACAAAATATGAAACAAAATTTGAATTTTTGAAAATTTTTCCATTTGTGTCCGATTTTTTGTTTTGTTTGGTTGACAGTGCCTGACAAGATTATTAAAATAAAAAAGCAAACAAACTGCAGTGCAGTTGAAGTAAACGGAGGTATTTGTATGGTAAACAGATTTGTTTTGAACGAAACATCGTATCACGGCGCCGGTGCAATCCAGATGATCCCCGAAGAGATCAAAGCCAGAGATTTTAAGAAAGTCTTTCTTGCTTCCGACCCGGATCTTCTGAAATTCGGTGTAACGAAAAAAGTGACCGATCTTCTGGACGCCGCTGCGATTCCTTATGAAATCTATTCCGATATTAAGCCCAACCCCACGATTGAAAATGTCCAGCACGGCGTGCAGTGCTTTAAGGACAGCGGCGCGGATTGCATCGTTGCCATTGGCGGCGGCTCTTCCATGGATACCTCAAAAGCCATCGGCATCATCGTTGCAAATCCGGAATTTGCGGATGTCAGAAGCCTGGAGGGCGTCGCTCCGACCAAAAAGCCCGCTGTGCCCATTATCGCCGTTCCCACCACCGCCGGTACGGCTGCGGAAGTAACGATCAACTATGTCATTACCGACGCGGAAAAGAACCGCAAAATGGTCTGCGTGGATGTTCATGACATTCCCGTGGTTGCCGTTGTGGATCCGGATATGATGTCCACCATGCCCAAGGGGCTGACCGCCGCCACCGGTATGGACGCGCTGACTCATGCCATCGAAGGGTATATCACCAAAGGCGCCTGGGCACTCTCCGATATGTTCCACCTGAAAGCCATCGAGATAATTTCCAAAAACTTACGCGGCGCGGTGGATAATACCCCCGAAGGCAGGGAAGGCATGGCGCTGGGCCAGTATGTGGCAGGCATGGGCTTTTCCAATGTCGGTCTGGGCATTGTCCACTCCATGGCGCACCCGCTGGGCGCTCTGTACGACACGCCCCACGGCGTTGCCAACGCCATCATTCTGCCGACGGTTATGGCGTATAACGCCCCAGCCACCGGCGATAAGTATCGCGATATCGCCAAAGCCATGGGCGTTGCCGGTACCGAAAGCATGACCATTGAAGAAGCCAGAAAAGCCGCAATTGACGCGGTAAAGCAGCTGAGCCAGGATGTGGGCATCCCCGCTGATTTGAAAGAAATCGTCAAGCCCGAGGATGTACAGTTCCTTGCCGAATCCGCCTATGCGGACGCCTGTCGACCGGGCAACCCGAGAGATACCAGCGTGGAAGAGATTAAAGAGCTGTATCTTTCCCTGATGTAAAATTCGCACAAGCAAAACGCCGCCGGAGCGATTCGGCGGCGCTTTTTGCGAAAGGACGGTTGTTTTGAAAGGTTTCTTGCGCGTTCTTATTTATTTTTTAGGGCTGTTTCTGATTGCCCTCGGCATCAATTTATCGCTGCTGTCCGGGCTGGGCGTTTCCCCTGTTGCGGCGTTTACCTCTTCCCTGAGCCGGGCGGCGGGCGTTCGTCTCGGTGCTGTAACCGCCCTTTGCTACAGCGCATTTGTATTGCTGGAAATGGTTATATTACGAAAACAGTTTCGCCCGAAACAGCTGCTGCAAATCCCCTTTTGCTTTGTTTTCGGCGCCTTTGTGGATTGGATTGGCAGGGTCTTTGCCGATATGGCGATGGACGTCTATCTGCTTCGGCTTTTGATTTTGCTTTTGGGTATTGCCGCCTTGGCGGCGGGCGCGGTGATTTATGTTGCCATGGATATTGTCCCAAATCCGCCGGAGGGGCTGATTCTCGCAATTTGTAAAAAGAGCGGCGCCTCCTTTGGTAAAATTAAAATCGCGACCGATTGCGCTTATGTGATCGCGGGGATTTTGATCAGTCTCCTGTTTTGTCACGACATCGGTGAGGTGCGGGAAGGAACCGTTCTCTCCGCCCTGCTGACCGGAAAACTCATTTCCTTTTTTACCGGGAAATGGCAGGACCCATTGCGGAAGATTTATCAAAAGAAGGGAAAATCGCAGAAGATTACATAAGCATCGGCAAAAACCGATGCTTTTTATGGAAGGGCGAACACTTTCGATGCCCGGATTAAGCTTGGTTTCTTTTCGCCGTGTTGACTGAGGCAATCAAAAGCTTTTTCAATTCCGTGCAGTGCTGCAGGGAGACAGGGTCGCGTAAATCGCCACTTTCCGACAAAAGCTCCAACCAATATTCGCTTTCGGCGCATTCCTTCCGGGAAATTTGCAGTTTTGCGATAAAATCGGACCTGCTGTGGGCTTAAGTCGCCTCTCGGATATTGGCGCCAACGCTGGTGCCGGAACGGAGCAGATGATCTGTTAGGCTGCGTTCTTTTTTTCTCGGTGCGCAGATCCTTGCACGGCCGGATGATTTCCAACGCAAACACCCTGGATTTTTTTGCAGCGGGCTTGCCATATTGATTCACCCGTCCTTTTTTACGGCGCAGACCACCGCCACCAAAACGATTCACTCTGCACTCCCCAAACCCGCCTCTGTGGTAGAGGGGAGGTGAGGAGAAAAACGATTCACTCTTCGTTATTCACTCCCAAAAATCGGCTTCTGCGATGTAGTGAAAAGTGAATAAGTAAAAATCGGCAAACACTTCGCAGTGTTTGCCGATTTTTGGTGGGAGAGGGTGGATTCGAACCACCGAAGTCACTGACAACAGATTTACAGTCTGCCCCCTTTGGCCACTCGGGAACTCTCCCATATTCAAAATTGGAGCTGGTGGACGGACTCGAACCCCCGACCTGCTGATTACAAATCAGCTGCTCTACCAACTGAGCTACACCAGCAGACGACGGCAGGTCTCGCAACCGACGCAAACTAATATATCACACCCCAGGGGAAAAGTCAATAGTTTTTTTCAGTTTTTTGCGACTGCCGCGATTTGTCCGGATAAAAGGCGATGGGGTGTAAATCGCTGTTTTCCAGCGGATAAATTTTGAAAAAATTGAGACAAAACAAAACAGTCTCTGAACAGATGGCTAAATATTTACAGTATATACATATTTGTATATGGATTTTTTTTGAAATTTTTGTTACCATGTACTCGTATCTTTAGATATGACGGAGGTATAAAAAATGAGCAAGACCGTATTTCTGACCGGCGCGTCCGGCAATATGGGCTGGGCGGGTTTTAAAGAAATTTACAACGCACCCGAAAAGTTTAATCTGGTGGTCCTTCTTCGCGACAGCGAGAAGAATCGCGAAAAGTTCAAGGATTATATCAATGATCCTCGCGTTCGCATCGTCTGGGGCGACCTGACCAATTACGACGATGTGTTGAGCTGTGTGACCGGTTCCGACGTGGTTCTTCATGTCGGCGGTATGGTTTCCCCCGCGGCGGATTATTATCCGAAAAGAACGCTGGATACCAACACCAAAGCTGCCCGCGATATTGTGGAAGCCGTTAAGGCGCAGCCCAATGCCGACGACATCCGCGTGATCTATATCGGCACCGTGGCGCAGACCGGTGACCGCAATCCCCCCATCCACTGGGGCAGAACCGGCGACCCGATCAAAATCAGCGTTTACGACCATTATGCCATCAGTAAGACCATTGCCGAAAGCATTTTCGCCGAGTCCGGCTTGAAGCATTGGGCGTCTCTTCGTCAGTCCGGCATTCTGTATGCCAATATTTTGAAAAACTATGACCCGATCATGTTCCACGTCTGCATCAACGGCGTTCTGGAATGGGCGACGGTCGAGGATTCCGCAACGCTGCTGCTGCGCTGCTGCCAGGACAACGTTCCCGACGAGTTCTGGAGAGGCTTTTACAACATCGGCAGCGGCAAGCAGTATCGCCTGACCAACTTCGAGTTTGAGGAGCTGCTGCTGGATACCATCGGTCTGGGCGACCCCAGAAAGATCTTCGACGCCAACTGGTTCATCACCCGCAACTTCCACGGTCAGTGGTATGCGGATTCCGATAAGCTGGAGGAGATGCTGCACTTCCGTCACAATGTTCCGGTACGTCAGTATTTCAAAGACCTGGGCAAACAGGTGCCCAAATATTTCAAGCTTGCCAAGCTGGCGAAGCTGGTTCCCGGCGTCGTTAAGTCCCTGGGCATGAAGCCGATGACTATGAAGCCGGTTTACGGCACCATGGGCTGGTTCCGCGATAATAATGAGCAGAGAATTTCCGCTTACTTCGGCTCCCGCGAAGAGTGGGCGAAGATCGGCACCTGGAAAACCTTTAAGATCGTCCGTCCCACCGAGGAAGTTTCTCTCCTGGATCACGGCTATGACGAGTCCAAGCCTCTGAATGAATTGGATATTGAGGATATGAAAAAAGCGGCTGCCTTCCGCGGCGGCGAATGCCTGTCCGAGACCATGGAAAAAGGCGACCTGTTCACGCCGCTGAAATGGAAATGCGCCCATGGTCATGAGTTTGAGATGACGCCCAACCTGGTGCTTCGCGGCGGTCACTGGTGCCCCGAAGAGCTGCCGATGCCCTGGAACTATGACGAGGAAGCCAAAGTGAACCCCTTCTTCGCGCAGGTCTGGTATCCGCTGCACAGTAAGGACGAACATAACTTCTACGACAAAACCATCTATAAGGATTTCCCCGATTACGATAAGCTGTAATTTGATGAAAAACAATGCCCGCTTCTTTTCCGGAGCGGGCATTGTTTTTTTATTGCTACTCAGCAAGCAGGCTTTGCAGCGCCTCGACGATTTCCTGTTCGGTCGTTTCCGGAAATCCGTCTACAGTGGGAATATGCTGCTTATGAATGCCGTCGACACTGCCTTTGGAGACGATATAGCGAATGTAATCGCGCACTTTTTCGTAGGACGGCAGAAGGTTTTTCCCACTTTCCCGGGACAGCGCGGTCAAAAGCCCATAGGCGCCCCAGTTGGAGACGGTGGCAATCAGCAGGGAGGAGACCGACACCTCGCAGGGAACCAGAGAAAGCTTTTTTTGAATGACATGCTTCAGATTGCCCATGCCGATTTCGTTGCCGCCGTCGCCAATGCCGACGGTATAGATGCCCTTGCGATATGCCAGATCAAAAATATCGTCGATGGGCGGCGTATGCGCCGCAATGCTCACGCCCCGGCAATTGGCATAATCTCCGGCGGTGTTTTTGCCGCAGCGCTCAATGGAAATCATCGCGGCAGGGCGATATTCTTCCAGAATTTCTTCGGCGGATAAATTCTGATCCAGGAAGCGAGCGCGCACCTCCCGCATCGGGAAAAAGCCGCCGCAGTAAATATCGGTCAGAATCACCGGAGAAAAGCCCAGCGCCGCCAGCCCCTTCGCCAGGAAAAACGCGCCAGGCGGGCCGTCGGTTTCCGCAAAGCCGCCGACATAAAAACCGGTGGTTAAAAGCACGGTTTTTCGCTCCTGCGCCAAAAGCTGTCGGGCAGTTGTCTCATACATATCGGCGTCCAGCTCCGGCAGCAGCAGATCCATGCCCCGCTGGGAATGGCGCAGCACCGTTTCGCAAATGGTCATGATAAAACCCCTCCGTTCAGATATTTCTGCCGCATTTCTTCCTGTTTCCCGCAGCTCATTCTGCCTTCCGGACAGGCGCCGAGCACACAGCTGGGTCCGTAGCCCCGGAAAATTTCCGGCTCGGTTTCACGGCAGAGGCGCAGCATCTCTTCGGCGTGGCGGCGGATCTCCCATTGGGCGCGGTTGCAGCAGCGCAGACGGAAAAACAGCAGCAGCTCCCGGGCGTTCATGGTGGTGACAATATCGATGGTATTGCCGCTGAGCAGGGTATAAACGCCGGTATTTTTGCTCACGCCCATGCTTTGCAGGTCTTCCCACAGCGCGGCAGCCTCCCGGAATGCCTGCTGGTAAAGCTCTTTTTGCTTGTCTGAGGTAAACAAAGGCATGACATGGTTCTGACGGTTTGTATGCATCAGACTCGGAATCTGGATGGACTGCATCCGATGGCGGGCGTAATGGGTCAGACAGGAAAGGGAGAGACCGGGCACCAGGAAGGTATAGCTTGTCGCTTCCAATGCCCGCGGGCGGGGACAGGAACGCAGATATTGGAAAATCTGCGCCCGATTTTCATTGGTTTGTACGATGGCTTCCGCCGTCGCTTTGCTGTACCCCTCTTCCATCAGAGCGGTCAGACAGACGGTTTTCGCCCCGTCCGGCGTATGATTCAAAAGCAGCACCGTGCCGCCGGCTTCCGGCGCGGCTTCACGGGGGAACGCCGGGAACGCGGGCAGCTCCTTTTTGCTTCTCGCTTCAAAATCGGTCAGAATGCCCGGCGCCTTTTCCCGCGCCTGGGTAAAGAGCTGTTCGCCCAGCTCCCGCAGCTCCGGGAACGGCGCGCCTCTGCCATAGAGCATGGTGCGCAGCATATGTAAAAACTCCCGTGCATTGACGGTGCAGAAAAAATTACTGTTTAGACAATAGGGCAGGACAAAACGGGCGTCTTCCTTTGGCATCCCGTCGTCGGTCAATTGATGGTAGATCGCAAAAAAATGCTGCATGGCGGCGATATAGCGCTCCCGCGCTGCGCCGGTCAGTTCATTCGGAATATAAAATCCGCTGTCGGAAAAATCGACATAGCGGCGGCTCTTGACCGTAAAGGACGCCAGTCGGAATTCAATCAGAAACTGTTCGGCAAATACGGAGATATTTTCAAATGCCAGATGAAACACCGTGTGCTCGATGGTGGAGGTGTGTCCGGATTGGGTCACTTTGGCGATCAGCTTTGTGTTTTTCTCCGCATCCTGCGATTTTTCAAAAATCTCGGTCGCCGTGCCCGGCTGGGTGGAAATGCGCCCGGCGGCAGCGGGCAGAATCTCGCCGGTGCTGCTCATGCCCAGAATGACGGCGCGCGCGCTCGTATCAGTCGTCATATCGCTCATCCTTTCCTGGAATCTTCCCCTCTATTCTAACACAAATGTTAAAAATAATCAAATGCTCTTTGAAATACCTTGTCCTTTTTTGCAAAAGGTGTTATAATTGGAAAAGCAAAGAAACGGGGAGGCGGCGCGCCGTCTCTTTTTACCAACGGAGGCTGTATGCTGGATTTCAGAACCCCCGCCCTGTCGGATAAGGCGCTGGTGGACTCTTACTTGAAGCAAACCGAGACCGAGGGCTGCGGCTATTCCTTCGGGAATTTATATTTATGGCGTAAAGCGTATGATATGACCTTTTGTGTTAAGGGCGGTTTTCTGTTTATTTCCTCTTCTCTGGGAGACAGCCGCGCCTTTGCCGTGCCGGTGGGCAGCGGTGATTTGCGATGGGCGATGGCGCAGGTTTGCCAAACCGCGAAGGCGATGGGAATCCATCCGATTTTTTACGCGGTCACAGACCGTCAGAAAGAAGCCATAGAAAAGGCGTGCCCGGGCATCTTCTTTTTTTGCGATGAACGGGATTATTACGATTATATTTATAAGACAGAGAATTTGGCGCTGCTTCCCGGGAAAAAATACCATGGGAAGCGCAACCATATTTCAAAGTTTGAAAAGAACCACACCTGGCATTTTGAAAGGATCAACAAAGATAATCTTTCGGATTGTGCCTGTATTCTCGAAGCCTGGCGATCCGGGAAATTTCCCGAAGGGGCGGCTACAGAGGAGGCGGACGCGGAAACCGATGTGGCGCGCGAATCCATTCGTCTGTTCTTTGAGCTGGGCTATGAGGGCGGTATTTTGTATGCCGATGGTGCACCTGCCGCCTATGCCATGGGCGAAGCGCTCAGCGATACCGTTTTTTGTACGCATATTGAAAAGGCTGCGCCGGCGTTCCGGGATGCCTATGCCCTGATTAACCGAGAGACCGCAAAAAGCCTTTTGGGCAGGTATGAATACATTGATCGGGAGGATGACGCGGGCGACGAAGGGCTGCGCAAAGCAAAGCTGTCCTATTATCCGGACATCCTTCTGGTCAAATCCGCCGCGTCTTATCACAGCTATGACGAGTTATCGAACCTGTAACAGCCAGGACAGACCGGCGCTTTGCCGGTTGTGGTACCGGGTGTTTGGCGATGAAGAGGCTTGGGTTGAGCGTTTTTTGACAAATATTCCTTCCCTGGTCAGCCGGGGGGCTTTTGCGGACAGCAGGCTGGTCAGCGCCCTGCACCTGATCCCGTGCCGCCTCATGGGCGGAGAAGTGCCTCTTTCGGGGTATTATCTCTATGCCGCAGCCACCGAGCCGTCGTATCGCGCCCAGGGGTTGATGGCAAATCTTTTGCGGAATACCGCCGAAAGCTGCCGCGCACAGCTGGATTTTATTTGTCTGTATCCCGCCGAGGAAAGCTTATATGCCTATTATGCGCGCTTCGGCTATTTGCCTCTTTTTGGTCGCGCCCACTATAGCGTTTCGCCAATGCCGGTCCGCCGGTTTGCAGAGGCGGGAAGCTGGAAAAAAACAAGTGAAGGCGCCTTTTTCGGAAAATATATTTCTTTTGATGAGAAGGTATATGCGTTTTTGCTGCGGGAGGATCCGGAATCGGCGGTCTTCCCCATGCAGGGCGCGGACGGCTGCTTTTTGCTGCCGATGGAAAATGCGGCGCAGCTCGGCGGCGATTTTACCGAAGAAAAGGGCGGTATGCTGCTGCCGCTTTCCGAGCAGGCGAAAAAACTGACTGCCCCCCTTTATCTGGGGTTGACAATGGAGTAAAAGGAAGGATGAATGTTATGGTATATGTAATGATGGCGGACGGAACGGAAGAGCTGGAAGCCCTTGCTCCGGTCGATGTCCTGCGGCGGGGCGGCGTGGAGGTCCAGACCGTTGGCGTAACCGGAAAGACAGTGCGTCTTTCCCACGGCGTTTTGATGCATTGCGATGCCTTTATTGATGAAATAGCGCCGGATGAAGAAAAAATCGATGCGGTGATCCTCCCCGGCGGAATGCCCGGGACCATCAATCTGGAGAACAGCGCAAAAGTACATCGGATTATTGAGTTGGTGGATGAAAAGGGCGGGCTGCTCTGCGCCATTTGCGCCGCGCCCTCAATTCTGGGACACCGGCATTTGCTGGAAGGCAGGCGCGCCACGGCATTCCCCGGCTTTGAAAAAGATTTGTACGGCGCTTTGGTTTGTACGGATAAAGCAGTTGTCCGGGACGGAAATATCATCACCGCGCGCGGCGCGGGCGCAGCGATGGAATTTGCCCTTGACATTCTGGCGGCGCTGACTTCGTCGGAAAAAGCACAAGAAACGGCAAAGGCGATGCAGTGCCAATGACCGATATCCGACCGCTGAAGCAACAGCTTCGCGCGTATTACAGCGCCGTGCGGCAAAAGATACCGCTGTCGGAAAAACAGAAAAGGGACGAAAGTATTACAAATGGTTTCATTCGCTTGCCAATTTTCGCGCAGTGTGATATGATTCTCTTATATGCATCCGTTCGGGCGGAGATCTCTACCGGGCGGCTGCTGGAGCTTTGTCTGCGGATGGGGAAGCAGGTCGCGCTGCCCAGATGCGCGCAAGGACGGCGGATGGACTATTTCACGATTCGCACGCCGGAAGAGCTGCATCCCGGTGCGTTCGGGATCCCAGAGCCGGCGGCGGATCCAAAAAATCGGGTCCAGTGCTTTGATCACGCCCTTTGCGTTGTGCCGGCGCTCTCCTTCGACCGGTACGGCTATCGGCTGGGCTACGGCGGCGGCTATTATGACCGTTTTCTGGCAAGGTTTTCCGGTGAGACCATCGGCTTTTGTTATCAGGACTGTATACACGAGGAAATGCTTCCACATGGAAAATATGATCGCAGATTGCCTGCCTTCTTGACCGAGCAAGGCGTTGTTATTTGTGAATAAGAAAAAGGATGATGTTTTTTGGCGAATCAGAATTGGAATCGCGGAAGCGGCGGCGCTGTGCCCCCTTCGGATAATCAAAAAACACGGAAATTTGATGCGGTGGGAGATGCGCTCCCGACGCGCAATCCCGATGGCGTCTATATCGGCGAGCGTCCGGTTTACCCCGGCGCCGGTCGGAAGCGGATGCCGCAGCATCCCGCGGCTCCGGAGAATCGCAGCCCTGCATCCGGACAAAGTCGTCCTGCCGAGCGGCTGCCTGTGCGCGGCAGAGCGGCGTCCGGCGCCAAAAAGACCGCTTCGGACGGCGTCAAACGCAAAAACATCAAAAAAAGACCTCCAAAACCCAAAAAGGAATATACCAAACAGGAGCTTGCCGCACGAAAAAAACGCCGCAGCATTACCTTTGCATTTTGCTCTGTTGTAATCTGCGTTTCCGTTTTGCTGGCGTCCATCGCGCTGAGCTGCATCAACGACATCCTGGCGATGAACCGCTCAACGGATAAAATTTCCGTTTCCGTCAATCAGGATATGAATACCGATCAGGTGATCGATGCGCTGGCGGACAAGGGGCTTATCAAAAACGCCTGGTTCTGCAAGCTGATGGCTGACTTTCTCGATTTCAGCGACACGGAATATTTAACCTCGGTTTACGCGCTGCAGCCAAGCTACGGACTGGAAAAAATGCTGACCACCATGAGCAGCAGCTCCGTCGGCACGGAAACCAAGCGTCTGATTTTTCCGGAGGGCTATACCATCGAGCAGATTTTCGCCAAGCTGGAGGAGTTTGAAGTTTGTTCCGTCGAAAGTCTGCGGGCGACGGCAAGGGAAATGGATTTTTCCGACGATTTTCCTTTTCTGAAAGAGATTCAGAATCCCACCGAGCGGTATTATCAGCTGGAAGGCTACCTGTATCCCGATACCTATGAATTTTATGTGGGCGAAAACGCGACCAGCGTTATCACTCGTTTTTTGAGCAATTACGAAAAGCACTGGACGGAGGAATATGCCGCCAGGGCTGCCGAGTTGAACATGAGCATGGATCAGATTTTGACGCTGGCTTCCATTGTTGAAAAAGAAGCCTACGGCAACGATCAGATGTATCAGGTCTCCTCGGTTCTTCACAACCGATTGAACGACAACAGCGGCGCGTTTCTCTATTTACAGTGTGATTCGACCAGCAGCTACATCGCCGGCATCCCGGAGGATGTGCTGGCGGGCGATGCGCGCGTTAATTTCACAAAACTGTATGATACCTACCAGACCCAGGGGCTTCCGGCTGGACCGATTTGCAGTCCGGGCGATGAAGCAATCAAAGCAGCGCTCTATCCGGCAGATACCGATTATCTCTATTTCCGTCATGATGTAAATCGTAAGATCTACCTGGCGCGGACGGAGCGTGAGCATAACCGTAACGGCGAAGAAGTGCTTCGAGTCAACGCCGAAGCAGCCGAAGGCGGCGAAGGATAACAAAAAGCAAAGGATCGGAAGTCGGGATGCCCCGCTTGCCGGTCCTTTTGTCTGCTCTTGACTTCTTTGCAGGGTTGTGATAGCATAATGCTGACAAAAAAAGAGGGTGCGGATGATGGAAGAAAAAATTGCCGTCGGGCGCGCAAGCGAGGCGCAGTATGAAGAGCTGATGGGGGTGCTGGATGCTTCCTTTTCCTTTGAAACGGAGCATGACCGGTTTATCTCCCTGCTGCCCAAGCTGTACCGCAGGGAATACCGCCCGTGGGAAAATAATATCTGTGTGTTCGAGGCCGGGCGAATCAAGGCGGCGGTCGGTTTGTATTATGCCAAATATGATGTCTGCGGCGAAGAGCTGACCTATGGCGGCATCGGCAATGTCGGCGTGCTGCCCGAGGCGCGCGGTAAGGGATATATGAAGCTTGCCATGAACGCCGCCGTACAGGAAATGAGCCAGAACGGCACCGATTTTGGTTTCCTGGACGGACAGCGCCAGCGGTACCGTTATTTCGGCTTTGATAACGCCGGATTTTGTCATATTTATCAAATCAGAAAAGATAATCTGCGGCATGAGTACGGTACAGACCGGCAGACAAGTTTGCGTATCGAGCCGATTGCCGCACAGGATGCGCAGGCGCTGGATTTTGTGTATGACTGTAATCTGGCGCGGGAGATGCATTCTGTGCGCAGCCGCGCCGCTCTGCATGATCTGCTGCTGTCCTGGCACTCGCAGCCGTATGCGCTGCGGCGGGGGAATGAAATTGTCGGCTATTATGTGTTGGGCGACGACGGCAGGGAAGTGCGGGAATTCACCCTGCGCGATCCGGCGGATATGAAGGAAGCGATCATTGCCGTGGTGGACAGCGATGAAGCCTCCGGCAAAAATTTCGTTTTTGCGCCGTATCAGCACGAATATTGCGACTTTTTCTTTGATATTTGCGACCGGATGCATGTAGCGGGAAGCTGTAAGCTTTCGGTGTATCATTACGAAAAGGTGATCGCGGCGTTTCTGAAAGCAAAAGCGCTGGAACATTCCTTGCAGGACGGCAATTTTACCTGTCTGATCCATGGCTTTGCCGGTGATGAAAAGCTGGAAATCAGCTGTGAAAACGGCGTCCCGACGGTGCAGAAGACCGCCGGAACGCCGGATCTGGAGCTGACCCATGTCGAAGCGGAAAATTTCTTTTGTGCCAATCATTCCAGGCATCGCCGCAAATTGCCCCACGGCGGCGCCGGAATCTTCCCGCTGCCGTTTTTCCTGCTGACGCAGGATCATGTGTGAGGTTGCAGCATGAAAACATTTTTTCCTCCCAATCTGATTTCCGCCGTGTCGCTGATGGTTTCTTCCCTGCTCTCGCTGAAATCCTTTGCGGACAATCCCTTTGCCCCCGGCGACGGCAATATGCCGAAGGCGCCGGATATTTTCAATCCGGTTCTGCGCTTTGTCGTTTGCAGCGACATCCATAACCGGAACGATCGCTTCCGCGATATGATGGAGACAAGTTATGCGCTGGCGGAAGCCTCGCCGCTTTATCAGAAGCTGGACGCGGTGTTGGTTTGTGGTGATTTTACCGACAGCGGCAGGTACGAGGAAATGGAGCGCTTCGCCGATGTTTTACACGGCTGCGTCCGTACGGGGACCCGTCCGATTCTCTGTCTGGGCAATCACGATTTTTTTGCCTGCACCAGAAAAGGAGAAACGGCGCACGGCTCGACCGAGGATAAGTTTCGTGCGCTTTTTGGCGCAGAACCGGATTCGGTCTGTGAGATCAACGGGTTTACCTTCCTGGCTGCTTCTTACGACGCCTCCGGCAAGCACTTTTTTGGAAAAGAAAAACGGGATTTTTACCGGACGACGCTGAAAAAAGCCCGTTTGCGCTCTGATGAAAAACCGATTTTTGTCCTGCAGCACCCCCATCCGGTGCTGACCGTTTACGGCAGTGTCAACTGGGCGGATATTTCCACGGATCTGTTGTGGCGGCGCTGTCCCAATGTGGTCAATTTTTCCGGACACTCTCATTATCCCATCGGCGATCCGCGCTCCGTCTGGCAGGGAGGCTACACGGCGCTGGGTACCGGCTCGCTTAAGTATTTTGAGTTGGAAAAGGAGCTGCGCTGCGGGTATTACGGCGATATTCCCGATTCGTCCGAGCAGTTTTATCTGGTGGAGGCGGACGCGAAGGGTTCGCTTCTGATTCGCCGGTACGATCTGCACGCTCGGTCCTTTTTCGGCGAACCGCTCTACATGGAAAAACCGGCGGACAAAAAGAGCTTCCGCTATACCTATCGCAACCGCAAAGCCTCGGACGGTGCGCCATCGTTCCCGGAGGACGCGCTGCTTTCCCTGTCGCGCAACGAAAAGGGCGAGGCGCTTCTGACCTTTCAGACGGCGCAGGACCGGTATGAGGTGCATGATTATAAATACATGGTCCGCGACCGCATGGGGAAAAAAGTCGCTTCCGGCAGCGTACTAGCGCAGTATTTCCTTCCGGACCGTAAGCCCCGCTATATGACCGTTTCTCTGGGACGCCGCTGTAAAGTGGGGGAAGAATATACCGTCCATGTTTATGCCTGCAATTGCTATTATCAATTGTCTCGACCGCTGAAAAAACGGCTGCTGCTCGGAGAATAGCAAAAAAGAAAACGGAAACAGCCATAGACTGTTTCCGTTTTTTGGTGGTCGCTAACGGGCTCGAACCGCTGACCCTTCGCACGTCAAGCGAATGCTCTACCAACTGAGCTAAGCGACCATGCCTGACAGGTATATATTCTACTCGGTTTGCCCGCAAATGTCAAGCACAAAATACAGTTTTTTTTATTTTCTTTTTGCGTTTTATTGAAGAAAGGGCAGCCATGCTTCCGCCGCCCGTCCAACCGTCAGCCCAAACAACACGCCAAAGACAAAAAGCGTCAGCGTCAGCAGCGCATTTTCCTTTGGCTTTTTGTTGACGCGGTACAATACCAGCAGTCCCACGCCTGCGTTGGCGATGAGTCCGGAAAGCAGCGCGGAGACGCCCAATACGCCGTTGACATAAAGATTGGTCAGCAGCACCGAAGCGGAACAGTTCGGAATCAGCCCGATCAGGGCGGCGAGCAGTTCGCCGAGTACGGGGATTCGCCAGAATGCCGCAATTTTTTCCGCCGGCAGCAGCGAAAACAAACCATTCAGCACTGCCGTTACCAGAAAAATCAGGAGAACGATTTTGATGGTATGCTTGAGCGCAGACAGGAAAATATTCTCCTCGCAGCGGCAGTGCTCCTGCTCGCAGAAGGAGTGGATCGAGGCGTTTCTTTTATGTTTTTTTCGCAGGACAAAATCTGTCAGGAAGCCGATCGCCAGACCGCTGACCAGTTTGAATGCAAGCAGGGTCAGGATGACGGAGAGGGGCAGCTGCTCGCTGATAAGGATCGGCAGCATTTCATCGGAGGTGGAAGCGAAAACAGCCAGCAGCGTTCCCGCTGTGATCGTTCCCGCCGCGTAAAGATTTGCCGCGGCGCCGGAAAATCCGCATTGGGGTACTACGCCCAGGAGCGCGCCGAACAGAGGACCGGCTTTTTTTGCCTTTTCCATCGCCCCTGTCATTTTTCCGCCGGCGCGATGTTCCAGATATTCCATGAACAGATAGGTTAAAAACAAAAGCGGGATCAGCTTCAGGGTGTCTTCCCCCGCGTGAAGAAGGATGTGCAGGAGCTCCTGCGCCATTTTTGCCTCGCCTCCTTTCGGCTCTAATCATATAGTATAGCATGAGTACGGTAAAAAAACAATCCCGCACGCCGAAATATCGTCCAAATCAGCAGCGCTTAATTTGCGACTCCTTTGAATGTCTTTGTGAAAGTTGTACAAGAGGGTGAAAAAATAGTTTTTTGGGCAATTTGTATTTAATTTTTTACCTTGCCTTGTGCAATAACACGAATAAAAAGCGACAAATTGTCGCTAAACGTCTATTATCTTAAAAATTTTTTGGTTTTTCTTATTATGTGCTTGCAAATCAGCGGGTATTTGTGTAGAATATTTAAGAAGCAGTGGTAATATTGCATAAATCATTCTTGTGTCCGAGCGGTTTTCGCGGCTCCTCAAGTCAATCTGTGTTCAATGTTCCTGTCCCAGAATGAGAGCAAACCCTTCAGGACTTTGTTATCACTCTAAAAACGAAATTGACGAAAGCACCACAGGGGGTTATTTTATGTCCAACAGACTGTTCCAAAGCATCATCCATCAGATGAAAGACGCGGTCGATTGCCGCATCGGCGTCGTGGATGAGACCGGCACGATTATTTCCTGCAGCGACCTGGGCAAGATCGGCGAGGTTGTTCCTACGCCGCTGACTGAGGCGTTTTCAGCCAATACGGCCATTGTCATCGGCGACAGCGTTTATCATTCCTTCGGCTCGCCCATTCATCCGGAATACGCCGTGTTTGTGGATAATACCGATCCCGCCGCGCAGAAATACGCTTCCATCCTTGCCATTTCTCTGGCGAATGTAAAGCAGTATTATGACGAAAAATACGACCGCGGCAATTTTATTAAAAATGTTCTTCTGGATAATATCCTTCCCGGCGATATCTATCTGAAAGCGAAGGAGCTGCATTTCAACAACGAAACAACCCGGGCGGTCCTGCTGCTTCGCATTACCGAAAAAACGGATGTGCCGGTTTATGATTTGGTGCAGGCGTTTTTCCCGGATAAAAGCCGTGATTTTGTCATCAATATCAATGAGTCGGATATCGCGATCGTCAAGGAAGTTCGTCCGAATGTCGAGCCGAAGGATCTGGAAAAGCTGGCGCGTTCTGTGGTGGATTCTCTTGGTTCCGAGCTGTATTCCAAAATCCTGGTCGGTATCGGAACGCCGGAAAGCGGCGTCAAGGAGCTGGCGCTTTCCTTCCGCGAGGCGCAGGTCGCCCTGGAAGTGGGCAAGGTTTTTGACACCGAAAAAACCATTGTCAATTATGATAACCTCGGCATTGCCCGTTTGATCTATCAGCTCCCGACGACCCTTTGTGAAATGTTCCTTCATGAGATCTTTAAGCGCGGTTCCATTGATTCGCTGGACGGCGAAACCCTGTTCACCATCCAAAAATTCTTTGAAAACAACCTGAATGTTTCGGAAACCTCCAGAAAGCTCTTTGTCCACCGCAATACGCTGGTGTATCGTCTGGAGAAAATCAGAAAACTGACCGGGCTGGACCTGCGCGAGTTTGACGACGCTATTGTCTTCAAGGTTGCGCTGATGGTCAAGAAATATCTGGATTCCAATCCCGCCAGATTCTGATCCGTCCGAACACAATAACGGAGTTTGATTACATGATACAATTCAAAAATGTGTCTAAAACTTATAAGAACGGAACGAAGGCACTCAGCCATGTGAATCTTGAGATTGCCGACGGAGAGTTCGTATTTGTTTTGGGTGCGTCCGGTGCGGGAAAAAGTACCTTCCTGAAGCTGATGATGCGGGAGGAAGTACCCACCGCCGGAGAAGTAATGATCAACGGTTATAATCTGAATACGATTTCCAAGCGTAAGATTCCGTATTTCCGCAGGACCCTGGGCATTGTATTTCAGGATTTTCGCCTGATCCCGAATATGCGCGTGTATGACAATGTTGCGTTCGCCATGCGCGTCATCGGCGCGAAAGAAAAAGACATCAGCAAGCGCGTTGCCTATGCCCTGAGCCTGGTGGGGTTGTCTTCCAAGGCGAAGGTCTATCCCAACCAGCTCTCCGGCGGCGAGCAGCAGCGCGTTGCTTTGGCGCGGGCGCTGGTCAATGACGCCGATATCATCATTGCGGACGAGCCGACCGGCAACATCGACCCGCAGATGTCCTACGAAATCGTAGACCTGCTGAACCATATCAATGCCAACGGCACCACGGTTATTATGGTAACGCACGAGCACAGCTTGGTGAAGCAGTTTCCCGGCAAGCGGATTATTACCATCAAAAACGGCAGCGTAATTTCCGATACCGCGAACGGTGACCTTCCTTTGCAGCCTGCGGAAAAGAATGAGCCGGTTGCCGAGATCCACAGCAATTTCTATGATGTCCCGAATGAGAACGCGGAAGTGGAGAGCTTTTTGCGCAATTACGGGACCGAGCGGGAGAATGCCGGGGAGGAAGAGCTGACCGAGGTTCCCATGGACGAATCCGTGACGGCGGAGCTGCGCACGGACCCTGCCTTTACTTCAAATATCAATATTTCTGAGGTATATGATGAGCTGTATGCCGACCAGGATACGGAAGAGGAAGAAAAAAGCGATGTCATCCGTCCCGGTGGCAGCGCCTTCCGTTCTCAATCTGAAGAAGGGGGCGATGCGCAGTGAAATCCGGAAGTTTGCGGTATTTGACCAAAGAGGGCTTTCGCTATCTGTTTGTCAATCGCATGATGTCGCTGGCGTCGATCACCGTTCTGATGTCCTGTCTTGTGATCATCGGCATCGCCGCCATGATTTTCTTTAATATCAACGCCATTCTGGACAGCATCGAAGCGCAGAATATTGTGATGGTCTTTGTGGACGAGCAGGCGAGCGAGCAGGAGACGGAAGCGCTGGGCGCGCAGCTTGCCGCGACGGAGAATGTCGCGAATTGCGAGTTCGTTCCCCATGAGGACGGTTTCAACAGCGTTCTTCAAGATCTGGGCGACGAAGCGAGCGTTCTGGAGGGGATGGATTCCAGCTTCCTGCCGGACGGGTATCGTATTACGGTCGATGATCTTTCGCTGTTTGATCAGACCGTGCAGACCATCAGCGGCTATGAGCACGTCGAGTCGATCAAGGAAAACAGCGACCTCGCCGGGCGTCTCACCAAGGTGCGCGACGCCGTGACCTATGCGAGCTTCGGGGTCATCCTCCTTTTGTTTTTGGTCGCTCTGTTCATCATTGCCAATACCATCCGCATTACCATGTATGCCCGTCGGCTGGAAATCAGCATCATGAAAGCTGTCGGCGCCACCAACAACTTTATCCGCTGGCCCTTTATCGTGGAGGGCATTGTCATCGGCATTCTGGCTGCGGCTCTTTCCGAGGGCGTATTGTATCTGATTTATCTGTTCGCCTCGGTGTCCTTCTCCAGCGTACTGGTGCTGATGAACAGTACCTTCGTTCCTTTTGCCGAATTTGGCGGGTGGATTTTCCTGGTATTTTTGGGAATCGGTATGCTGACCGGCGTCTTCGGCAGTTTGGTATCCATGGGTAAGTATTTGAAAGAACAGGGAAGTGTTGTCAGTGTGGAAGAATAAAATTTGCCGCAATCTTCTTTGCGCCGCTCTGACGGCGGCTTTGCTGTTTGGTTCGACTGCGTTCCCCGCGTTCGGCACCGACACGGATGAGCAGATCGACGCGCTGCGCCAGAAAAGCGAGGAGCTGCAGGCGCAGATCGACGCGGCGGAGCAGGAAATCGAAGCCATTCGTTCCGATGTCAATAAAAAACAGGAATATGCCGATGAGCTCAGCGGGCAAATCGAGGATCTGCAGGCGCAAATCGATGTGCTGGATCAAAGCATTGCTGCCGTACAGGTAAGAATTGACGAAAAGCTGGTCGAAATCGAAGAAAAGAACAATACCATTCTTGCGCTGGAGCAGCAAAACGCAGAAGCCCAGGCGGAGATCGAGCGCTGTGAAGAGGAGATTGAGCAGACCTACGAACGCTTAAAAGGGCGGCTGCGCAGCCTGTATATGAACGGTACATTGTCTGAACTGGAGCTTTTGATGTCCGCGACGGATTTTTCCACCTATTTAACCACGCTCCAGCTGATGGAGAGTATGGCGGCGCACGATGACGCGCTGATCAAATCCATCGAATCGGATATTTTAAATTTACAGGAATTGCAAAAAACCATCGAAGCCAATCGGCTGAAGGTGGAGCAGTCTAAGGTGGAGCTGGAAGCTGCCAAGGCGGACTATGAAGCGAGCCAGGCTGAGATTGAAGAGGATAAGGCGGTTGTAAAATCGTCGCAGGATCTGATCCAGAGTAAATGGGACGAGGTACAGTCGGTCATTGCCGATTTGGACAGCCAGAGCGCTGCCTATCAGTCCTTAAAGGAATCTTATGAGCGGCAGCTGAATGAAGCGGCGGATGAGATCGACGCACTGATTCGCGCGCAAGCCAGCAGCGGCAACGCCTCCTGGGGCGACGGCAGCGTATCGGCGGGGGGCTTTGTCTGGCCCGTTCAGGGCAGCGGCGTGTATACCACCACCGAATACGGTCAGGGGGGCCACGGCGGTCTTGACATTACCCGTCACGGCGCCAGTCAGCTGACCACCCCGATTTATGCCGCCGCAGCTGGTACCGTGCTGACCGCGACCTGGCATTCAAGCTACGGCAATTACATTGTCGTAGACCACGGCAACGGCTTGACAACGCTGTACGCCCATTGCAACAGCATTTCCGTCTCTCCCGGTGAGCACGTCGAGCAGAACCAGCAAATCGGCATTGTCGGCAATACGGGCTATTCCTTCGGCGCGCACTGCCATTTTGAGGTCCGTATCAACGGCTCAAGAACCAATCCGAGAAATTATCTGTGATCTACATAGAAAAAAGCCTTTGCGCGTATGGTAGCGTGAAGGCTCTTTTTTTGTGGAGGGATTTTTTTGATTTGCGGGATTATAGAGGCGCTGCCGGATATTATTTCGGAGAAGCATCGGCGGCGACGGGAAAAACCACAGCTCTGCGCACAAAAAATTTACGGCGAGAGCAGCAGCGCCGTCTATCGAATCTGCGTCCGAAAGCGGCGGGACGGCAGCGAATGGGAAAACTGCGAACAGTGGCTTGCGCCCTTTCGGGGCAGATTTCTGATAGCGCACGGCGTAGATGCGCCCCGGCAAGTCAGGGCGATGGCATTCTCGTCCACGGGCAGGTACGACAGGGTTCTTGCCCAGGCGGCGATGGATTTGCTGGACGGCGCCATGCCTCGGGTGCTGGGGGTATATGATGAAGGCGTCGGACTTCTGCCGTTTTTACCGTCTTTTCTTTCCCATTGCGGCAGCGTAACGGTCTATACCTGTCGGAGAGAGCCGTGGCGAAGGAGCGGGGAGCGGCTGTATCGGGAGACCGGCGCGGTGGTCACGCTGGTGGATTCACCGGAATCGCTCCGGCGGACAGATGGGTGCGCGGTATCCTTTGGGTGCGCCAAAAAAATGACGGTGCGGCAGCCGTTCCTTTCATTGGAGATACAAAAGTATGCTATCGGCATCGCTGCGCTGTCCTTTGGCGACGGCTGTCCGGTGCCCGATGGCGTTGATCCTGCCGCCTTTGCCGCCTTGCGGGCGGAATGCGCCGGTGTAAAGGGAGAATGCAGCTTTCGGGTGACGCGGTATTCCTTCGGCGGAAGACCCCTTTCTCCCTCATCGGCGCGGGCGTTGTTTCTGGGCACGGCGCGCCTTTGACGTAAAAGCAGCGGCGTAAAATTGATGACAATTCACCGCTGGGATTTTTTCTACTTTTTGTTGACTTGTCCAAAAATAAGGATAGACTAAGATTTTTCGGCAAAATGCTTGCAATCATCGGACAAATGGGATAAAATAACAATCGTAAAAAAATATTTTTTACCTTATTGGAGGAATTTCAATGTCTGTTAAAGTTGCCATTAACGGTTTCGGCCGCATCGGTCGTCTTGCGTTCCGCCAGATGTTCGGCGCGGAAGGCTATGAAGTCGTTGCCATCAACGATCTGACCAAGCCCTCGATGCTTGCCAATCTGCTGAAGTATGACACTGCGCAGGGTGGTTACTGCGGCGTAATCGGTCAGAATCTGCACACGGTTTCCGCCGATGACGAAGCCGGCACCCTTACGGTGGACGGTAAAACGCTGAAAATATATGCCGAAAAAGACGCCAAGGATCTTCCCTGGGGTGAGATTGGCGTGGATGTCGTGCTGGAATGCACCGGCTTCTATTGCTCGAAGGATAAGTCCATGGCGCACATCAACGCCGGCGCCAAGAAGGTTGTTATCTCCGCGCCCGCGGGCAACGACCTGAAGACCATCGTCTTCAGCGTCAACGAAAAGACCCTGACCGCTGACGATCAGATCATCAGCGCTGCTTCCTGCACCACCAACTGCCTTGCTCCCATGGCGAAAGCGCTGAACGATTACGCGCCCATCCAGAGCGGTATCATGTCCACCATTCACGCTTATACCGGCGACCAGATGATTCTGGACGGTCCGCACAGAAAGGGCGATCTCAGAAGAGCCCGTGCCGGCGCTGCCAACATTGTTCCCAACTCCACCGGCGCAGCCAAGGCGATCGGTCTTGTTATCCCCGAGCTGAACGGCAAACTGATCGGCTCCGCCCAGCGTGTACCGGTGACCACCGGCTCCACCACCATCCTGACTGCCGTTGTCAAGGGCGCCGATGTGACCAAGGAAGGTATCAATGCCGCCATGAAGGCTGCCGCTTCCGAGTCCTTCGGCTACAATGAGGATCCGATCGTTTCTTCCGATGTGATCGGTATGCGTTATGGCTCTCTGTTTGATGCGACCCAGACCATGGTCAGCAAGATCAGCGACGATCTGTATGAAGTACAGGTTGTTTCCTGGTATGACAATGAGAATTCCTACACCAGCCAGATGGTCAGAACCATCAAATATTTCGCTGAGCTGTAAGAGTATCTCGCAAAAATATTTGGCGGACTTGCCTTGGTGAGTCCGCCTTTTTCTTTCCCGCATAAAAAAGAGCCTTTCCCCTGTTTGATTGGGAAAGGCTCTTTTGTCGTGCTTTTATTTTTTGAAGCAGACCTTTACATAATGCTTGCCGGGGGTGGTCTTTAGATGGAGTTCGCAGTCTTTTTGCGTAAACTTGACGTCCTTGCCGTCCACGGTGACGCTTTCCGCCTCGAAGGGCGCGGCAATCAGCGTTTCCGTCTTTGCCATTTCTTGCGGCTGGTCAAAATCCAGATAAAAGATTTTGTTTTTCAGATCGTAGGTATAGGCGTTGATGCTGCCAGCCACCGCTCTGGGGTAGGGTCGGGAGAACACCGTCATCAGCGGCGTATCTAAAAAGCCATCATAATATGCCCAATAGGTATTGCTCCAGTGATTCTTATCGAACACATCCAAAAGGAAGCTGATGTGGGGCAGCCAGTCGGAATTATCCGAGCCGCCAGAGCCACCCCATTCGCCGACGATTACAGGAATCCCCAGCCGCTCCTGACTCCTTCTGTGCTCGGCGAAAATGGCGCCGACACGGTCATTGCTGGCGTATTTATACAGCGGGGTATCTACCATAAAATCATAAGCATGGGGCGCGAACAGCTGGTTTTCCGCCTTTTTGCCGTTGATGGAAATGGTGGGAGTGGAGTAGGGGATGCCCAGATTGCTGTAATAGCTGTTCTCCAGAAAATAAATCTTATCGTCGCTGACCTCGTTGATGGTGGCTGCGGTCTTGTTCAGGAAGGCGGAGTAATCGCCGGTGTCAAATTTGCGGATCAAATCATCTGCCCGCGAGGTGGCACGGCGAACAACGCCCGGAGTGATCTGACTAAGGATTTTCGGAATGCGATCCTTGCTGAACAGATCGCGGATCGCCTTGCCCCGTTTGATTTCCTTGTCAAATAATACGGCATGAACCACACCTTTGACCATCTCTTTGAATACCTTGCCGCCCAGCGTGCCGGGGAAGGGCTCGTTCATCATGTCATAGCCGATCACGGCGGGCTTTTTGCCCAGACGTCCGGCGATATGCTGCCAGCATTCGGCATAGCTGTCCTGAATGCCCTTGCCGTTGACCGGCGTATTGCTCCAGAAGTTGTCAAAGGCGGCGTGGCAGGCTTTGCCCCAGAAATACGGCTCCGCCCAAACCAGCTTCGGCGGTTTGATTTTTTTCCCGTCGGTCAGCGTCGCCCAGTCCGGCGCGCCGTCGGATCCGATCACCGCAGAGTAAACATCCTGGTGCATATCGAGGTAGACATAGATGCCATACGTTTCGCATTTGTCCAAAACCATCGACAGATTGTCAATGTATTCCTCGTTATAGACACCCTGCTGCGGCTCCAGCTTCGCCCAGGTAAAGCCCAGACGGATCAGGTTCAGTCCCGCATCGCGCATTCGGCGAAGGAGCGTGTCGATTTCTTCTTCGTCATAGCCCTGCTTGCCCGGTGTATAGACCGATTTGTCGCACAGGTTGATGCCGTTGAAGATGCGCTCCCGTCCCAGCTCATCGACCAGTTTCATCCCGCAAGTTTTGATTTTGTTCATAAGAAAACCCTCAGCATTCTTATTTTTTATTCACCATAGCATGAGAGCGCGGGAAAGTCAAGAGAGAATTTGTTAAATCCCCAGAAGATCATCGCATTGAGACAAGGCGGTAAACAGCAGATCAAAGGCATCCAGAATCTTCATCAGCGGTCCCTTTTCCTTGGCGGGGAAATCATCAAAGCCCAGCGCATCGGCAATGCGCACCGGAATGCTTCTGTTCTCCACCGCTTCGCCGTCGGGGATCAGTGTCCGGGAGCCATAAACAAACAGCGGAACATTCGCGCCGGAGTGGGAGCCGCTGGTGTAAACATAGGCGCCGTCTTCTTCCGTAATGGCGCCGGTCTCATGGTCTGCCGTTACGATAACGATGGTTTCGCCGTCTTCCTCGGCAAAGTTGACGGCGGCTTCGATCGCGTCGTCAAACTCGCTCAGCGCCTCGGTCATGTTGGCGACCTTCTGCGGGTAATGGTTGCCCTCGTCCGTTTTGTGCGAGTGCTTGTCGATGTGCGCGCCCTCCACCATCAGGAAGAAGCCCTCGTCGCCGTCCAGAAGCTCAATCGCCTTTTCGGTCATTTCGCTAAGATTCGGAGAAGGATCGTCTTCGGGTACTTCCTGCCGCCACATATCGCCGCTGAATTGTCCGAAGCTGCGGCTTCCCGCCGTCAGGGCGTCCATTTCCTCTTTGGTAGTGATGACAGAAAATCCGTTTTCGGCTGCCTTATCCTCATCCATGGAATCACTGGAGGCGCCCCAGATCAGATCCAGACCAGATTCCAGCTGCTGGCAGGTGATGGAAGCCTCCATGGAGCGGCTGGTGGTGTGAGTGGAAAAGCCGGCGGGGGTCGCGCCCGCAGTGCTGTCGGTGGTGACAATGCCGGTCTTCATCCCGTGGTCCATGGCGACTTCGGTGATGGAGCGGGGCGTTGCAAACAGTCCGAAGGGATCATACCCGTAGACGCCAAGGGTGCCGTTGATGACGCGAACACCGCAGGAAAGAGCGGTGGCGCCGGCGGCACTGTCGGTTACCTCCATCAGCGAACGGGTTTCGGATTGACCGCGCAAATCATAGCTGCTCTCCATAAACAGCTCGACACCCTCCTGTTTTGCCAGGTTCAGGTGGTTTTCTCCCATGCCGTCGCCAATCATCAGTATCACGTTTTTAACGGTCCCGCTATCCTGCGCATAGCTTGCGAAGGGCAGGGAGCAGAAGATCAGCGTCAGCGAAAGAAGCACGGCAAATACTTTTTTACGATTCAACATCAGAAAACCTCCTGTTGGAAAAGTCGGTAAGACTTTTTATGAATTTTACAAAAGTAGTATAACACACAGAAGATTTTTTGTAAACTATGATTTGATAAAAAGTTACGTTTTTTCTTTCCCCACAGCGACGGTTATGCTTCTTTCAGATAGGCGGTTTCCCTGGCTTTTGGTTCATTCAGCCAATCATACAGCACCTGGGGCGCGGCGAAGATTTCCTCACAGCGTTTTAAGAACGGAATCAGATCGCCGAAATCCATGGCACGGTGGTCAAAGGCGATGCAGATGGGCATAATTTTACGGCTTTCGATGACTTTCGCACCGGTCTTGCCCGTTTGCACAGCTGCCCGCTCCTGAATGGCGCCCAGACCGATGGCGCAGACCTGCGGCGGGATAATGTCCAGCAGCGAAACGAAGCCGGGCAGCGAGCGGTCCAGAGAACCGAGATTGGAGACGGTGATCGTCCCCTGTTCAATGTCGAAACCGGTCAGCCGGTCGCAGACGGGAATCGATTCATACCGCCGCTTATCTTCACCCTTCAGCCGCTTGATTTTATGCTTGCCGAAAAAGGAGCCCAGCAGCCGTCCGAGTACAGTCAGCAGCTTTCCCTTTTGCAGCTGTTGGAAGCTGTTATACAGGGACGCTTCCAGCATGGCTTCATCCAGAATGGTGTTTTCCGCCCGGCGGCGGGTGTCGTTGATTTTTTCCGTGATCTCATCCAGATTCATATGCTCAAAGCCGCGAACTTTGACGGTCATCATCCGCCGGTCGGGCATGATCATCGGCATGGAAATATCGATCTCTTTGGCGCATTCGACCTTGCCGCACACCAGCCCCTTATGATAGGAAAGCCGGGCATTCATCACCGGCGCCTTTTTCAGCCCTTCGGCAATGATTTTTAGTAGCAGGGTGTTAACGGTGATTTTGTCTTCGGCGGCGCGGGAAGCGTTGATGCGGTGCAGTACCTTAAGCGTTTCAGTCAGGTCCGGCTCATATTGATAGGTGACGTGCGGGGCGTTCTGCCAGCCCTCGGTGGTCATGTTGGCGACGACCTTTCTTTGCAGATCGAAGTGTTCGGTGTGATTCATCGTAAGCATATTTGGATAATTCCTTTCGGTTTTGAATTTGCGTCCGGCTTCCTGCCGTCGCTGATTGCATGATACCGAAAGAAGGCGGGAAAAACTACCAACCATCGGTTGCGGCAACGCCTCTTTGCGAAAAAAATAGCCCCGCAACCGTCCGTTGCGCCGGTTGCAAAAGTATAAACATACAAAACAAAACGAATCTTTATGCAGATTTTCGGTTGCATTGCCGGATTTGCTGGATAACCGGATGGCGCGGCTTATTTTTATACATTTTTGCTTTCATTTTCTGCCTTTTTGCCCTTGACAAGCGGGGAAAAAAGATGTAATATTATGCATAATACATTTTACAAAAATCTGATACCGGAAAGCGAGGAAATGCCCTTGAAGCATTTGTTGAAGCTCGCCGATTTGTCCACAGAAGAGATCCTTTCGATCCTGGACACGGCGGATCAATTGAAGAGTGAAAAAAAGAAAGGAATCGCTCATCCGATTTTACAGGGAAAAACCCTGGGCATGATTTTTAGAAAATCCTCTACACGAACCAGAGTCAGCTTCGAGGTCGGCATGTATGACCTTGGAGGCGCGGCTCTGTTTTTGAGTTCGCAGGATCTGCAAATCGGCAGAGGCGAGCCGGTACAGGACACCGCCCGGGTGCTCTCCCGCTATCTGGACGGCATTATGATCCGCACCTTCGACCAGGAAGAGGTCGAGGCGCTGGCGCAGTGCGGCTCCATCCCCGTCATTAACGGGCTGACCGATTATTGTCATCCCTGTCAGGTGCTGGCGGACCTGATGACCATCCGGGAGTTTAAGGGGGCGCTCGAGGGCAAAAAGCTCTGCTATATCGGCGACGGCAATAATATGGCAAACTCCCTGATTGCCGGCGGCATCAAAACCGGCATGAAGGTTGCTATCGCCTGCCCGGCGGATTATCAGCCCGACGAGGAGCTGATGCAGTGGGCGGCAAAGACCGGTGATTTTCTCTGTACGCCGGATATTGCAGAGGCTGCGGCGGGCGCCGATGTGCTATACACCGACGTCTGGGCGTCCATGGGGCAGGAGAGCGAAGCGCAGGAGCGCAAAAAGATTTTCAAGGGCTATCAGATCAACGATGAAGTCCTGTCAAACGCCGCGCCGGACGCGATGGTGCTGCACTGTCTGCCCGCTCACCGGGAAGAGGAGATCACCGCCAAGGTGTTTGAAGCGCACGCGAAGGAGATTTTTGAAGAGGCGGAAAATCGCCTGCACGCCCAGAAAGCGGTGCTGGTCAAGCTGATGGCGGAGCCAAAGCAATAAAAGGGAACGGAGGCAAACAGGATGAAAAAAGCCTATCTTGTGTTGGGCGACGGTACGGTTTTTGAGGGGACGCGTTTCGGCGCCGGCGGTGAAACGCTCGGCGAGCTGGTCTTCACCACCGGGATGTGCGGTTATATTGAGACGCTGACCGACCCGAGCTATTACGGGCAGATCGTCATGCAGACCTTCCCCCTGATCGGCAATTACGGCATCATAGAGGAAGATTTTGAGGGTGAGTGCTGCATTAAGGGATATATCGTCCGCGAATGGTGCGACGCGCCGTCCAATTTCAGAAGTCAGTATGATGTAGATGCGTTTTTGAAGAAAAAGAATGTGGTCGGGCTTTGCGGTATTGATACCAGAAGCGTTACGCGTCTGATCCGGGAACACGGCGTGATGAACGCCATCATCTGCGACAAGGTGCCGGAGAATTTGGATTTTGTCAACGGCTATGTGATCCGGAATGCGGTGGAAAGTGTAACAACCGAAAAGCCTTTTGTGCTAAAACCGGAGGGCGAAAAGAAATTTTCTGTCACGTTAATCGATTACGGTGCAAAACGCAACATTGTCCGCGAGCTGCTGCGCCGCGGATGTGAAATCACCGTGGTTCCCGCCACCATGACTGCCGAGGAAATTCTGGCAGCAAACCCGGACGGCATCATGCTGTCCAATGGTCCCGGCGACCCGGCGGAAAACACCTTCCAGATCGAACAGCTGCGCCGTCTCTTCGGCAAAAAACCGATTTTCGGTATCTGTCTGGGACACCAGCTTCTGGGTCTTGCCGACGGCGGCAGGACCGTCAAATTGAAATACGGTCACCGTGGCGCGAACCAGCCGGTCAAAGAGGTCAACGGCACGCGCACCTATATCACCAGCCAGAACCACGGCTATGCCCTGGTCGCCGACAGCGTGCGGCACGGCAAACCCAGCTATGTCAACGCCAACGACGGGACCAATGAGGGGATGGATTATCCGGAGCTGAATGCCTTCTCGGTGCAGTTCCATCCGGAGGTCTGCGCCGGTCCCAAGGACACGGAGTTTATTTTCGATAAATTTATCAAGAAGATGGAGGGTCAGGATCATGCCTAAAGCGGAAGATATCAAAAAAGTACTGGTCATCGGTTCCGGCCCCATTGTCATCGGGCAGGCTGCGGAATTCGATTACGCGGGCGCTCAGGCGTGCCGCGTGCTGAAAAAAGCCGGCGTCGATGTGGTGCTGGTCAACTCCAATCCTGCCACCATTATGACCGACAAGGCGCTGGCGGATGAGATTTATCTGGAGCCGCTGACCGCGGAGACCGTCAAGCGCATCATTGAAAAAGAACGTCCGGACAGCCTTCTGGCGGGGCTCGGCGGTCAGACGGGGCTGACCATCGCCATGCAGCTCTCCAAAGAGGGATTTCTGGATAAAATGCATTGCCGTCTTCTGGGCACCAACGCCGAAGCCATCGACAAGGCGGAAGACCGCAAAATGTTCAAGGACACCATGGCAGCCATCGGGCAGCCGACCATCCCTTCGGAGATCGCCAACACGGTGGAGGACTCGCTGAAAATCGCCGAACAGATCGGCTATCCGATCATCGTGCGTCCCGCCTTTACCCTGGGCGGCGCCGGCGGCGGCGTGGCGTACCATCCCGAAGAGCTGAAGGTCATCGCCCGCACCGGTCTGGATATGTCCCCGATCAATCAGGTGCTGATCGAAAAATATATTTTCGGCTGGAAAGAAATTGAGTTTGAAACCATGCGTGACAGCGCGGGCAATGTGATCGCCGTTTGCAGCATGGAAAACTTTGATCCGGTCGGTGTGCATACCGGCGACAGCATTGTCGTCGCCCCGGCGCTGACGCTTTCCGACAAGGAATTTCAGATGCTGCGCAAGGCGGCGCTGGATATCATTTCCGCCCTGGGCATCGTCGGCGGCTGCAACTGCCAGTTTGCGCTGAATCCCGACAGCTTTGAGTACGCGGTCATTGAGGTCAACCCCCGGGTGTCCCGTTCCTCCGCGCTGGCGAGCAAGGCGACCGGGTACCCCATTGCCAAAATCACCGCCCAGATTGCGCTGGGCTATACGCTGGATGAGATTCCCAACGATATTACCGGCAAAACCTGCGCCTGCTTTGAGCCGACCGTCGATTACTGTGTCGTCAAATTCCCGAAGTGGCCCTTTGATAAATTCATCGGCTCCAACCGCACCTTAGGCACCCAGATGAAAGCCACCGGCGAAGTGATGAGCATCGCGCCCTCCTTTGAGATGGCGATTATGAAAGCCGTGCGCGGCGCGGAAATTTCGCTGGACACGCTGAATCGTCCTGCGACCGGCGATGACCGTCCGATCCGCGAGCGGCTCAAGGATATCAACGACATCCGCCTGTTTACGATTTTTGAGGCGATCAAGGCGGGCGTTTCGGTCGATGAAATTTTTGAGATTACCCGCGTGGACCGCTGGTTCCTCAGTAAGCTCAAAAAGCTGGCGGACTATGAATCCGCCATCGCCGGGAAGGGAAGTCTGACCGAGGAGGAGTACCTGCGCGGCAAGAAGCTTGGCTATCTGGATAAATCCCTGAAGCAGATCAGCGGTGCGTCCGAGATCCCGCACCGCAACGCTGTCTATAAAATGGTGGATACCTGCGGCGCGGAGTTCGACGCCCGCACGCCCTATTTCTATTCCAGCTATGATGATTTTTGCGAGGCGCGGCATTTTATCCGCAAGCATACCAAACCGCGCATCATCGTCATCGGCTCCGGTCCGATTCGCATCGGACAGGGAATTGAGTTCGACTATTCCTCCGTCCATTGCGTCTGGACGCTGCAGGAGGAAGGGTATGAGGTCATTATCATCAACAATAACCCCGAGACGGTCTCCACCGACTACGATACCTCCGACCGGCTGTATTTTGAGCCGCTGACGCCGGAGGACGTGATGAATGTTGTCGAGGTCGAAAAGCCCGAGGGCGTGGTGGTCGCCTTTGGCGGTCAGACCGCCATCAAGCTGACCAAGTTCCTGGATTCTCAGGGCATTCGCATCTTTGGCACCTCCGCCGAGGGCATTGACACGGCAGAAGACCGGGAAAAGTTTGACGAGCTGCTGGAAAAATTCAATATCCGCCGTCCGCGGGGCATGGGCGTTCTGACTATGGACGAGGCGCTTGCCGCCGCCGAAAAGCTCGGTTATCCGGTGCTGCTGCGTCCCTCCTATGTCATCGGCGGTCAGAATATGGTCATTGCCCATGAAAAGGAAGATGTGATCAACTATATGAACATCATCCTGGCGGGCAATATCGAAAACCCGGTGCTGATCGATAAATATATGATGGGTACCGAGCTGGAAGTGGACGTTATTTCCGACGGCGACGATGTGCTGATTCCCGGCATTATGGAGCATGTGGAGCGCGCCGGCGTCCACAGCGGCGATTCCATTGCCGTCTATCCGCCCTATAATCTGAACGATAAGATGCTCCATACCATCATCGATTCGTCCGAAAAGCTGGCGCGTTCCCTTGGCACCAAGGGTCTGGTTAATATCCAGTATCTGATTTATAAAAACGAGTTATATGTCATTGAGGTCAATCCCCGCGCCTCCCGTACCGTGCCCTATATCAGCAAGGTGACCGGCGTGCCGATGGTCGATCTGGCATCCAAGGTCATGATCGGCAAAAAGCTCAGGGAGCTGGGCTATGGCACCGGACTTTACAAAACGCCGCCCTATTTCACGGTAAAGGTGCCGGTGTTCTCCTTTGAAAAACTGACCGACGCCAACTCAATCCTCGGACCGGAAATGAAATCCACCGGCGAGGTGCTGGGCATCGGCAGCGACATCAATGAGGCGCTCTTTAAGGGGCTGACCTCCGCCGGGTTTAAGATCGTCACCCACAGCGAAACCGGCTCTTCCGGCGTGTTTATCAGCGTCGATGAGCATGACCACTGGGAGCTGTTTCCGCTGGTGAAAAAGTTTGCCGATCTGGGCATGAAGCTCTATGCCACCAGAGGCACCGCCGAAACCATCCGATCCTTTGGTTTTGAGGTGACGCAGGTTACCGGCATGACCGAAAGCCATGAGATCTTCGATTTGCTGGAGAGCGGGAACATTCAATATATCATCTACACCGGTGCGCTGTATGACGCGACGGTCGGTGAATACCGCCTGCTGCACAAACGGGCGCTGGAGCTTTCCGTCACCTGCGTCACATCGCTGGATACGGCGAATGTGCTGGCAGATATCATCACCGGCCGCTATAACCAGGGCAACACCGAGCTGGTGGATATTAACCGCCTGCGCAAGGAGCCGATGCAGCTGCACTTTGTAAAGATGGAAGGTTCGGGCAATGATTATATTGTGATCGACGACCCTAAGGAGCAGATCAACTGCCCCGAGGCGCTGAGTGTCAAGTTCTGCGACCGCCATTACGGCATCGGCGCGGACGGGCTCATCTTAATCCGAAGCTCCGAACAGGCGGACGCGGCGATGAAGATTTATAATGTGGACGGCTCCGAGGGCAAGATGGCGGGTAACGGCATCCGCTGCGTCGCCAAATATCTGTACGACAGCGGCAAGGTCAAAAAGGACCGGATGCGCATCGATACCGCCAGCGGCGTCAAACAGGTCAGCGTTTTCACCATCAATGACAAGGTCAGCTCCGCCAGCGTCGATATGGGCAAAGCCGTGTTCGACGCCCGCGCCATTCCGGTAAAGGCGGACGCGGCGACGGTGATCAATTATCCCGCCAAAATCGGCGGCGAAGGGTATAAGATCAACTGCGTCTCCATCGGAAACCCCCATTGCGTGGTCTTTACCAATAAGGTGGACGCTCTGGATATCGATAAAATCGGTCCCAGGTTTGAAAACGCGCCGCTGTTCCCCGAGCGTGTCAACACCGAGTTTGTGGATGTGATCAACTCCACCACGCTGAAAATGCGCGTTTATGAGCGCGGCAACGGCGAGACGCCCGCCTGCGGTACCGGCGCCTGTGCCGCCGCCGCTGTGGCGGTGCTGAACGGTTATTGCAAAAAGGGCGAGGATATCTCCATCAAGGTCAAGGGCGGCGATCTGACCGTCAATTACACCGACGAAGCCATCACCCTGACCGGTCCCGCCAAGCTGATCTACAGCGGCGTTGCCGAATATTAAGTCCCTACGGCGCAACAGGCGCTTCTGACGAAATACGTCGGAAACGGACAATAAAGCCCCCTTCAGGATAAAAAAATCCCAAGGGGGCTTTTTGTGTCGCGAAGACGCCGTAGGTACACCTTCGGCAAAAATAGCATGGCAATGCCGGGAAATTAGCAGAAGAGAAGCCGCCAAACTACGGGCGGAAAACCGCCCTTCCATGGACGGAAAACCGACCTTCCATGGGCGGAAAACCGACCCCCAAAAAGCCGGAAAACCGACCCCCGAAAGCCGGAAAACCGACCCCGGTGATTGCGAAAATGAATCCCCCCCGTTGCGAAAATGCGTACCTAACGAACTGATATAACAAACTGAATGAAACACTTAAAATAATTACATAAAAAA
>CASFQZ010000090.1 GCA_949296825.1 uncultured Eubacteriales bacterium
CCCTCACCCCCGCCCCCCCTGGCATCAGTATCGAAGATGGAAAGCCGAACCTCTTCACTTAGGTTCACCACCGCGAGGGCTGGGAAAAGCGGCTCATTAAGTATGTGCAATCCGCCGGCATAGGATCACCCCCGCGTGGGCGGGGAAATGGCCGCAAGAGATCGTGCATATCATGCCAGAGTAGGATCACCCCCGCGTGGGCGGGGAAAAGTTCGTCGCCTTTGTCGGCATCATCGGCGATATGGGATCCCCCCCGCGTGGGCGGGGAAAAGGCGTTGGCATAGTTGCGACAGTCCAGCGCTTCAGGATCACCCCCGCGTGGGCGGGGAAAAGGTGGTTCGCCGACGCCGTTTTCCAAATCTGTGAGGATCACCCCCGCGTGGGCGGGGAAAAGGGACAGACAAGTATGGTGGAATACTTTGTCTGAGGATCACCCCCGCGTGGGCGGGGAAAAGACTAAAAAGATCCTTGCACAGCGCCATTTTACTTTTTGATCCCATTAATTTCTCTTTAGTTTAACATAGATTTCATGCAAAAGCAAGGCATCTTGCAATGCTCGATGAGGACAAGCATCACCCAATGAGAAATGGCGGATCAGCGTTTCCATTTTGTAGTTCGGCACATCACGCAATTTTCTTCTTGCCAACGCCATAACATCCTTACATCGATTGGTTGGCTGTGCCATGCCAAATCGAGAACATGCGACACTCAAAAACCGCATATCAAAGGCAAGATTGTAACCAAGCAATGTGTCATGACCAATAAATGCCAGAAATTCCTGCAATGCAGTAGCAAGAGGAATGCTGTCAACTTGCAGACTTTCCGACAAGATACCGGTTAATGATAAAATTTCCTTTGGAACAGGCGTCTGCGTGATCACCAAACGACTAAATGTGTCCTGCACTTTGCCGCCGCGAACGCGAACCGCGCCGAGCTCAAGAATTTCATCTGAGCTCGGCTGTAATCCGGTGGTTTCCAAATCTATCACAGTATAATCATCCCTGCTGTCAGCAGACGGCGCGCTTCTTGTTTTTTCTGCCAAACGATATTTTGCCGCATTACTAAAGCCCGGCTTCAATGTATCATCTGACTGCTGAGCAAACGCAGTCGGGCGCCGCATCAAAGTAATTCCATCAAAATCAACCGGCTCCCAGGCGCAATGGTGCGTTCGGAACGACAGACGCTGTTCGTTATTGGTGGAATACACCATGGTCGCTCGACCGTTTTTGATATGCTTGCACACGCGCTCCCACAACAGATCGCGAACACGGCTGCTAACCTGACCGATATAAACACCGGTATTGATTTCACACATCCATTTTGACAAATCACCGCGCAAACGAGATGGGCAATCTGTCATAGTAATAACTACTATGATTCATCCTCCTCCCTTTCTGCGCCATAATTTCGACCGTTTTCAACGGTTCCACTGCGATTATCCCATAAATAAACCGTATTTTCCGGGATGGCTGATGCGTCGTCTTCGCTGAATAAATAGTGAATATCATGCACCATCCGTTCCAAAATATGTGAGTGCACCATTGCATCACGCGTTCTTCGACGGACAACAGCGGACAAATTATCCGGCGATTCAGCGGCGACTTCAAAGGCAATCGGTATGGTAATCTCAGCCTTATAAAGATCCGCCAGATCATATACGAAAGATCGCTCATGCCCGACATGGACAAAACCAAGACCGGGAGAACAGCCAAGCGCAGCTATAACCGCGTGCGCCAAACCGTACAGGCAGGCGTGCGCTGCCGAAAGCGCCTGATTTACCGTATCGCTGTCGTTAAAACTTTCCGGATTATACTCTCTGCCATTCCAAGGTACGCCGGTCTTTTTTGACATTTCGCGATAGACCCTACGCACCCTGCTGCCTTCCTTGCCGCGAAGCTGCTGCAAAGTCATATCTGACACATCTTCGTTCGGGAAGCGAAGCAAGTACATTTTTCGAACAACATCCATGTGTGTCCGCTTATTGGAAACAAGCGCCGCCTGCTTCATTAAAAGGGAAGATCGGGTCGTTAGCGGTCGTCCGCTTGCATAAAAACGAACCCCATGCTCACCGACCCAAACCGCAGACACGCCGACATCACCCATCAATTCCATCGCACGATGCGTCACACGAGTCCCTGGACCTAATAGAAGAACAGAAATCGCCGCAGCGGGAATATGCACGACACCTTCGTCGTTTGTTACCGTAATCGCTCCATCCTGTCGACCAAGAGTACAATGCTCTAAATAAAGGAAGGTCATCCTGTCCTTTACTTGCGGCAGCGTCTGAATCTCCGGTCGAATCATTCCAGGCGTATCAGCCATAAGGCATCACAACCGGCATAATTGTCATCATACCGAGTCCATAGGCTTTTCCTTTTCCGATACCTTCACACAACAACTGACATAGCGCGTTTTCATCCGTCACCTGTAAAATCCCCTCATATGTTACAGAAAGCAGTGTCACCGGACGACCCTTGCTCTCTTTTTTGAATCGCAGCCAACGGACTTCTGTAACATCAAAGGCTTGATCCGGCAAAACGAATCCGTGCTTTTCTGCGCGCGCAATCAGCCAATGCTTTTGATATTCCGTGGTGATATGCGCATGAACCGTACTGCGCGCCCGGGCACCATTCTTTGAAGACAGGCTGACCGTCGGATTGGCGGTCAGCCTAAACCGCCAGATACTACCGTTTTTCACGCGGGAGAGCAGGGAAGTCATCTCTCTTGTCTCCGCTTTTTCACCGGTGCCGAATTGCGCGATTATTTTTGTAAAATCCGGAGTTTGTTCACTTAACAGCAAAAGATACAGCTTGCCGCCGAGCTTGTCGAGCCGCCATAATCTTCTGCTCCGCTCACCGGGGAAGGACGATTCTATCGCACCATGAATTTTCTGCGGATTTGTCAATGCGATCATCGTATTTCTTTTTTGGACATCCAAAGCAATGCGCGATAAATACATCATTGATCCCCCCATCCGGCAAACGGATCATGTTCCGTCTTCTGGATATCCGTCGGCATTTCGATTATTTTTTCACACACCGCCCGAAACCCATACTGCCTGTGTCGCTGGCTGAAAGATAAAGGCTGATCCCTTCGAGGGAAACTCTTTGGATCCTCCGGGGCGGCTTCCAGTACAAGCCGCGCATAACGAGAATGCGAAGCCAATGGAGTCTCTTGCGTCAATGCCATTTCCAGGCTTTGATTGCGAATCCCAAGGCAAAGCGGCAGCGTTGGCGGACAGGAACGTCTTCCGAGAAAAAGCGGAAACTCAGGATGACGCAGCGCATTCTGTAGTTTATGCAGCAGCGCCTCATCGCCGCTTTCCAAACCAACAAGAAAAACCGCATCCGCGAGATAATGACGATAAGTAATATAGCTGGCATTATCCTTTGCGGCTTTGCCTTCTTTATGGACAGCATGGAAATCCACCAGCAATACGCCTTCGCGATCCACACGAACACCGCAGCGAAGACTTTGCAGCATTTTTAAGCGGTCGGGCTCCTCACGGCGAATTCCAAGTGAAGCGGCAAGCAGCCCGATGATCCCACTTTTCGTCGGCTCCCGGTTGGTTTTCCTTGTTTCAAATTTAGAATCCTGTCCCCATGACTGCAAAGGCGCCGCCAAACGCAGCAGTAAGGTTGCCATTATTCCACCTCATCTTCTGTCAGCATCTCGGTGATTGTGTCACAAAGAGCATCTAACATTTCCTTGCGCGGCATCGATAACGCAAGCTCCTCCAGTCCGCTGCCGACCGTAAAAGCCGCAGCCGGTTCATCAACAAAATCATGATAAACCTGCTTCGCATAGGAGCAAAGCTTTTGCTCGGAGGCAGCAACAAATCCGTCCGCTGTCGGTTCCACTGCCTTTTCAAATGCACGGCAAAGATTAACCGGCTGATCGGTACGAACCGTAATATAGACAGCATCCGGCAATGTGCGATTGGCAAAGGTATTTTGTTTGCCGGTCGGCATCGAGCGAATAAAAGCGTCTACAAATGCCCGCACGGCGATAATCGCATCATTTTTTCCTAAATAGCGAACCAGCTCCGGCACAGCGACCGTAGCATAGCGATACAGTGTTGCTGAATTATATTCCACAATTCCTAAATGCCCTGCGCCGGCATTATCTTCCGGAGAACAGTCATCCACAGCGGTAAAATAATCATATTCATTCTGGACCGCATGGGTAGAAATGCTATGGGCAACCTGTGCAGCGGCATCATAGTTCAACGTCGGATCAGATGCAGCCATTCTGCCAAACAATATCATATCCATCGACGGATGCGCTCTCAAGGCTTGCTTATATGCATTTTTGTCTGAATTTCCCTCAATGGCAAGAACCGCCAGTGCGTGAAGCTGCGATTTGCTGATGAAAAATAAAGCATCCCGGTCTTCTGCTTTCAGTTTTAATCCGGCGTTTTCCAATGCTTTCATTGCCAATTTATCCGCATGTTCAGCTCCATCCAGCGCTGCCATTTCTTCCTTCAGAAGCGCAAGAACTTTTTTAGTGCGCTGACCGACTTGCTCGTCTTGCAGCAGCTCCTCTCGGAACATCACGCGCATGGCGCGCTTCCACGCCTGAGAAGAAACTCTCGCACGGGTCATGCCGCCGTAGATTGCGGTTTTCGGGCTTCCAGTGTCATCTCGGTTGACACAGCTGGGCGGAACGGTCTGCAAAACGTGAAGATCCACATACAAACGATTATTCATGATTATCAGTCTCCTTATTTTTGTTATTTTCCTTTTCCTGGGGGATGTAATAATAGTCCTGTCCCCAACGAAGCTTAACCTGCGGCGCCGACGACGGAAACTGCAAAAGGAATAAATCTTTTGCCAGGGCAGGGTAGTTCAGCGGAATCTCCTTTTGCCGCAGCAATTGAATTATGCCGCGAAGATGTTGGGAAATTTCGAGCAGACTTTGCGCCGTAACCAAGGCACTGAACCTACGATAGGCGCTCCCTTCCTGCGGCTCCTGCCCAGGCTCCGCAAGCAATCGAACTGCCTGACCAAACTTCATCTCCTCACTGTTCATACTTCGTTCCCGGCCTTGCTGATGAAGCGCAAACATGGTCAGCGACACATATATCGCCCATTCCGCCGCCGTCGGTTGTCCAGTTTTGCTCATAAGCTCTTCGGGAAGCTCCTGCAAAAATATCCCCCAAAGCTCCGGCAATTCGCCGGGGTCTTTCCCGACACCGCGTCTTAGCTTCGCCAACATCGCCTTCTGCGGATGCGGCGGCAGCGCTTGCAAACGATGAATCTGACGTTCAACGTACGAATACACCTGATCTGAATTTTTTTTAATCATAGAATACCTCCTTTATTTGATTCATGGTTGTCCAATAATCGTACGAATATGATTCAAAAACGCTTTGTACGCTTTTGCTGCTGAATAAAATATAGGGGCTTTTCCTTCTTGTTTTTTAACCTTACCAACCAATGCGCCTGGACCGGCATTGTTAATCATCTCCTTCCCAATCTCCAGGCAGATTTTATCCGCTTCTTTTCGCCAAAGGGAAACACAGACGTCCATATCGGCATTCGGTTCTAAACGGAACAGCCAATCACGGAACGGTTGATCCACTCGGAAATAGAATTGTTCTCTGGCAGCTCGGGCGGCGTCGGAGTCATCCTCGCTGCCTGCCGCTCTATCAATATCCTGAGCCAAATACCCAACTGCCATAGCGAGTTTTTCCATCAATTGAATTTCATGAATCACCCTTATGCGACAAGCTCTGCCAAGTTCGCTCAGCAGCGATAAATGAAAGGTAAGGGAATCGCTGAAAGTGTCATTGATAAAAAAGTCTTTATCGCCAAAAACCGCGCCCACAACAGAAAATCGGATAATATTTTTCTTGTCAAGCAATCGAACTTTTTGCAATGCAGCAATCCAGCGCGTAATGCCGGGAAGATGCCCGCCGTCCTGACCATCGAATGCCGTAGGAAACTCACGCCAGAACTGTGAGGACGGATCATGTCGACGCGGCGTATATATAAGCGGAGCGTTTTTTGACTCCTTCCCCTTACGCCAAAGCGTCATCTGTTCACAAAAAGCGTTTTTTGGTTCAAAGAAATCGCCGCCAAGCAACCTGTATCCGTCAACCCGATCACCCTGCCGGTGCAGTAAGATCCGGCGCGATTGCAGGGTGTACAGCTGCGCCGGATTATCCGGCTGCGCAATCTGTATGCGCTCACCGCTCCGTGGTTCCGCCAGTTCCCAGATAGGGTTCTGTGCTCCCCATAACGATTCCCCATCCTGCAGCAACGTAAGATTTAACAGCAGTGTTTGAGCCAGATTCTTTCCTTTCGCTATCAGCAAGCCAATTTTTCCTAACCATCCAGCACTTACAGAAGGTAAACCTTTGCCTTTTGGTTTTGCAGACGTATCATCATACCCATTGATATATAGCAGCCAGCGAGCCGCCTGCGCATAGGAAAGACAAGACTTGTCCGTCCCGGAATAGACTGAAAACAGTCTGGTCTTATTGCCGCTTTCCAATATTTCACCGTTTAATTTTGCAGCCGTATATTCCGTGCCGATCGCTGCCTCAGGCACCTGATAAAACGGTCGCTGGGGATGAAACAACCAAAAGCGCTCATGCCATTGCGCCAGATAGTCACGCACCGGCTTCTCCGGAATTCTTCCGGCTTGCCAAAGCTCACCCCACCGTTCCAGCGCATCGTCAGCGGTTTCGATTGGTGCTTCCTCCCCATCTGCGTCTGTCCGGCTGAAAACGGTAAAAAGCACCGCCAATAAAAGGCGCAAAACGGCGGCATCCTGGGTCGGCAATTCACCGGAAAGATCCATAAACTCATCGGCATGAATCAGTGCATCGGTCATCGACACCTCCTGTATGGTGCAGTCTGGTCGAAGCACACGGATCCATGGTTCATCCAGCAAATTAAACTCTTTCTCTTTCATTATTATCCTCCTTTTCATAGTGCAATCCTGTTTGTCTATCATATTGCAAAGAATATCCCGCCAAAGAAACGGATAAATTCTCATCCAACAGAAGAACCAATTCGCCTTTCAGAACCGGCGACTGCTGCCATTGCGGCAAATACTGCTTGTTTTTTTCTTCCAGCTCCATAATACTGGTATCAATCAAAAAGCTTGTTGCAAAAATTCTCGGCAGCCTTAGCCTCTGCGCTGAAATTTTCAATGCGATTTCATAGGAAGGTGGTTCATCAGCAGAAACTTTCACTCCATCATATATCCATGGCAAAAAGCAGATTTCACCATTCGCCTTGCGCTGCAGAACCAGAACATCTATCGAAGGATCGGAATCACGAACCGAAGCGCGCGCCTGCGTGTCTGACTTCGCGGCAGGGAAGTCCATCCAGTTATCTAAACTATTCCTATTCAGGTAGCGCGACAGGGGCGCAGGCTTTTTAATCAAATAGCCCGATGCCTTATCTTTTTTTTGCTGTTCTTTTTGCTGATACGATGCAAACGAATCGGCATCCGAATAAAGTGACGCAGGAGCTTCGCCGTAAACTTTTTCAACGTAACGGGGGATATCCTCCGGCAGTGTAAATTCCGTTGGAAGCTCCTGTTCCGTTTTTTCCAAAAGCCATTGACCGTATATCATTTTCGTGCCTGTATCAAATGTCTTCTCATTCGGCTGCAAAATCAGGCAAGTGGCATCCTGCAGAGGAGTCGGACGACTTCTTTTATGACGATGCGCTCTGCCGATTCGCTGCAGCAAAAGATCCATGGGGCAGAGCTCCGTAATCAATAAATCAAAATCGATGTCCAAAGATTGCTCCAAGACCTGGGTCCCGATCACAATCAGGTGTTGTCGGTCCTGTGGAGCAGACTGCTTGCCCAGACGTTGAATCAATGTCTTTTCCGTTTCCATCCGATCCGATTGCAAAAATTGCGCATGAAACAGAATAATTTCATAATCGGATAAGCTTTTGCGTAAAGCCAGCGCCATTCGCTGGGCGGTTTTTACCGTATTTACAATCACCCCAGCGCAGCCGCCCAGTGCCAGCTTTTCAGTTAGGATACCGACAAGATCTTTTTCTTTTATCTTGCCTATTTTCACCTTTTTTGACGGCTCATTCCAAGGGATAGCTTTTTGATAAACTCGATCGCCTTCCGTCCAAGTGATCATCGGATATCCAACAAACTCCGTGCTAAAATTTTTGGCGGCCGAATTCTGCGTATATGTATATGTATAGGCAGCAGTCAGATCCTTTCTTTTTCGAGAGGGGAGCGTTGCAGACAGCAGCAGAACCGGCACATGATATGCGCCGAGCCACATCAATACCCGCTCCAAAAAACGGCTCATATAAGCGTCGTAGGCATGAACCTCATCCACAATAACAACTTTTCCCGCAAGCCCCAAATGCCGCAACATCAAATGCCGCTGACAGAGCGCGGCAAGCAAAAGATGATCCACCGTTCCCACAACGAACTCCGCAAGAAGCGCTCGTTTGCTGCCCTGAAACCATTGATGCACCAGCACACCGGTTTCCGGCGGCGCATCTTCCTGGGTAACAGCCCGTCCTTCCGCTAATTTCTGATAGAGCGGCTGATATTGCGCCAAGCCATGCGCCAACTGAATGGAATGCTCCGTTTCTTCCGACTGCGTTTGCGCCCAGTGGAGCATTCGCTCAAACATACTGTTGGATGTTGCCTGTGTCGGCAGACCGAAAAACAATCCGCCTGCCTGGAATTTTGCGGCAAGCACTTCCGCAGCAGCAAGCGCTGCTTCGGTTTTTCCGCATCCCATCTGCGCCTCCAGAATATACAATCCCGGTTCCACAGCCTGATTTACAACCGACAGCACATTCCTCTGGACTTCATTCGGCGGAAAAGGGAAGCGACGCATAAATTCATTCCGCTCCATCACCGGGAACTGCGCTTCCCACGGGAAGGTCAATGAAAGCTTCGACCATGCGCGGTTCACGCGCTCCGGATCAGCGGAAGTTAAGCCATTATCCTCTGTCGGGATCAGCGGGAAATATTGGGTGTTACTCGCGATCCAGTCAGCCGTAATCAAAAGACCGGTTAACAACAGCTCAACCGGGACAGACAGCTTGCCGGGAAGCTCCTTGGCACATGAGAACCCTGCGCAATGCAGCGCATTTTCATATAAAACACGCCATGTCTTTTTCCAAAAAACGGCATTTTGTTTTGTTCCGAAATTTTCACTGTAAATTTCAATTGCCTCGTCCAAATAATCCGGACATCCGTCAGTCTGCGTCGTGCCGTGATGCGCCCCAACAACTGATGCCAGCGTACAGGGACATCCCAACGATAAAAGGATTGCTTCGCCGCTGCGCGCATGAGGCGTTGCTCCTCGATCTAAATATTCTTTGCTCGGCAAAATACTTGGCATTTGCTGTAGGCGTTCGTTAATATCAGGTAAGAAGGCGGTAATGGTACTTTGAAAAATTGCAGTTGCTTTCCCTATATCATGCACATATCCAAGAAACGCTGCAACAGCCGCTGCATTCGGTAATTGCGTGTGCAAAAAACGACGTACGGATTCTGGAATCCATTGCTCCACCAGCAGCCGCATAATACCGGCAGTATCTTTGGAATGCATCCAAAGCGGAAGCCATGCAGCGCCTGTATTATTGTCAGATTTAGCCGCGAGCCAATGATAATCAAGCATAACCCAGCTCCAAAAATTGAAGAAATATTATATTATAATATATAGCATAATTCGTTAAAAAAATCCAGTATTTTCCAATAATTACCAGACTTTTTCTATATGTTGTCGAAAATATGCGACACCACTGGAAAAATTTCCCTTGTCCCCATTGTCTATATTTACCTAATTGCATATTACGCAAGCTGCAAAAGAAATGCTTGACAATCGATTTGAACTTGTGTATAATACATGAGACGGTCAACGAGGACCATTAGCTCAGTTGGTTAGAGCAGCCGGCTCATAACCGGTCGGTCCGGGGTTCGAGTCCCTGATGGTCCACCATCATTTTTATATACAGGGGTATAGCTCAGTTGGTAGAGCAGCGGTCTCCAAAACCGCGTGCCGAGGGTTCAAGTCCTTCTGCCCCTGCCATAAAGCGGATACAAAAAAGATGTATCCCTCAAAAAACCTCGGTAACACCGAGGTTTTTTGCTGTCTATAGGGCAAATTTTCAAAAGTCCGTTTTGTAGATGTAAAACGGACAAATTCCCTTTGCGGCGAGATTAGAACTCTCACATAATCAAATAAAATTTAATATTTTTTCTGCTTGTAATTTAAAGACCGGCGGGATTAGCAGAGGTGTGTTTTACAGACATATGTTTTAAATTGCCGTAGGCTATGCCTTTACCCACGTTTTTAATTTATAG
>CASFQZ010000091.1 GCA_949296825.1 uncultured Eubacteriales bacterium
ATGTGTATCCTGTCTCTTTGGTGCGAGAGACGGGACTTGACCGTCTGCGGCGCTGCCGCATACTGTTCGCTCGGGACACCCAAATGCTTCGCATTTCGGTACCGCCCTCGCGCTTCCGGCTAAAAATGTGCCGCCGGCACATTTTCTTAACGCCGAAACCCTCCCGGGTTCAAGTCCCGGTACGTACAGCAAAAACAGCTCACACAAGGTGCGAGCTGTTTACATGGTGCGAGAGACGGGACTTGAACCCGTACGGGATTACCACACGCCCCTCAAACGTGCGCGTCTGCCGATTCCGCCACTCTCGCGTTTTTGTCCCTTTCGGAACAGTACAAATTATAGCAAAAGCGTCCCGCCTTGTCAAGGGGGATTTTTACTTTTTTCGGCGGCTGGCGCAGGGAGAAAATTTATAAAGATGGCGTTTGTCTATTCAATTCTCGTCTCATCGTCTGATTTTGTCGTTTAATATTGACGGATGGGGCTTTTTATGGTATGATAAACAGGAGTTCATTGGAACGCGCACGCCCTTTTGAGCGTAAGAAAGGAATGACAAAAATGGACACAAGATTTGCCATCTCGCAGTATCATGACGCTGCGGAGGTAACCCGCAAGCTCGACAATCTGATCCGTCAGCCCATCTACACGATCAGACCCGACGCCTTGCAGGAGTATGAGACGGAGTATTACGGCAAAAAATGCCAGAAGTCCAAGGCAATGATCGACGAAGCCAGAAAAGCGATTCCCGGCGGCGTACAGCACAATCTTGCCTTTAACTACCCCTTCCCCCTGGTTTTCACCAAAGCCAGCGGTATGAAGCTGTATGACATCGACGGCAACGAATATTTCGACTTTTTGCAGGCTGGCGGTCCCACGGTGCTGGGCTCCAACCCGCCTGCGGTCCGCAAAAAGGTCATTGAGCTGCTCAACGACTGCGGTCCGTCTACCGGCTTGTTCCATGAGTATGAATACAAGCTCGCCAAAAAAATCATCGACAATGTGCCCTCCGTGGATATGTTCCGTATGCTCGGATCGGGTACCGAGGCTTGCATGGCGGCGGTTCGCGTTGCCCGTCTTGCCACGAAGAATAAAAATATCCTGAAAATGGGCGGCGCTTATCACGGCTGGAGCGATCAGCTGGGCTACGGCATCCGTATCCCCGGCTCCAAGTTCACCCAGGCGCACGGCGTGCCGCTTTACATCTTTAAGCATACGCAGGAGTTCTTCCCCAACGATCTGGACGATCTGGAGAGAAAGCTGCGCATGAACCAGCTCAGAGGCGGCACCGCCGCGGTCTTCATCGAGCCGGTCGGTCCCGAGAGCGGTACCCGTCCTTTGGATAAGGACTTTAACAAGGGCGTGGAGCGTCTTTGCCGCAAATACGGCGCGCTGCTGATTTTCGACGAGGTCGTCACCGGCTTCCGCATCGGTCTTGCGGGCGCCCAGGGCTACTTCGGCGTTTCCCCCGACCTGACCATCTTCGGCAAGGTCGTCGCCGGCGGCTATCCCGGCGCCGGCGGCATCGGCGGTAAGAAAGAGTATATGAAATACCTCGGCGCCGGTCTGGACGGCGACACCAAGGTCCACAAGGCGTTCATGGGCGGCACCCTCGCCGCGACGCCGATCTCCTGCGTTGCCGGTTACTATATGCTCGAAGAAATCGATAAGAACAATGCCTGCCAGGTCGCCGGTCAGATGGGCGATCGCCTGACCGCCGGTCTGCAAAAGCTGATCGATAAATATTCCCTGCCCTTTGTGGCGTTCAACCAGGGCTCCATCTGCCATCTGGAAACCGTGGGCACCATGCACTTCGCCATCAACTGGAGCAAGCCGTGGCAGATCCCGCATATTCTGGACGAGACCAACGCCCGCAAAAAGGAAATGGAGCATATGGGCTGCGCCTATATGGCGGAAGGTCTGGTTACCCTCGCGGGCAGCCGTCTGTACACCAGCGCGGCATACACGCCCGAGCTGATCGACGAGGCGCTGGCTCGCTTCGATCGCGTCTTTGAGAAGGTCGCCGTCAAAGCCTGAGGCGTTTTGCCGAAAGGATGAAACAAACGGATGAAAGCGTTTTATAAAATAGGTACGGCGCTTTTGGCGCTTGCCATTTTTCCCGTGCTTATTTTCGCGCCCTTTGTAAAGATCATTGTGGTTTCGGATGTGGCGTCGTTCTTCAGCTCGACGCCCACCGTCCTCCTGGATGATTCCTACAGCCTGCTGGATCTTTATAAATTGTATACCGAGAACCAAAGCGTCTTCGACCAGATGAATTTTTCCTTTGATTCCCTGCCGGATACGCTGATGGACGCGGTGCGCATTCCCACCATCGTCTTTTTGTGTCTGTTCGCGCTGCTGCTGCTGTGCGCGGTGCTGGTGGTTTTCTTTGGCTTGTTTTCCAAAAACCGCCGGGGCGCCATGGTGATTTCCGCCCTTGGCGCAGCGTCGGCGTTCGGGATGAACATGTCCTTTAACGCCATCGCCAAGCCGCTGTTAAACGGCAGCGTTTCGGTCACCGACCTGCTGGGCGAGGAGCTGATGTCGCAGCTCTCCGGCGGCATGTCCGCCCTGGGCGAGGCGCTGACGAGCCTGTTCGGCGGCGGCGAGCTGGTCGAGATTCGCCTGCTGGCGCTCAGCGGCGCCTATCTGTTCGCGCTGCTGCTCTTTGCGGCGGTAATCATCTGGTCCGTCGCCTTTACCCTGATGGAATGGGACAAACGGTAACAAAAAAACGCCTGCCGGGCTCCGGTGGGCGTTTTTGTATGACTGCTTCCGATTTTTACAAAAAGCGCGCCAATAGGAACAAGGCGCGCTTTTTTTTCCTGCGGCGGCGTACAATGAAGCTGAAAAGAAAAGAAGGGAGCGTTTATCATGAAAACAAATCGTCGTGGTCGATTTCTTCGCGGCGGGCTGGGGCTGCTGTTGCCGACGGCGCTCTGGCTGGGCGGTTTTTTTGCCTCCGGCACCTGGTCGCTGATCGACGTGGCGTCCCTGCCCGGCGACTGTCCCTTTTTCAGCGCGGTGTTCCCGCTGTTCGTGGTGCTCTTTGCCGCCCTCAGCGGGTATTTCGCCGGAAAAAAAGACAGCCCCGTCTATTTCAAGGCGGCGATGACCGGCTTGTTTTTGCCGGTGGTGAGCTATCCGGTCAGCGCGCTGCTTTTTTTGCTGTTCCAGTGGTTGGAATGGCGGCTCCCGATGCTGCTGGTGCTTTATACCGTGGGGATGCTCGGCTCGCTGTTTACCTCCGCCGCCCTGGGGCTGCAGGAGGTGCTGGAGCGTTCCGTCTTGGGAGATTGGATTCATGCGTCCCTTTTCTACGAGGCGGGCTTTCTTGTCCTGGCGCTGGCGCTTCTTCTGGCGCTGGTTGTTGGAATTCTCCTGTACCGCCGGGGAAAACAGGTGCGCATTTCCGAGGAAGAGGACAGCGAAAGGCGCCGGTAAGACGGAAGAGCGCGCTATCGCCGCCCCCGCCAACAGCAGCGGGGCGGCGGTTTTTTGGCAGGGGCGGCGGGTTAAACCGGCAGCGTCAGCACGCCCAGGTCCTCCAGCAGGATTTTTAAGCCCAGCAGGATCAGGATCAGTCCGCCGCAGAATTCGGCTTTGGACTTATACTTTGTGCCGAACAGGCTGCCGAGCCTGACGCCGGCGGCGGACAGGATAAAGGTTATTATGCCGGTCAAAAGAACGGCGAACCAGATGTTGGTGCCCGGCGTGCAAGCCATGGAGATGCCCGCCGCCAGCGCGTCGATGCTGGTTGCCAGCGCCAGCACCAGCATTTTTTTCGGCTGCAGCGAGGCGTCCGCCGGCTCCTCCTTTTTGGACAGGGCTTCGCGGATCATCTGCGCGCCGATCAGCGCCAGCAGCACAAAGGCGATCCAGTGATCGACCGCCGTGATGTATTGCTCAAACTGTACGCCCAGAAAATAGCCCAGCAGCGGCATCAACGCCTGAAACCCGCCGAACCATAAACCGACGGTGACGGCGTTTTTTACGGTGATGCGCCCCAGCGCCAGCCCCTTGCACATCGCCACGGCAAAGGCGTCCATCGACAGGGCGACCGCCAAAATCAAAAGCTCCGTAATTCCCATACTCCGGTTCCTTTCTGTACCATTTCTATGCGGGAAATAAAAAAGAGACTTCCGGACGGCAAAAAACCGTCCGTGAGTCTCGTTTTTTCAGGCAATACCGGATCCGGGTCAAAAGCGGATCAGCGTGTCGATACTACCGCGATTGCTCGCTAACTACTCCCTCAACGGAATGGATGATTGATGGAAAAAGTATAACGGACAAGGGCGGGATTTGTCAAGACAAACTTACAGATAGGGGCGCATATCCACCGCCAGACGCTCCTCCAGCCGGATGAGCCGTCCGGTCAGCGATTTTGCGCGCCCATCGGCGTTTGGGTATTGGTTCAGATAGCGGCTTAAGGATTTGACGCCCATATTGCATCCGTCGGTCATCAGATCGGCGATGGTCTCGTCGCTGTCGTCGAGCATGGTCATCATGCCGGTTTTCAGCTTCGACATGCCCTGCGCCATCGGGCTCGGCTCCTTGCCCTCGTCCGAATAGCGCATCAGCTCGCTCTGTACCTCGTCGCGCAGCCGTTCGTGCTCCGATTTGCAGCTGCCGAGCAGCGATCGGAACGCCGGGTCCTTCACCTTGTCCTCTACATCCTCGATGGACGAAACGCCCATCTGTACGCCGGAATCGCATTCGCGCAAAAGCTTTACGGTATCTTCCGTCATATGCCTGGCTCCCTTCTTTTTTTACTTCGGAAGCAGTTTTCCCGTTTTTTTTGAAAAGATTCCTCAAAACAAAAATCAACGGTTGGTGAATTCTTGCAAAAAGGGTTTGCATTCTTTGACCGAATCCGATATAATGATAGCTGAATGGACAGTGAAAGGCAGGGGAGCGAATGGCGGCGGAATATTCTGTTACCTTAAAAAAAATCATTCAGGACAACGGCTTTGAGGTTTTGTTCATGCCCCGTCCGGCGGAGGAGCTGACGATTACCTCCCGGGAGGTCCATCGTCCGGGGCTGTTCCTTGCCGGTTATGAAGAATACTTCAACGCCGACCGCGCGCAGTTTATCGGTCTGGCGGAGACCGGCTTTTTACAGTCGCTGAGCGAGCAGGCGCGTAAGGAAAAGCTCCGGCATTTTCTGGGCACAAAGCCCTGTCTGGTGATCATCACCCGAAATTTAGAGCCGGCGCCCGGTTTTCTCGCGGAGGCAGAGGCGTTCGGCGTGCCGGTGGTGCGCACCGCGGAAAGCACGTCGGACAATATGGCGAAAATGATCTCCTATCTCGGCGTCGAGCTGGCGGAGCGGATTACCCGCCACGGTGTGCTGGTGGAGGTCGCCGGCGAGGGCGTGCTGATCCTGGGCAGCAGCGGCGTGGGCAAAAGCGAAACGGCGGTGGAGCTGATCAAGCGCGGCCACCGTCTGATCGCCGACGACGCGGTGGAAATCCGTAAGGTCTCGTCCAAAAGCCTGGTTGGCTCCGCGCCGGATAATATCCGCCATTTCATTGAGCTTCGAGGCATCGGTATCATCAACGCCCGCCGCATCTTTGGTATGGGCGCGGTCAAACTGACCGAAAAGATCGATATGGTCATCCACCTGGAGCCCTGGGACCCGGAGAAGGTCTATGACCGGCTGGGGCTGGAGGATGAGTATGTGGACATTATGGGCGTGAAGATCCCCGCCACGGTGGTGCCCGTCAAACCCGGACGAAATCTGGCAATCATCATTGAGGTCGCCGCCATGAATAACCGGCAGAAAAAGATGGGCTATAACGCGGCGCGGGAGCTGATGCACGGGCTGGGCATGGAAGATTTTGAGCCGGAGCCCAGAGAATTGGAATTTTGGAAAAGTTAAAAACCGAAAGGTAATTTCAGAACGTCGGAGGAAATAGATATGTACAGAATCGGTGTGGATCTCGGAGGAACCAATATCGTAGCGGGCGTGGTGAATGATGCGCATAAGATCATCGCCAAAGCCCAGACGCCCACGGACATTCCCCGTCCGGCGGAGGAGATTTTTGACGATATTGCGCGCATCTGCCGCGAGGCGCTGGCGTCCAAGCATATTGCCATGGACGAGGTGATCTCGATCGGCGTGGGCACCCCCGGCTCGGTCAATAAGGATACGGGCATGATCGAATTTGCCAATAACCTTGATTTTAATAATGTGCCCGCCAAAAAAATGCTGGAGGAGCGGCTGGGCAAAACGGTCTATCTGGACAACGACGCCAACTGCGCCGCCCTCGGCGAGGCGGTGGCGGGCGCGGGCAACGGCGTCAAGAATTTTGTCGCCATCACCCTGGGCACCGGCGTGGGCAGCGGCATCATCATCGACGGCAAGCTGGTGGTCGGTATGAACTTTGCCGCTGGCGAGATGGGACATCAGGTCATTGTTTACAATGGCATTCATTGCAGCTGCGGACGGCGCGGCTGCTGGGAAAAATACGCCTCCGCCACCGCGCTGATCCAGCAGACCAAGGACGCCATGCAGGCGGACCACGACAGCAAAATGTGGGACGTGGTCCATAACAATATTGACGCGGTCAACGGCAAGACCGCCTTTGACGCGGAGCGGCTGGGCGACGAAACCGCCCGCCGGGTCGTCAACCAGTATGTGGATTATGTCGCCTGCGGCATCATCAATATCGTCAACGCCCTACAGCCGGATATGATCTGCGTCGGCGGCGGCATCAGCAACGAGGGCGAAAATCTTTTGCAGCCCCTGCGCCGCATCCTGGAGCGGGAGCGCTACAGCCTGTACGCCAAAAAACAGACCAAGGTCGTTAAGGCGGTGCTGGGCAATGACGCCGGTGTGATCGGCGCAGCGCTTTTGGACGAATAAGATAAAACGAAACGGGGCGCGGGTATGCGGTATAGCGAAGAGATCAAAAAAGAGCTTAGGCAGATCGGCTGCGTTTTTCTGGAAAACGAGCCGTTAAAGGCGCATACTTCCTTCAAGATCGGCGGACCCGCGCCGCTGTTTTTGCAGCCGGCGGATCCCGAGACCCTGCGGGCTGCGCTGGCGGTTCTGAAAAAATACGAGACGCCCTATTATCTTTTGGGCAACGGCAGCAATGTTCTGGTTGCCGACGAGGGGGTCCGCCGTCCGGTGATTTGCCTTGGCGGCGATTTCCTTTCGATTCGCGTGGAGGATTGCCGCGTCATCGCCGGGGCGGGCGCCCTTCTGGGCGCGGTCTGCCGCCGGGCGCAGGAAGCGGGACTGGACGGATTGACCTTTGCTTACGGCATCCCCGGCTCGGTCGGCGGCGCGGTTTTTATGAATGCCGGCGCCTACGGCGGGGAGACGGCGGATGTGCTGCAGCAGGCTTCCTTCCTGGATGAGGACGGCGTTCTGCATACCGAAAAAACGCAGCGGCTGGCGCTGTCCTACCGGCACAGTGTGTTTTGTGAAAAAAACTGGATCATCACCGAGGCGGTGTTTTCGCTGAAGCGGGGCGACCCGGCGGTGATTCGGGCGCAGATGGAGGAGATCCTGGCCCGCCGCAGGGAAAAGCAGCCCCTGGAATATCCCAGCGCGGGCAGCACCTTTCAGCGCCCGGCGGGGCATTTCGCCGGGGCGCTGATCGAGCAGGCGGGGCTGAAGGGCGTTTCGGTCGGCGGCGCCGCCGTCAGCGAAAAGCACGCCGGGTTTGTCATCAACCGCGGCGGCGCAACGGCACAGGACGTGCGGGCGCTGGTGATGCTGATCCAGAAAAAAGTTTATGAAAATACGGGGATCGAATTAACGCCCGAAATTCGATTTTTCCAATAATCTAAATAAAAAATCATGTCATTTTCTTCGGATGTAAAAAAAGAAATGCTTTCAGTCGAAAACAAGCCGTGCTGCAGCTTTGCGCAAAGCTACGGCTTTTTGCTGTTTGGCAGAAGCTTTTCGCTCCGGGGCGTCAGTCTGATGACCGATTATGAGCCGATTGCCCTCGCCTATGAGGGGGCGGTCCGGGCGCTGGGCGGCGAAAAGGTTCGCCTGATACGCTCCGAGGCGGGGCGCTATACCGTTTCGCTTCCCGCCGGAAGCGGCTGTCGCCGGGTTCTCTCCCGGCTGGGCTATGACGGCAGCGAGCATCGGGTGCGTCTGAATTACGGCAACCTGCGGGACGAATGCTGCCGCGCCGCCTTTATCCGCGGCGTATTTCTGGCGTGCGGCTCGGTCACCGACCCGGAGAAAGAATATCATCTGGAATTTTCGATCAGCAGTAAAAATCTTGCCATGGATTTTATGAAGCTGTTTGACGCGTATAACCAGCTGGACGCGGCGCAGACCTTTACCCTGCAGCCCCGCCTGTCCACCCGGGGCGGGGTCTATGTGGTGTATTTCAAGGACAGCACCTCCATCGAGGACTTCCTGACCATGACCGGCGCGCCGAACGGGGCGCTGCGGGTGATGAACGCGAAGGTTTTTAAAAATATCAAAAATAATGTCAACCGCAGAACCAATTTTGAAATGGCAAACCTGGATCGCAGCGTAAACGCAGCGGCGCAGCAGGTGGACGCGATTGAGAAGATCCTGCGTCACCACGCCCTGTCCTCCTTGCCGGACGACGCCGCCGCGCTGGCGCTTTTACGGCTGAGGGAGCGGGAAATGAGTCTGCGGGAGCTGGGCGAGGCAATGCGCCCGCCGATGAGCCGGACGGCGGTCAATTACCGGCTGAAAAAAATTCTGGAGCTTGCCGGGCAATTGCCGGACGAGTAAGGAGGCGGTGAGATGGCAGGCGCAAAAATCGCGGTGGACCCGGGGTCCTCTGCGATCAAATATGCGATGGCGGGCGGCGCGTCGGGGGCGCTCGCCGCGCTGGCAACGGTGGATGCCGTTACCGGTCGGGTGCTTTTGACCGGCGCCGGGGCGCTGGAGCCGGTGGGGCGCGAATCCGACGGCATTCGCACCGTTTACGCGATGAAGGACGGCGGCATCGCCAATTACGCCCTGGCGCGGTACCTGCTGCGGCAGACGCTGGATCAGCTGTTAAAAAACCGGATCTTAAAGCCGGATGTTTATCTCTGCCTTGGCGGCGGCGCCGGAGAGCTGGAACAAAAAGCCCTTGCCGGCCTGCTGCGGGAGGCGGGGGCGCGCAAGGTATTTTTGATAAACCGGGCGGTCTCCTCCGCCGTCGACGGCGGCTGGGACCCCGAAAAGCCTGCGGGCGGAGCAGTGCTGGACATCGGCAGCGGCACGGCGGAATGCGCGGTGGTCGCCGGCGGCGGCGTCGCGGTTTCGCAGCAGAGCAACGGGGCGGGTGACGCCATGAACGAGCAGATCCGGCGTTACCTGCGGGAGGAGCGGGGCGTCGAGGTCGGCTTTTGTACGGCGGAACAGATCAAAAAGACCCTCGCCTGCGCCGTGATGCGCACCGAGGAAATCGCCATGGTCGCCGCCGGCAAGCGCGCCGGTGGGGAAGCGGTTCATTTTGAAATCAATTCCACGGAAATGCGCTTTGTTTTGAAGGACAGCTATGAGCAGCTTATGGAGCTGGTGCTGTCGGTTTTCCGGGAAACGCCGCCCCAGCTGATGGGGGATATTTCCCGCGACGGACTGTTTTTGACCGGCGGCAGTGCGGTGATTTACGGGCTGTCGGACGCCCTGTCCCGCAGCCTCGGCGTGCCGGTTCGCGTCCCCCGGGACCCTGCCATGAGCGCGGTACGGGGCGCCGCCGGGATGCTGAGGGGCAAGCCGTCGGAGAAAGCAAGGCTCTTTTTCTCTGAGCTATAATTATATGTTTTTGCGGCAGGGAGGCGAAAAAGGTGCAGGACGGGGAAGAACAGACGCTGGAGGGCATCGTGGAGACGGTAACCTTCCATAACAACGAAAACGGCTTTACCGTTTTGCAGCTGAATGTGGGCGGCGAATTGGTGACGGCGGTCGGCACCTTTTTTGAGATCGGCGCGGGCGAAGAAATCGTCCTGCACGGCAGATGGAGCAGCCACGCTCTGTTCGGACGGCAATTCCGGACGGAAAGCTATGAAACGCGGCTGCCGGACAATGCCGCCGCGCTGTTAAGGTATCTTTCCGCCGGCATGATCCGGGGGGTGGGCCCCAAAACCGCCCGCCGCATTGTCGAACGCTTCGGCGAAAATTCCTTTGACGTGCTGGAAAACGACTGGGAGCGCCTGGCTGCCATTAAAGGCATTTCCCGCGAGAAGGCGGCGGCGATTTCCAATGAATTCAAAAAGCAATTTTCCATCCGCACCGTGATGTCCGAGCTGGACCGCTACGGCATCCGGGCGGCGGAGTGTATTCGTATTTTCAAACGCTTCGGCGGCAGCGCGGTGGAGGTCATCAAGCGCAACCCGTATATTCTCTGCGCCGAGATCAGCGGCTTTGATTTTGCCCGGACAGACGAAATCGCCGCCCGGCTGCCGGAGCCGCCGGCGCCGTCCTATCGGCTGGAGGCGGGGATTTTATATGTGCTGCGCTACAACCAGCGCAACGGGCACACCGCCGTGCCGGAGGAAAAAATCTTTTCGCCCTGCCGCGCCCTGCTGGGCGAGGGGGACGAGGCGATCCGGGAGGAGCTGGAGCGGCTGATCCTCCTTAGGGAGGTCATCCGGGTGCGGATCGGCGAGAGGGATTTCCTGTTTTTGCCGAAGATGTACGCCGCCGAAGCCAACGCCGCCGCCCGGCTGAAGGAGCTGCTGCGCTTTCCGCCGCTGGCGATGGCTTCCGCCGGGGAAAATCCGGCACAGATCGAAGCGCAAACCGGCGTGCATTATGAGGAAAAACAGCTGGAAGCCATCCGTGTCAGCGCCGAAAAGGGCGTGATGATCCTGACCGGCGGACCGGGTACCGGCAAAACCACCACCGTACGCGGCATGATCGCGTTTTTTGAAAAGCACGGTCTGCGGATCCTGCTTGCCGCGCCGACCGGCAGAGCCGCCAAGCGCATGAGCGAGCTCACCGGCAAGAACGCCTGCACCCTGCATCGCCTGCTGGAGGTCGTCTGGACCGATGAGGACGAGGCGACCTTCACCCGGGACCGTCAAAATCCGCTGGAGGCGGACGCGGTGATCGTTGACGAGCTTTCGATGGTGGACGTTACGGTTTTTTCCGCGCTGCTGGACGCCATCCCCTTTGGCTGCCGGCTGATTCTGGTCGGCGATACCGATCAGCTCCCGCCGGTGGGAGCGGGCAATGTGCTTTTGGATATGGTCCGGTCCGGTAAAATCCCGGTGGTTCGCCTGACCGAAATTTTCCGCCAGGCGCAGGAAAGTCTGATCGTCACCAACGCCCATCGCATCGTTGCCGGCAAGGCGCCCGAAACCACCCGCCGGGACGGAGATTTTTTCTTTATCGAGCAAAACAGCAGCCTGGCTGCCGCCTCTCTGGTCGTGCAGCTGGCGGCGGTCCGCCTGCCGAACGCCTATGGCTTTGACCCCGTCGCCGATATCCAGGTGCTTTGCCCCTCCCGCAAGGGCGACTGCGGCACGGTAAATCTGAATATCCGCCTGCAGCAGGCGCTCAACCCCCCGTCCGACGACAAAGAGGAGGTTCGCTCCTTCGGCCGGATTTTGCGCCAGGGTGATAAAATTATGCAAATCAAGAATAATTATGAAATCCCCTGGGAAAAGGACGGCGAGAGCGGCAGCGGCATTTTTAACGGTGATATGGGTGTGATCCGCAAAATCTCCCGGGCGGAAAATGAAATGACCATTGATTTTGACGGCAGGCTTACGGTGTATCCGCTGGACAGTATGTCCGAGCTGGAGCTGGCGTACGCGGTCACCGTCCACAAAAGCCAGGGCAGCGAGTATCCCGCCGTGATTGTGCCGGTCGTCGACGCGCCGCCCCAGTTGATGTACCGCAATCTCCTGTATACCGCCGTGACCCGCGCCAGGCAGCTCTTGGTTCTGACCGGCAGAAGGGACCGGCTGGCGGAAATGGTGGAGAACAACCGCAAGAACCGCCGCTATTCCGCCCTGGCGCATTTCCTCACGGACGAATCGCCCCGGGAAAACCCGGCGGAGCCGCAAAGCAAGCCCTGAACCCCACCCGGGTTCAGGGCTTGCACTTGGTTTTATTCCGGAAAAATAATGAAAGCAGATTCCCCTTCGGGGTCGGGGCGTTTACCGGCTGCCATATTCGTCCGGACAAGAGGATGTTTTTTTGTATTCCATAGAGCTTCAATCTTTTTCCGTTACAATAAAACCGTCGATATTGTTGCCGGAGACGGTGTAGGCGCCGAAAAGCGGCACGGGCAGCTCGGTTGTTTCTCCGTCGGAGGCGGGCACATAATAAATCTTGTATTCGTCGCCGTGTATGTTCAGGTCAATGTATTTTTCGCCGTAACGGTAGCTTTTGACATATTCCTCATACTCTTCCAGGCACATACCGGTCTGGTGCATGATATAGGCGTGGGGCTTGCCGACATAGCGGTAATGCCACGGCTCGTTGGCGATGCCGGTGATGGCGGTTTTGTTTTCGGGGAAGCGGCGGATGAATCCGTATCGCCAGGCGTTTTCCTCTACCCAGCCATAGTCCCCCTCGCTGGTGAAGGTGGAGGTATCGCCCTCCTCGCCGGCAATGGCAAGGTCGGCGGCATAGCCGGTGTGGTGCTCGCTGTAACCCGGCACGGCAACCCAGCGGATGGCTTCGTAATAGCCGTCGCTGTTGACCCGGTCGCGAAAGAGCCCGTCCTGATAGTCATAGTCCCGATAGGCGCTGATGACGCTGATGTTGTCGATGCCGGTGGCGCGCTCGCAGGCGCGGAACATTTTGTTCATCTGACGGATGGTTACCGGCAGCAGCCGGATGACCTCGTCCTTGACTTGCCAGGCGTTGTTTTTTTCCGAAGCGATGGGAACGGTCCGGTCCTCCTGTGCAAAGGAATAGGAATAGCTGCCGTTGACCAGAATCAATTCACCGGAAGAAATTTCGTCGGAAGAAATTTCTTTTGTCCGATACATTGGCAGGGCGCCAAAGGTGTCCTCACGGATGTATTCGCTGAACAGAGAAGGCGCCTGAAACAGCAGGCTGAAAACCAGAATGACCGCCGCAAAAAACAGCAGCAGCCTGCCGGTGCGCAGTTTCCGTTTTTTTCTCTTTTTTTGCCGCATAGCCCGCCTCCGTCGCTTCTTGTCCTGTTTTCTTTATCATACCATGCCGGCGGCGGCTTATTTTTCTCATATGCGGTAAATGCCGGAAAATCCCCCGATTTTCTTGACACGGACCGAATTTTATGTATAATAGAATTGTATTATTTTGAACGTTCCTCGTTATTTTGCACAAAAGACGGAAAGGATTGACTCCGATTGACGACTCGAGAAGAACGCGCCAGAGAGCGTGCGCTCAAACGCAAGCAAAAACGCCTGATCGCTTTTTTTGCCGTTTTTCTATCTATTATTATTGTGATCCTGGCGGTGCTGGGGATTATTCTGAACCGTGTCACGCCGGACGCGCTGGCGACCACCGAGGGTACGACGGAGGATATTTCCGGGACCGCCCAGGACTGTTATAACAATCTGTTGGCGTCGTCCATGGTGCTGCATGACGCGGTTTTTGAAACGGAGGATCTGGAAAATACCGTCCGCCGGGAGCTGGGTGACGGGTTCAATACGACCCTGCATGTGTTCCTGACCGTTTCGGACGGGGAAACCGTCGCCCATGTGGTCCATGGGTCCGGCACAACGCTGGAGGCGGCGTGGACCGCCGCGGAGCAGGCGGCGGGCGAGCTGGTGCGCGAGCAGCTTCTTTCGACGGTTTATCTGAAAGCGGATATCGTAAACCGGGTGGAGCAGATTTCTTCCTCTCAGCTGGGCGCGCGCATTGCCTCCGACGCCGGTATTTACGGTGAGTTTTTCCGTAAGGGCATCGCCTTTGACGCTGCTTTTGCCTCTTCTCTTCTGGAGGCGGAGATCAACGCCAATGAGCTGATTGATTATGATGTGACAAAAAATCTGGTGATGGAAAAGGTCCGTCTTTATCTGAACGAAAAGGATGCGCCGGTGGTCCAGACGCTGCCGGAAACCGTCTATCTCTTTACCTGCCGGGGCTATATCAAGGATCTGGACGGCTGCTACGGACTGAATGAGCAGCCCGACAGCGATTATGGCAGACGGACGGTACAGGTGGTGGATCGTTCGTACGTGTCCGAGCGGCTGACCGGTGTCGCCGAGCGGATGTTTGAGCAGATGGACGAAAACGGTCAGTTTGCCAACGGCTATTATCCGATCCTGGGATTGCCGATTGAGCAATATGATCTGGCGGGGCAGGCGATGGCGCTTTCGGCGCTGTCGCAGTATTCGGAGGCGCTGGACTCCGCCGGCCTGCATCGCGACCAGCTGGAAAAAGCCGCCGCGTCCCTGGCGTCGCATATCGTGGAACGGGACGAAAACACCGCCTTTGTCTTAAACCGCGACACCAATGAAATTTCGGCGGGGGCGGGCATCCAGAGCCTGCTGGCGTTTTTGACCTATGCGCAGACTGCCGATGATGCGCAGTACGCCCAACTGGCGCAGAAGCTGGGCAACGGACTTTTGGCAATGATCGACGCCTCGACCGGCAAGCTCAACCATGTCTGGAACGCCGATTATACCTTGAAAACCGCCCAGACGGACCGTACCTTTGACAGCACCGCCGTTTATGCCCTCAGCCGCCTGTACGGTGAAACGGAGGACGAGCGGTACCTGAACGCCGCCCGCACCATGACCGACGCTCTGATCAGGGAAAATTACACCCAGTACGGCGATTGCTGGATTACCGTCGCCATGGAGGAGCTAACGAAGTACGACAAGCGCACGGAGTATTTCAATTTTGCCCTGCGCAATTTTAACGACAACGCCGATGCGCTGGAAAATCGCGTGATCAGCCTGCCGCAGTATACAATCCTGCTGGTCGGTACCTATCGGATCTATACGGATATGCGGGCGGAAAATATCACCACCGATCTGTTCACCGCCTTTGATTATAACCGGCTGGTTACCCTGACGGTCGCGCGGGCGGAGGATCTGCTGAACGGCATTGCCTATCCGGAGGTCGCGATCTATTTCCACAATCCCGCCGATTGCTTTGATTCGTTTTATGTGCGGCAGGACGGGTTCCGCGTCCGCCTGGACGATAACGCCGCCTTCCTTGCGGCGTATCTGGACTATGCCGATGTCTATACGGCGGTCAGCGCCGACGCCTTCGGGATTGCCGCGCAGAACGCTGCCACCACCATCGCCGCCACCGAGCCGCCGCAGGCGCCGTAAGCATATTTTTCTAAAATTATCATATATTTATCTCAAAGAGGTGTTTTTAATGGGGTATCATGAAATAGCGCCGCAGAAGGCGAGGGAAGAGCTCTTTACCCTGTTCGATCGGGACTGGGCGATCCTGTCCGCCGGGACGAAGGCTTCCTTTAACTCCATGACCGTCAGCTGGGGCGGCGCGGGCACGCTCTGGGGCAAGCCCGCCGTCACCGTCTATGTCCGTCCGCAGCGCTATACGCTGGAATTTTTGCGGCGGGAGCCTTTTTTTACGCTGGGCTTTTTTACGCCGCAGCAGCACGGGCTTCTCGCGCCCTTCGGCGCGAAAAGCGGCAGGGACTGCGATAAATATGCCCTTGCGGGGCTGAAGCCGGTCTTTCTGGACCAGGCCGTTTTCCCGGAGGGGGCGCGGCTGGTTCTCCTTTGCCGCAAGCTCTGCGAGCAGCCGATGGACCCCGGCGGCTTCTGTGACCCGTCGATCGACCGGACGTTTTACGCCGCGAAGGATTATCACCATCTCTTTGTGGGGGAAGTACAAAAGGTTCTTGTGAAAGACTGATAAAAATTCTACTGTTTTTTAGGTAAAACGCCGAAGTTGCGGCTTTTTGCAAAAAAGGCTTGCATTCCGCGCCGTGAGGTGCTATAATACCTTTCGTTGTGAGGGCGATAGCACTTCACAAGTCGGTGTCTATAACATTGAGGTCCCACCCGTTCCCATCCCGAACACGGAAGTTAAGCTCACATGTGCCGAAGATACTTGGCGGGCAGCTGCCTGGGAAAATAGGTCGTCGCCGACACCAGCCGTTCCAAAAGGAACGGCTTTTTTCATGTCTTTTTTCCTTTTTTTGCGCGCCTTACCAGCCGCTGATATTGCCCTTTTGCAGGGCGGCGATGATTTTTTCCGCCAGATCGGGGCAGTCCTCCTGCATCGCAGCCATTAGATCTTTGGTTTTGCTGCGGTTCCCGAGGGGGTCCTGGGGACAGCGGCTTTGAGCGACCGGCAGCTTTTCCCGGGCTGCCGCCGCCGCAATGGCGGCTTCCGGACAGTAAATCAGCGGGCGGATCATGGTCAGGTCCTTGCGGGACAGATAGGTCACCGGCGAAAAGCAGCCGATGGTCCCGCCGCTTCTCAGGTTCATCAAAAAGGTTTCGGCGGCGTCGTCCCGGTGGTGCCCCAGCGCCAGCTTATTACAGCCCAGCTCCTTGGCGGTATCGTGCAGAATGCCCCGCCGCATCCGGGCGCAGAGCGAGCAGGGGTTGCTCTCCTTTCGGACGTCGAAGATCACCGACGCCAGCTCCGTACGCTTGACGGTGTAGGGGACGCCCAGTCGTTGGCAGAGGGCTTCGATCGCGGAAAAATCGCCGTCCTCGCCGCCGAAGCGCATATCCAGCGTCACGGCATACAGCCGGAAGGGCGCGGGGTAGTAGCGCGACAGCGCCTGTAAAGCGCAGAGCAACACCAGCGAGTCCTTGCCGCCGCTGACACCCACGGCGATCCGGTCGCCCGGCTCGATCATCCGGTAGCGCTGTATGGCGGCGCGCGCCAGCCCTTCGATTTTGCGCATGGGATCCCCCTCCTTTTTCTCTCTGCCATTGTAGCGCGCCGCAAAGCTGCCGTCAACCGTATTTTTTTGTAAATCATTTGTGAGATAATCGGGTGAAAACAAGAGAAAATCAAAGAAAATCAAAGCACTGACAGGATAAATCAAAAAACCTGAAAAAGATGGTTGACAAGCCGATGGCCTTGTGCTATCATATATCGGTAATTTGACGAAAAGATTTGGAGGTTCGTTTATGTCTACTACAATGGCCAAAGCGGGCGAAGTGACCCGCGATTGGTACGTGCTTGACGCGGCAGGCAAGCCTTTGGGCAAGGTCGCGGCGGAAGCGGCAGTGCTGCTGCGCGGCAAGCATAAGCCGATCTTTACTCCCCATGTGGACTGCGGCGATCATGTCATCATCATCAACGCCGAGAAGGTCGTCCTCACCGGGAAAAAGCTGGAGCAGAAAACCTATTACCGCCACACCGGCTATATCGGTAATATGAAAAAGGTCAAATACAGCACGCTGATGAAGACCAAGCCCGAATTTGCCGTCGAGAAGGCTGTCAAGGGCATGATTCCCGATACCACCCTCGGCAGAGCGGCTCTTGCCCGCCTTCGCGTTTACAAGGGCTCCGAGCATAAGCACGCGGCGCAGAAGCCCGTTGCCAGAGAATTTTAAGGGGAGGCTGAACGATTATGTACGAAGGAAATCCTTATTTCTACGGAACCGGAAGAAGAAAGAAATCCATTGCTCGTGTCCGTGTGTATCCCGGCACCGGCAAAATCACCATCAACGATCGTGACATTGACGATTATTTCGGTCTGGAGACCCTCAAGCTCATTGTCCGTCAGCCCCTGAACCTGACCGAGAGCACCGAGAAATTCGATGTGGTCTGCCGCGTTACCGGCGGCGGCGTGACCGGTCAGGCGGGCGCCATCCGCCACGGTCTGGCGCGGGCGCTGGTCGAGTCCAACGAGGAGCTGCGCCCCCTGCTGAAAAAGGCTGGCTTCCTGACCCGCGACCCCAGAATGAAGGAAAGAAAGAAATACGGTCTCAAAGGTGCCCGTCGCGCGCCCCAGTTCTCCAAGAGATAACCGCTTTCTCTCCGCAAACAAACAAAAATTCCCGGAATCCTTGTGGTTCCGGGTTTTTCTTTTTGTCCGGTTTTCAGCCGGAGGCTTTGGTTGTTAAGGGAAGAGGACGGTTCGGGGGCTGCACCCTGTTCCTGCTTATTCCGGATTTTCATTCCTTCTTCCCCAAAAAAAATCCGGGCAGGGAAGTGACCACACGGTCCCCCGGCTTTACCGCTCAATCCTTCCTCCAAATCCCGGGCTGCGAAGGGAAAAAGGAATCAATAAAAAATCCCGAACGCCTTTGCGTTCGGGATTTTTGGTGATCCAGCGGAGATTCGAACTCCGGACACCCTGCTTAAAAGGCAGGTGCTCTGCCGGCTGAGCTACTGGATCGGATCAAACAGACCGGAGTCTGTTTATCGGACAATGGTGCAGATCAGCGATGTGCCCAAGACCAGTATGAAAAAGACGACGGCAAGGACTTTTGTGATCTTCGCGAGCTTCGCCTCATTGGTGCGGCCCTTGTTTTTACCGTAGAAGGTATCCGCGCTGCCGCCAACAATGGCGCCGGACAGACCGTTGTCGTTGCTCTTCTGCATCAGGACCAGCACCGTAATCAGGACGGAGACGACGATCAGAAAGATGCCGAGCACGATCTCATACCATTCCATGCGAATCATCCTTTCTTTTTTTTCTAAAAACGACAGCGAAACAGTCTCTTCGCTTGCCGTGCTAAAGTAGTTTATCACAACACCGCAGAAAAATCAAGCCCTTTTTTTAATTTTTTTCCGCTCGGAATCCCTCCCCGCCGCGTGGGGATTTCCTTTTTTTCTTGACTGTTCGGCGTGGTTTATAGTATAATAACCTCAAGCTAAAATCCGCGAAATGCGGATTTCTCCCCGCTGCGCGGTGAGGGGCGCTGTGCGCCCGCTTGAGAACATTGAATCATAAATCCTTTTTGCCTGCGGCAAAAGCGCGGCTGCGCCGCTGCCCCCCTGACGGGGGGATTTATGGGATAATAACTACGATCAATGTGAAAAGTAAAAAACCGTCGGACGGACGGTACGGAAGGAAACAGAATGGCAAAAAAAGCGGCTTATAACAACGACAGCATCAAAAAGCTGGAGGGCGCGGATCGGGTGCGTCTTCGCCCCGGAGTGATCTTCGGGTCGGATGGGCTGGACGGGTGCGAGCACGCCGTGTTTGAGATTATCTCCAACTCCATCGACGAGGCGCGGATGGGCTTCGGCAACCGGATCACCGTCACCCGTTTTCTTGATCGCTCTATCGAGGTACAGGACCATGGGCGCGGTATGCCGGTCGATTATAACGAAAAAGAGGGCTGCTATAACTGGCAGCTGCTTTTCTGTGAAATGTACGCCGGCGGCAAATACGATGCCGACGGCGGCAGCTATGAATTTTCTCTGGGGCTGAACGGTCTGGGTCTTTGCGCGACCCAGTACGCCTCGGAATATATGGACGCCGAGATTCACAACGGCGGCTACTGCTATACCCTCCATTTTGAACGGGGCAATCCGGTCGGGGAGATGAAAAAGGAGCCCTACGCCAAAAAGGATACCGGCACGCGGATCCGCTGGCGCCCGGATCTACAGGTCTTTACCGATATCAGCATCCCCCTGGCGTATTATCAGGACGTTCTCAAGCGGCAGGCGGTGGTCAATTCCGGCATCCATTTTATTCTGAAAGATCAGGTTTCGCCCACCCATTTTGACACCTATGAGTATTATTACGAGAACGGTCTGGTCGACTATGTGACCGAGCTCGCCGCGGGGACCGAGATTTCCTCGATCCGCTTCTGGCAGACCGAAAAAACCGGCAGGGACCGGGCGGACAAAAAGGACTACCGCGTCAAGATCAACGCGGCGCTCTGTTTTTCCAATAAAATTTGTCGTAAAGAATATTATCACAATTCCAGTTTTCTGGAATATGGCGGCGCGCCGGAGAAGGCGGTGCGCAGCGCCTTTGTTTCACAGCTGGACGCCTATCTCAAGCAGCAGGGGAAATATACCAAACAGGACGGCAAAATCAGCTTTCAGGATATTGAGGATTGCCTGATTCTGGTGGTCTCCTCCTTCTCCACCCAGACCTCCTATGAGAACCAGACCAAAAAATCCATCACCAATCGCTTCATCCAGGAGGCGATGACGGAGTTCTTCAAGCATCAGCTGGAGGTTTATTTCATCGAAAACAAAGCGGAGGCGGACCGCATCGCCGATCAGGTCCTGATCAATATGCGCAGCCGCGTAAAGGCGGAGCATACCCGTATCAGCATCAAAAACACCCTCTCCTCCGGCAAGGATATGCTCAACCGGGTTGAAAAGTTTGTGGATTGCCGCAGCAGAGACGTCAGCGAGCGCGAAATCTTCATCGTGGAGGGCGACTCCGCCCTGGGCGCGTGCAAGCAGGCGCGGGATTCCTCCTTCCAGGCGGTCATTCCGGTGCGCGGAAAAATCCTGAACTGCCTGAAAAGCGAATATGATAAAATTTTCAAAAACGAAATCATCACCGATCTGATCAAGGTGCTGGGCTGCGGCGTAGAGGTCAAGTCCAAAAACAAGGACCTGTATTCCTTCCGGCTGGACAATCTGCGCTGGAGCAAGGTTATTATCTGTACCGACGCGGACGTGGACGGCTTTCAGATCCGCACGCTGATTTTAACGATGTTTTACCGCCTGATGCCCACGCTCATTCGGGCGGGCAAGGTATATATCGCCGAATCGCCCCTGTATGAGATCAGCAGCCGCGGGCAGACCTGGTTCGCCTATACCGAAAAAGAAAAAGCCGACGCCCTTGCCGAGATCGGCGACGGGAAATATACGATCCAGCGCTCCAAGGGTCTGGGCGAAAACGATGCGGACATGATGTGGCTGACCACCATGAACCCGGCGACCCGCCGCCTGATTCGCGTGGAGGCTGACCGCGACGAAGCGGCGATTTCCGATAAATTTGACCTGCTGCTGGGGGATAATTTGCAGGGCAGGAAGGAGTATATAGCCGACAACGGACACCTGTATCTGGATCTGGCGGATATCAGCTGACCGGGCTTTTGAACTATGGCAAAACGAACGACAAAAAAACAGACGCCGCCCGAAGAGCAGGCGAGCGCCCACATCGCCGGCGCCGGCGATGTGCAGAACCAATTTATCACCGACACGCTGGAAATCAACTATATGCCCTACGCCATGAGCGTTATCCTTTCCCGTGCCATTCCCGAGATCGACGGGTTTAAGCCCAGCCACCGCAAGCTTCTTTATACCATGTATAAGATGGGGCTTTTGAACGGTGCGCGCATCAAATCGGCGAATATCGTCGGCAGAACGATGCAGCTCAACCCCCACGGCGACGGTCCGATCTATGAAACGATGGTCCGTCTGGCGCGGGGCAATGAGGCGCTTTTGTACCCCTATGTGGATTCCAAGGGCAATTTCGGCAAGGCATACTCGCGCAATATGGCGTACGCCGCCTCCCGTTATACCGAGGCAAAGCTGGAGCCCATCGCCGCGGAGCTGTTCCGCGACATCGAAAAGGATACGGTGGACTTTGTCCCCAATTACGATAATTCCATGCTGGAGCCGACGCTGCTGCCGGTCACGTTCCCGAATATCCTGGTCAATAACACCTCCGGCATCGCGGTGGGCATGGCGAGCAGCATCTGTTCCTTTCACCTGCGGGAGATCTGTCAGACCACAAAGGCGCTGATCGCCGACCCGGACGCGGACCTCTTTGAAACGCTCAACGGTCCCGATTTTGTCGGCGGCGGCGAGCTGCTGTATGACCGCGACACCCTGCGGGATATTTACGAAACCGGCAGAGGCTCTTTGAAAATCCGTTCGGTCTATTCTTATGATAAGAAAAATAACTGCATCGACATCACCCAGATTCCCCCCACCGCCACCAGCGAGGCGATCATCGATAAAATCATTGATCTGGTCAAATCGGGCAAGGTGCGCGAGATTGCCGACGTGCGCGATGAGACCGATAAAACCGGCCTGAAGATCACCATTGACCTGAAGCGAAAAGCCGACCCGGATCAGCTGATGCGCCGGCTGTTCCGTCTCACGCCGCTGCAGGATAGCTTTTCCTGCAATTTCAACGTACTGATCGGCGGCAGTCCCGAGGTTTTGGGCGTGCGCGGTATTTTGCAGGAGTGGATCGCCTTCCGCTGCGAGTGCATCCGCCGCCGGGTGCTGTTTGATTTGAATAAAGCCAAAGAAAAGCTGCATCTGTACGAGGGGCTTTCCAAAATCCTTCTGGACATCGACAAAGCCGTCAAGATCGTCCGCGAGACCGAGGAGGAAGCGGAGGTCGTGCCGAACCTGATGATCGGCTTCGGCATCGACGAGACCCAGGCGGAGTATGTCGCCGAGATCAAGCTGCGGCACCTGAATCGGGAATATATCCTCAAGCGGATGAAGGATATCGACCAGCTGCGCGAGCAGATCGACGATATGGAGGATATCCTGCGCAAAAAGGCGCGGATCCTTGCCATCATTGAGCGCGAGCTGGATCAGGTCTGTGAAAAATACGCCGGGGAGCGCCGCACGAAAATCATCTATGAGACGGCGGAGGACGATGGACCCGAGCAGGAGGTCATCCCCTCCTATCCGGTGCATCTGTTCTTTACCCGCGAGGGATATTTCAAAAAAATCACACCCCAGTCTCTGCGCATGAGCGGCGA